>CAPNAV010000001.1 GCA_948663575.1 uncultured Candidatus Saccharibacteria bacterium
TAACATGCCCTTATAGGGCTGAGCAAACCACCCCTTGGAGGGGTGGTTTTGATTCTGTATAGCAAAAAAATACCAGCAAAAGCTGATATTCTAGTATTTTATCTTTCTGGAGCTGCGACCGGGATTTGAACCCGGGACCTCATCCTTACCATGGATGCGCTCTACCGACTGAGCTATCACAGCATATCTTGGTAAACCATAACGAAGTATTAATTTCGCGATCTCTGGTGGAGCAGATCGGACTTGAACCGACTACCTTAGCAATGCGAATGCTACGCTCTACCAGGTGAGCTACTGCCCCAACGCTATCAGTATAGCATAAACCCTCAGAAAAGGGAACCCAAAATCTCCAAAATTTCCGCAATCATTCAATTTTTCATTTTTTTCACACTCTCCTTATTTTCCCATAATTTCCTCAAAAAGCAGTTGTAACTATTGACGTAAATGACAATCTGTTATAAAATAAAGAAGTACCTAGCTTTTTCAAAATATACTAAGGAGGGATAGCTATATATGGAAAAGAAAAGGTGGGCACATTATATAACAAACGGTTCTTTTACTCATAATTTTACCACATAAGGGAGGGCATAATATATGGTAAAAATCTTATGGTGCGGCCTCGACCGCAAACTTGGTCTTGCAGCATGTCAACAGTCTAAGAGTATGGATGACGTAAAAATCGTAGGCGGAATTAAACATGGCTTAATGTCTTTTAGCGATGCCACTGCGTTAATGGAATCTACCGACGATATTCAGTGGTTTTACTTCAATAATCTCGGTGCCATGCGAATCAATGCTGTGGATATGGATAAGGTTAACATGATAATTAATTTTTCCAATCCCAGTCAGTTTACGGAAATTATCGGGCTGGCAGCGCGTTTTAATAAGCCGCTCGTCACTAATGCTACGGGTTTGTCTAGCCGTCAACTGGCTATGCTTTATGATCTCTCAACCCAGGTTCCGATCTTCCAGGGTGGAATAGTCAGCATGGGGGCGAAAAGGTTCATTGATGAAGCTGAGAAGGTGGCGTGCAAAAATCCCAGAGAGTATACTCTATACGAGAACTTCTATCAGGGTAAGTCTATGCCAAGCGCATTATCGGCAGAACTCGGGAAGCGCATCCTCAAGGCTACAGGTAGTGAGCTTATGGTGAAATCGAACGTCACGCTTGATCCGCACAAAATGATCTGCGAGTGGAAATTTGACGAGCTGCAGTATTGTACAGTGGGGTTTGATGAACTCGCGCACGATATTCTTCGCATCGCTAAGATTATGGCCGAGAAACGTGTTATTAGGCACTACATCTATGATATCGATAGTATCTGGGATGATCTTTGCGCTGATGCTGCCGCTCATGGAACCGGAATCTAGCGAACCTCAAAATTAATTTTAAGGGTGTCGCCATTATCCCCCTGCCAGCTCGTTCGGCAGGGGATTTTGCTGGCCAAAGACACCCCCCAAGGAAAACCTTGACGCTACTTAAAGCTCTAAGGAGAGGCTTACGAGTAAATATTCCATCGGCCACTTGTAAAATGCACCTCTTTAGTCTAAGTATGGATGTAATATTTACGCCAATGACTACTATAGTTATGCTTCACTAGATTACCGTAAAAAAATGAATCATTTGACCTTGTTCTTAGATTTTTAGACTACAAGCTGGCATCATTGACAATTTATATACTATATACTAAAATCAAGCAGTACTTCGAAAATTCCAAAAAATATAGCTAGGAGGGGCAATATGAGTAGAAAACGGGAAATCAAAGAAGTAAGCACGCCAGAACAAATCCTTGACAAAGTCAAAACTGAGATGGAACATCCGGTCGGTATCATGATTTTCGGGGCTGATGATTCATTTAATAATGAGGTCTTGAGCGATTTTATGGGGATTTTGCAGGGGAATGCGCGCTATTACGCCAAAAAGGTTGATGCTTCGGCTCTAACGCAGGCGTTCAAAATCCATTCAATAGTTGTTACGTTATTAGATCCAAAAACCTCGAGTAATAAGTCTAAGCGCTGTGAATTCTCGCAGCTCATGCGGACGTCTGGCGCCAGGACATTGATCGGCGTCTATGTCAAAGTCCGCAAAATGTCTATGATGCATCTTGAATATAGCGCCGAAGCCGCCGAGGTAAATCATCGTATTTCCACCATTAAGCGTAGCGATCCGACCAGCGATGGTTATAACTATTTAATTAGAGTATCAAGCAAAAGGGGAGGGGCAGTATGGAACCTGTAAGAATTGTTTTCAGTGGCCTAACTGGTAGGACGGGGCGGGCGGTCATGAAGGCGGCGCAGAAGCGAGAAGACGTTAAGGTCATAGCAGGAATCAGTCGTATGAAGATGAATAATATCGCGGCGATAGGAGACACATCCTTCGAGGATATGCGGTGGCTTCGGTATAGTCGGCTTACCTTTCCATTTCTTGGAGCTTGGAATGCTGACGTATTTATTGATTTCTCCCATCCAAGTCGTTTAGAAGAGGTAGTGACTTTAGCGGCCGTTTTGCAGAAGCCGCTCATTATTGGAACTTCTGGCCTTAATTCCACTCAGCTCTATATGTTAAAGCGCTTTACATCGCTGATACCGATTTTTCTGGGTGGCAACTTTCGCTTCAAAGTGAAGAAGTTCGCCGATGAGGCTGTCAAATTTGCCGAAATACACGATAATCTTGTGTTAATGGAGCAGCATTGGCAGGGTCAACCATTGCCAAGCGAAGCTGCTAAGATGATCGGTGCGCGTATCGAATCAGCCTATAACAAGACAATACAAATCGTCAACGGTTCTCATTATAGCGCTGAAACGCTCATTAACGAGTGGATTCTTTACGGCGACGACGATATTAATACTCAGATTAGCTGTAAGACAATCGGATTTGATGAGCTCGCAGATGATATTCTGGAAATTGCCAAAGTCATGACTAAAAAGCCCGCTAAGAAAGATGGATTCTATAATCTTGATAATCTCTGGGATGACCTTGTATCACGAGCACTTTAATGTCTAAACATGTAACTAATCCTCGCCAGGAACTGGCGAGGATTTTCCTTCTTGGAGACCTTAAGCAACTTGAAGCCGTTATAGTAAGTTTGCCTCAGAAATCACCTAGCGAATCCTCGTCCTGATTCGTGATGGCTATACTGTGTCTGATGCTTGTCGTGATGCTCGCATTTCTACTGATACCTTCTACCGTTGGTGTGACAAATACCCAGACTTCCATAAAGCCGTAATAGAGGCTACCGGCTTATAATGGAAGTATGCCGAGCAACTCGCCTGAAGTGGCTATCGAAGTTACGCTAGATGGCTAAACTGACCATCAGCGAACTATCGGTCGCCTGGGAATATGTCATTTGAAATTGGACTATAATACTGTAAGCGGTTAGCGCAACTGGTATAATAAAAGTAGAAGAGGACATATTTTATGAGCGAAGAAGTTATACCCAATCCAAACAAAATCCACCCCATAGCAGGTTATGACAAGGAGATTTATATTAAGCCAACTATTACGAAACCAAATGTAATTGTTGGAGATTTTACCTACATTGCTGACACGGATTTCGAGAGTCACATTTCACATCATTACGACTTCGTTGGCGACAAGTTGATTATCGGTAAGTTCTGCCAAATCGCTGCTGGGGTGGAGTTTATAATGAACGGAGCAAATCATCAGAGAAATGCCGTGACAACTTTTCCGTTCTATACTTTGGAAGGCTGGAAACAAGATACGCCACCCGAAACAGAGATGGGCTTGAAGGGCGATACGGTAATCGGCAACGATGTTTGGATTGGACAAAATGTGACTTTTCTCCCTGGCGTAAAGGTTGGCGATGGAGCAATCATTGGTACTAATACGGTAGTGCGAGATAATGTTGAGCCTTACACCATCGTAATCGGCAATCCTGCTAAAGTTTTACGGAAACGATTCGATGATGACCTGATAAAACTTTTGGAGCAATTCAGATGGTGGGATAAGAGTATTTCGGAAATCCAAACCCTGATTCCATTGCTCACCAATAGTGATTTGAGGTATGTAAAAAGAGAACTAGAACAACTATTATAGTAATGAGCGCTAACAGAATGTACGGTATTATCCTCGCTAGGAAACTGGCGAGGACTTCTACCAACAGCAAAACCACAAGACTATTGGCCTGTAGCTCGCGTCCGTTCTGAATGCACAAAAAGTGCCATCTGCCATCAACTACAGTCGATACCAAATGGCACTGGTGGCCCAGAACGGACGTTACTCAAACCACCAAAACAAGTAGCAAAAGTCCTATACGGTCAGTTCAGCAAAAAAGATTTTTATATACCCGAGTTCCGTATGGAAGAAGCGAAAGAGCTATTGTCCAACATCGAGTACGTCTTATAGTGTATGATCCTATTATTAACCACTTATATCTATAACCATATGATTACTAATACCTGACCCTGTTATATAAGGACAGGCATTGTACTTATACTCTCGGTATTATGCGATTATTAGCCAAATATGACGCAAACCGTATTCTATATCAACGAGATTGCTGCTACTGATTTGCCAGTAATGTGGGGGTTCGCCCTCATTACTCACTATAACAATACGTTGTTTTGTTCTCCAAACGGTAGAGTAAAGCAAAGTCTCTTGCCGAACTTGAATAGACCGCCTTATCGTCATCGCATTCTGCGTGACTGACGAAGTAAATAGTATGGTCAAAGGTTGTGACGCTCTTTGTCTGCCCATCTTCTAACTTACTAAAATCAAAATCATAACTCTCGCCATCAGGATCTGAACTGACTGATAAATACCCTTTGATTGCTGACGTGCTGTTGGGAAGCTTACCATTGTTGTTCATTTCGTATTCGTATATATCGCTGTATATCTTTGCTAAATCGCTCTTGCGTGTAAGGTCGTTTGTTGTCTCTCTGAGCTCCTCTGCTTGCTCGTTTAACTTATTGGTCGCAGAGAACATCGTAAAGCGTGTTATAACACCCATAAAAATCAGCACAGCGATTATGCCGACTATTACTAGAACTATATTTAATGTTTTTGAACTTGATTGTTCTTGCTTGGTTGCCACTTTATGCTCCTAAAATAAATTATTGACTATTCCTGTGTTCAATGGCATTAATAAAAACAGCCCTTGAGCAGGCTGTTCACACTTTTCGCTACCAAGTCAGACTTGATGCTAGCACAAGGGCTGTTCTCATCGTCTGACAAAGATAGTTTCTCGCTATTCCTTTGGTAGTTTTTGAAAAATGTGAACACTCCTATTATATCATAAAAACTTGGAATGTTTTATAACTGGAGTTATAATCGCTATATGGAAAAGAACTTGGAACGGCAGGCGGAACTTGAAGCTAACGACCTTGACGCTGACCTTGTTGACCCAGCGTTCGCCAATGATAACTGGTTTTGACTGATTTTGTAGAATTACCGCCTAGAAGCCCCATATAGGGGCTTATTTTGTGAAAATGGAAACATATACCAGTTGAGACCGAGAGTCGTCTTCAAAACGCTTAAAATGCGTCATACGACAAAACATTGACTATCGTATTAACCAACGCATCACTAACAGAGATGAAAGTCATCGTATTGCTTAAAATAGTATTGAAAAAAGTAAATAAAGATGTTATAATAGTATATATGAGAAGTAAAGCAACTGTCGTTAAATCAAAGGCTGAACTCCGCCCTATACCCGAAACTATAAGGCGGATATTCGGAACGGTGGAAACTCCACCTGCGTTGCCTGACGAGCAACCAGAAACTCAAAAAACCATATCACATCGGTCAAGAAAGGAATTGCTGGGCCTGACAAAGGAACTCCGAAAAATAGACCCAAAAGGCAAGAAAGTAGACTACGAGCAATATGATGGGTTCAAACTCTACCTGTATGGTTTGCGAGGGAACGCGAAACGAAGGAAAGGATGCTAACTATGACTGACCAAAAAGGTAAAGACTCTGCCAACCTTAAATACGCCCTCTATGCTCGTAAGTCCACTGAGGAAAGTAGCAAGCAGGTCAACTCTATTGAAGACCAGATTGCGGAATGTATGGCCTACGCTAACGCTGAGGGCCTGAACGTTGCAGCGGTTATTATAGAGCAAAAGTCTGCTAAATACTCGCACAACCGCCCAAAGTTCGATGAGATGATTAGTAAAATAGAACTTGGTGAATATGACGCCATACTGGCTTGGCATCCTGACCGACTGGCTCGCAATATGCTTGAAGCAGGTCAAATACTAGATATGCTTACGCCACCAAAGGAAAAAACTGAACCTTTGCTAAAAGCCCTTGCGTTCCCAACTATATCATATAGCAACGACAGTGGTGGACGCTTGACATTGGCTGTGCTGTTCTCGCTCGCAACACAGTATTCTGAACACCTGTCTGAGTCGGTCTCTCGCGGTCATTCTCATAATTTACAGCGTGGAAAATCAGCAGGTATGACGAAATGGGGCTATAAACGTAGTGAGGCTGGATACTATATTCCTGACGAATGCTATGACGATATTAAGCGTGGCTGGCAAATGATATTGAACGGCGATTCGCAGGCTGAAGTTCTGCGTGACTGGGAAAAACATGATGTCCACTATACGACCAAGCCTAAGAATGGCGGTGAGCCAAAGGATATACGTCCGACCAAGCAAAGTCTTACCCTTATATTCCGTGACACCGTGTATTATGGCGAACTCCAACAGGCAGGCGAGTCCGTTGACCTTACGACTATACCTGAAGCCGACTTCAAGCCTATGATTACTAAGGAGGAGTATGACAAAGTCCAGCAAATCCTTGACGGACGACACACTACGCATCGTAGACGCTCCAACGCGACCATTGACTTACCTTTGCGTGGTATGCTCTATTGCGACTGCTGTGGTCATAAAATGTATCCAGGAGCGAGTGGTGGTAATGCTAAAGGCAAAAAGTTTATTTACTACCACTGTCAAAACAAGGATTGCGAACGCACCAACAAAGTCGTCAGAGCGAAGGTGGTCTTTGGTGAACTCTATGAAACGTTAAACGCTCTCAAACCAGATAAAAACACTTATGACGAGTATAGCAAGGCAGTAGATGAATATGCCAATGAGACTATCGCCGAGCTTAAAAACGAACGCTCTAGCCTGAATGGGGCTAAACGGCGTTATACTAACGAATTAAAGACCGCAAACGCAAACTACACTAACCTTGTAAAACCGTCCGCTAAAACACCGAAAGCCACTCTCAGGGAGGCGAGAAAACGTATAAACGAACTGGACGCTATTATTGGCGAAATCAACGATGACATAAAGGCTGTCAATGAACAAATCAAAGATCCAAACTCCACCAAACTCACCAAAAACGAGTTCTTAAACCTTATCTCTACCTCTGGAAAACGTCTCAAAAATGGCACTTTTGCCGAAAAAGATGCTATTGTGCGAAAACTGTTCTTAAACCTGCGTTTAACCAACGAAAATAGCCTCATCTACCTCTGTAAGCCAGAGTTCGATGGGCTACTTGAAATTGGAAAAGTCAATAATGGTGGTTCCGGGCGGACTTGAACCGTCGACACAAGGCTCTTCAGGCCTCTGCTCTACCAACTGAGCTACAGAACCATATCTGTATTATAACACACTTTGTCAAAGTGTGGAGTATTTCATCGAGTTTTAAGCTATTTTTCTCAGTCGACCATGCTCGAGACCTAAATATATCCACTGCAAAAAACTGATCAAGTCCCTAAGCAGCACTGCAACGCTTATCCTAAAGATTTTTTCGCCCCTATCTATTATACAAAATGTTCGACAACTACAATAATCGACGCCAATAATCGTCAAAATCAGTTATATTGGAGCTAGGCGATGAGTAAAGGAAATAAATGTTAAAAATAGTCGTATTTGATATTGGATGGGGCGGGGAATTTGTTGCTGATTATCTTGCAGCCGAGCTTGGCACGGTCGAGATAATCCGCGCTACAAGCTGGCAAAGTCAGCTCTATGACATTCAAGACGAGACTTTGCTATATAACGAAGTACGAGCATCTTTGCACGAGTATATTGGTAAAGTCGATCTGATTGTTCTTGGCGGATACGTTGTGTCACTCGCACTGGACTTCCTTCAAAAAACTTATCCGCAGCAGAAGTTTATTGGTATGTCAATCAACTATTATCGAGTTCTACAGTCACGTTATAATATTAATCGCGTCGTTTTACTCATGAATGATCTACTAGTTCGTAGGCCGATTTTTGAAGAGATTCGACAGGGATTGCCCGAATCAACGGTTATCGTACCGGATTGTTCGGGATGGGAAGAACTTGTTGATGTTGATGAAATGTCTGTAGATGTCTTGCGTTTTGAGCTTAAAAACTATTTTGCGCTTACTTCTCCAAATATTCCGAAAACTGACCACTGTTTATCAAAAGCGAAGCCTATTCCAATCTCATCGCCTCTTCGTGAACAGGTTATTAATTTTCTTGCAAATAGCTGTCGTACTGACGTGCGACGATCGTACGCGCTAACCGGAGGATTTTCTAATATGGACAATACAACTTTGCCAGGCCAATCTATATGTCGCCAACCCACTGCAAGAATCGCTCAATCTAGCGACGATGATACCCTTATTCGTCCGGATGTGGTTTTATTGCTAAATACTCATTTTTGGGGCATCAAGGAGGAGCTTTCTGAAGTTTTTGGTATTAGTGTGAATGTTATGGATTTTCGCAATCTGCTATTACACGACGTGTGTCGTGCCCTCGAACTGCGCGGCGTACACGGCGAGCGCAGTAAGTGGTAGTACTACAAAATTCCTTATCTATTATGTAGAAATGTGCTATAATTCAACTAAGCCCGGTTGGCGGAATTGGTATACGCGTTCGACTTAAAATCGAATGGAGAAATCCATATGAGTTCAAGTCTCATACCGGGCACCAACCGTGAATTCCTTGCCTTCAAGCAAGGTCGCAAAAGGCTCTTTCCAGAGGAAATGAGGCCTTTTTTCATTGTCAATTTTGAGGTTCAAGATACATATTCGGGCTATCGCATCTTTTTCGGCAACGGAACTATTTCTCATCTGTTGTGGGAGACTTTTTAGTAGGTTCAAGAACTCATCCTTGGACACGATAACTTCCTTAGCTCGGTCAATTTTATCATCTAGTACTTTTAGACGTTCTTCAATCTCTACCAAGTCAGTCTCTAGGCCAGCGAGTTTATTTTGCTCTATCTCGCGTGCTTTCTTATTGCTTTCTTGTAGATTAGGTAAGACTTCATTCGTAATGCGGCTAATATTCGCACTGATATTGGAATGCCTACCCTGCAGGCTGCGACGTTCGGTTCTTAGTCTAATTAGCTCCTCATCAGATAGTTTTTCAATACGCTTGCTATATATTTTGTATTCTCTTTCACTGAAGCTAAGGCTATCTAAGGCTCTGTATATTTCATCAAATATTACTTTAGCACGCACGCTCCTAGCTTCCCTAGCGCAGTGTTTATTATCACACCTATAATACAGGTATCGCTCGCCATTACGTGATTTACTAGCACCAGGATACATCACGCTACCACATACACCACAACGCACCATACTACGCAATGGGTAGAAGGTGGCGCGATTTTTCTTGCTAGTTTTACCCGTCTTACCGTGTGGATTGGCGGCAATTATGGCTTGGACCTGATTATACTCTTCTTCGGTCACCATAGGCTTAAAGTCATTTACGACAAGCCTCAAATCCACCTCCTGCTCTGCCTGGACTAGAACACCATAATAAAACGAATCCTCAAAAACCTTCGTTGGAGTGTTTATATTGGGCTTGATGATGCGTTGCTTCTTATTCTTTCTAGTTATTTTGGTCTTCTTCTCCATACCACTTTGTAGCCAGAACTTCAGTATTTCTTTATTGCCTTTACCGTCAAGCTTCATCTCCCAGCCCTTACGCACTAAATCGAAGTTGTCATCTGGCTCATAAAAGCCATTGAGATTACGATTATAACCCCACTTGGGTGCGCCAGAGGACTTACCTTCTGGCAGCCTATTGTCATTAGCACGAAGAACACCCTCGGCAATATGTTCGGAATACTGTTTGGCAAGGGCAAACAAAATGTTCAGCATCAGCTTCCCACTACTATCATTCTCAAAACGACAAAAAGGAAACTTCATATCTTTGATAATTTCCTTGTCAAATAAGTCCATAATGATACCAGCCTCTAAAGAGTTTCTAGACAATCGGTCTGGGTGCCACGCGATAATTCCGTCATATCTGCCAGCTTTAATTTCCTCTAGCATTTCATTGAAGGCTGGTCGATTGTTGGGAGCCTTGGCAGATTTCTCTTCACGAACAATCTTCCTAATATGCAGCCCCTCACGCTTCGCTAAGGCTTTACAGTCCTTAATCTGGTCATCAATCGAATGCTCCTGACTGCCCTTGTCCTCGGTAGATTTGCGCGCGTATAAGATGTAATTTAGTTTCGTTACGTCTATTTCTTTCTTGCGTGCCATATAAGTATATTATACCACGGTACACTCACCACCTAGAACTTAATGACACCGCCTCTATTATCACTCATTGTGGTTGCCGTATCAAACTTTGTCCACTCCGGATTGGGGTTAGGTGTCTTTTGCGACCATTTAAGGTAGTTTGTTAATTTGATTAGATTGTTGCCTGCTTCGGCTTCGTCCATTCATTTTGGTTTTTGTCGGACATTTAAGAACCAAAAATGCCACAAACAAACGGCTTCCTTCCAAAGCCAATTTGTTCGTAGCTTTCTAATTCAAAGGATGGGGCTAAGGCTCACGCCTTGTCTACACTGCCATCACCAGTTGGAACTTAAGTTAGAGATTTTAGATAGCGTTGCCGCTATCAGTGCGCAGGGCGTTCCTCTAAGGCATTCTCTCTAACCCGTTCTACGACGCTTTTTATATTAAAAGTTCTTGCCCCTATTTTAGCACAAAAGGTTTATTACAACAAGCGTCTGCGACGCCACCGACCTAGCGTCGGTGAACCTATCTGTCATTTAACCTAGCCAGTTCACGCTCTAACTCTGCTTTGAGACGTTGCTTTGGTGTCACTGGCTGGCTTAGCGTGTCGCAGTTGTTCTGACTGCCGTAGCTAGGCGAAATCGGTTCTCTAATGACTTGTCGTGGCTGGCGATTATCTTTAATATTAAGAGCCTTAAGTTGACGTATAACTTCACCCCTAAGTAGCTTCTTAGCGTCCGACGATAGATTTTTCACCACTGTGACGTCTCGCGCTGGAGCGTTTGAACTCTTTTGAAGTGGCTCTGGAATAGAAGTTGGTTTTAGGCTTACTTTGGGTAATTCTATTGGTGACTTAGATATGATTCTGCGCTCTCTAGCAAGTTTAGCCCATTTCTCTACATTATCACTATTGTTAAGCGCTGGGTCATTCATTAAGTCAAAGAGGGCGTTAAACTTTGGGGAGTTCGGCATATAGCGTGGTTTTCCGGAACGTTGAGAAGCATCACTCTTTCTAGAGGGCTGAAGCTTACACAGTAGATACGTTCTAAGGCAAGTTATGACTTTAATGAGTTTCATGAGCAATAAACAACAAATTGGCGCACAGATTAGCACGCACAAGGTAAGTTTAGTATTGGCGTCTAAGGCTTGCCAGTTAGAAATAGATTCGTCGTGAGTGTTATTCTGAATCGACCACATAAAGAACCCGAGGACGACGCCAATACAGATAGCGAGAGGTAATTGCCCAATAACCCTCAGTCCGAGCTTCTTGTCCTCTGCGGACCTAAAGACTACTAGAGCCCATAGGCAGATAACAATTTCACCCAGTATCCAACCCAATAATGAAAGCCAACCTACAAGTTCCACCTAGTCCTCTTCATCTAACGCTTTAAGCATTGCCAATAGTTCTTCTCGACGCCTAGCTTTATCACTTACTTCAATCCCATCACGGAAGCCATCGTCTCTATGTCTATCCATAAAGTTAGCAACCTCTTGCTTAACTATGATGTCATCACGACTAATCGGATGTGTCAAGTAGAGTTCGTCCATTGAAACACATCGAGACAGAGCCACGTAGGCTTGACCGGCGTCAAAAGCTCCACCCTCAAGGTTAACTTCTACTGCCTGATAGGTTTGCCCTTGTGCTTTATGGATAGTTAAAGCCCACGCAAGTCGCACTGGGAACTGCGTAAAAGTAGCTACAGGATGCGAGGCTAGTTTCTTCTTATCTGCGTCATATTCGTAAACATTCTTCTCCCAGGTAGCGCGGTCAATGCTATGTTCTACCTTGTTAATCATCACTTTGATAAAGTCCTCTCCTAAATCAGAGATGACACCAAGAGTGCCATTAACCCAACGCCTCCCTTGATTCTCGCCGTGTTGAGTATCGCCACTATCATTCTTAAGCATCATTACTTGAGCACCAACCTTAAGTCTTAGTTCTGGCTCGGTGGGATAGGAACTGTGTTTGAAATCTCCAGTAATTTCTGCCTTATAAATGTATTCTGGTCCTCGTAATTGAGCAAGCTTCTCTTGGTTAATACGGGCAACAACTTCATTGCGTGGGGTTAGCACTACTGCGTGGTTTCGCTGGTTCTTAGGTCTACTTCCAGAGCAACAATTGAGAACTTCTAATTCATTGTCGGTCACCTTGCCAATCCTTATATCGTTTAAGATACCTACGAAAGCAGCATCTTTCTGACGAAAGACAGTTTTAAGTTCGTAAACCGTTAGAGCTAAGCGCTCAAATACTGGAGCATTAAAGAAGAATACATTGCCATATTCAGCAGTGAGATATCTATTAACTTGAGGTTCTACCACTGGCGGCAACTGATATAAGTCACCAAATAATATCACTTGTTTACCACCAAAAGGCTCCTTACTCTCATTGGCGCACTGGAGCTTAACATTGATAGCTTCTACAATATCTACTCGCACCATAGAGGCTTCATCTATAATTAGGGTGTCTATTCTACTCAAGATTTCCTTAAGTTTACCCCAAACGCCTTTCTTGCGAATCTCTGCGATATTTTGGACGCCTATATCTAGAGCGAAGAACGAATGAATCGTTTGCCCTCTAATATTAAGCGCAGCAACTCCAGTAGGGGCTACAACAGCTACGCTTTTATGAGTATTTTTAACAAAGAAGTCTAGCAGATATGACTTGCCGGAGCCAGCTCGACCCGTAATATACATACAGTCGTTAGTTCGCTCCATTTTATTGTAGAGACGAACTTTTTCTTCATTAAGCGAGGAAGTATCTATGAGGCTATCGGACATACTACTTATCCTCAGCATCTAAAAGATTTGTTTGTCTCGGAACTATAGGTTGTGTCTTGTCGTCAACATGAGTAGGCTTCTTGCCTTTAGCTTTGGGCTTTTTCGCAGGTTTCTTTTGAATCTCATATTGAGACTGTGGCTCTATTGAAACTGTTGGTGTGTAATTTTCATCAGCGTTCAACATTCCCGATACTTGACGCAGCGATTCTTTGTAGGTTAATTTGCTAAGCTCCGAGATGCTTTCTTGCGTCTTTTCCAGGCTCACCAATAATTCCGATAAGGTATTATTTATGACCTTCGCCTTTTCTCTATAGGAAGCGACCCGTTCTTCAAACTCCCGGAGTTTATTGCTTGTCTGTTCCCAGCGATTAGCATCATCACCACTCAATTTCATATATCGTTCCTTTCATTATTAAAAGAGTAGAGCAATGCATTAAAAAGGACACTGCTACGAGTGTCTTAAAATCGTTTGCCTACAACAGGATTATGCCTATTGCTTCGAGCAGTGCCCTAGTTAAGACATAATCATGCAGGGCAAAGCCTACACCTGTTGTTGGCTAAATTGATTTTAAGACATCTATATTATACCATACCTAGCCCACAATACAAAGAGACCCACCACTACCACCAAAGAAGGTCGTCAAAGGAGATTCATTAAGGAGAAAGATACTCGTACATAGCGAGACCAATACTTCAACCCACTATCATCAAAGAAAAAACAAAAACTCATACGGGAGATACTAAGATTTAATATAAAACGCCGATACCCATACAGACGCACCTATATAGCATTTACAGAGGTCTATATCTTCCTAATGTCTTTATTCCATATAAGAGGACTAAGTAGAAAACCAATCACTCTCCTATTTTTCCACCCCAAAATACCCTATCTGAAGCCACAGAATATGGCTTTATGATGTTCATCTATACTATTAAATAGTGCGATTTTGAGTCTCTCACATCAAAGACGGTACTTATATCATCTTGCGTATTCCACTTGCTTACTTATAGGAGAGACACTAGAGCACTAGACCTTAAAACGCATATTCTCAAGCCGTGTCTATCCACTATAAGACAACAACCCAATTACTTTTTAATGATTCGCCCGCCTTCGCTTGGTGGGGCTACGGCGGGGTGGTATAAAGCCGGGTGGAAGAGGGGTAGCAAAATCAATAGACACCAAAGAAATAACTAGTGAACAGCTAATCATGCGACAGATACTACTCAAGCGCACTCTATTCCGTGGACTGTAAGCCACTCCATATACATCAAGCTAGACGGACAAGGGGGCTCTACGGGTGTATCTGAACACTTTAGCAACCCACTTTCCTATTTTTCGCCCCCAATTAACCACGCGCCCTTCGGGCGTTGCGTAGCACCTCCGTGGGGGATATGAGATAATAAACAGCCTACGGCTGTTGTAAAACAACAAGGGCGAGGGTTCTCATACCTCGTCCTTTCTCTTTTGATGATAATAGTTCAAAAGTTTTCTGGTAGTGCTTCTACAATAGATATTTCTTCTGTTGTTTGATTATATCTAGCGTTCTCTGGGAGACCGGCTCTATTTCTATCGGGGTATCATAGGTATCGTCACAGAGGTATGTTATAATGTAGTTAAGGTGTTCAAGTAAGCTCACGCTCGGGGCACCAGGAATTATATTGCGACATGGGATGCGAGAGGGTCTCGGTCGCTCTTGTTTTTAGAGCGGCAATATTATCTCTCTCATGTCGACAACGATTTATAAAAGAGGTAAACATGAAGAATCCAAAGATTACACGAAAAATTACTCAAGGCGTTTACGTTCTCACTACCGAGGGCGGAGGGTGTATTGTTGATGCTGTATCTCGCGCCAGCGCCGGCGAGCAGCCTCTCTTTACAGTGGCTGTCGCCAAGACCAATCATTCACATAAGCTTTTACAAGAAAATGCCAAATTTGCTCTTTCAATTCTTGGTCAAAAAGCCGATCCAGCCATTATTCAAACTTTCGGTTTTAACTGTTCGAAAGATATCGATAAATTCGCTAAAGTTAAAACTACTAGAATCAACGATATTCCTGTAATCGATGATTCGCTTGGCTACATCCTTTGCGAAAAAGTCGATGCTATCGACATGGAGACGCATACGCTATATATCGGTCGCATGGTTGAAGCTGATGTTTTCTCCAACGCCGATACTCCAATGAGCTATGCTTACTACCAAGAACATAAAGAAGATCTTAAAAAAGTTACAACCGAGCAGGGAAAGACTGCTTGGGTTTGCACTGCCTGCGGCTATGTTTATTATGGCGACGAAGTTCCAGATGATTATAAGTGTCCTCTTTGCGGCCTCGGCAAAGCTTATTTCAAGAAAAAGGAAGATTAGCTGCATATAATCATATACGCAAGCCAATAATAGCCCTAAAAAGCAAAATACCCCAAAAAATGGGGTATTTTTGCACACAAAAATACCTTCCCTCAGCATAGCCTTTTCAGGTTATAATTATATTGTAGCACACAATATTAAAAAAGTCAATAGCAAGATGTTCGGTTTTTGAATGTCAACAGGGGTAAAGTAACCAAAATTCCAAAAATATCAAAACATATTTTCATCAAAATTGCGTGACAAAAATCGTAAAAAACAATCTTGACGGCAAGCGTAGGCGTGATAAAATAGTTACAGAAGTTCGGACGAGATCTTACGTTGAGGGTCGTCTGAAGTTCAAAAATTTAATACTTGGGTGGAAAAATGCTTATTACAACTAAACTTGTTGTATAAAAAAATAAGGCTCTGCAGAACTGCGAGGGTCTTATTTTTTTGCAGCTGACCAGCCGCGACGCCTTTATTGATCTATCTCTACTCCTACCGCTCGCTCATTCGGGCAAGTTGACAAAATATTAGCAATCGCATCGTGCTCAGCTTGAGTTACCCAAAGGTCGTATTTATATTTCACGGAAATCTGCCGAGCTACATATTGACACCGAAAGGCTTTATTAGATGGCAGCCATGTCGCCGCATCACCGTCTGATTTTTTCTGATTAGCGCTCGAATCTACCGCCAGGAGGTTGAGCGGATCGGTTGCTAAACTATATCTCTCATCTGCTGTCAAATTCTGCGCACCCTTTTGCCATGCATCCGACAACGCTACGACATGGTCAATCTGAATTCTCGTCGTAAAATCCGATCGTTCATAGAAAATCAAATGCTGCCCTGTATATGGCTCATCAAACTCACCGCTAACCACTGTACATTGATCGTCGCTCAAAACTGCCGTCTCTCCTATTTCACGACGAATAATTCGCTGACGCAGGCTACATCCTTCAATCGTTGGCCATCCAGAATAAAACTGCGTACGCTCATAGCCAGTTTTAGGCGCACGCCCCTTAATCGCTAGCTGTTCGAGAACCTCTGTCGCCAATGGCGCTGATAAATCTATACCGGATGGCGTTTCGGCGGCCGATACAGTCTCGTCTGGCGCGGTTCCAGGCTCAAAAATCTGTTCGTAACTGCTAGGATTAGAGATAATAATCCCTATAAGTCCCGCCGCCGCCAAAAATGCCGCTATAATCCTGCGCTTCCGATAAACTCCTATCCTCCTCTTATTCATATCTTTATCTTAGCATAAAACCCGGGTGTAAGAAGTGAAACGTCAAATTATCTCTCACAAGAGAAGTTTTATTAGTTAAATCTGCTATAATATATTACAATATGCCTAAATTCGAACTCGTTTCCAAGTATCAGCCTACTGGCGACCAGCCCCAGGCGATTGAGCAGCTCACCGCCGGCCTTAATGCTGGCGTGCGTGAGCAGACTTTGCTTGGCGTCACTGGTTCCGGCAAGACCTTCACGATGGCAAACATCATCCAAAATTACCAGCGCCCGACTCTCATTCTCGCTCATAATAAAACCCTCGCCGCTCAACTTTACTCCGAGTTCCGCGAATTCTTCCCCAAGAATGAGGTGCATTATTTTGTCTCGTACTTCGATTATTATCAGCCAGAAGCCTACATCGCCAGTACTGATACCTATATCGAAAAAGACTCCGCTATCAACGACGAAATCGACCGTCTTCGTCACGCCGCCACGGTCGCTCTGCTCACCCGTCCTGATACTATCGTTGTCGCTTCGGTCTCTTGTATTTACGGCATTGGTTCGCCTGATCATTATACAGAAATGTCGCTCCCGCTAGTCAAGACCAATGGCAGTTGGCGGATTGCGGGTACTCTGACGGACAACTTTTTAGCCAAGAGCGAGCAACAGATCATGAAGTCCGAACTGACTGAAGCCGCCTTACAAATAATTACGGGCAATCCTACTGAATTGCAGACGCAGCAGCTCTCTCAACAGAATTTCCTGATTTATCTTGTCGCTATGCAATATCATCGCAACGACCTCGCCTTCGAACGCGGCAATTTTCGTGTCATGGGCGATACTGTCGACCTCTTTCCGGCCAGCGGGGAATGGGGCTATCGCTTTGAGTTTGGTTTCGACACCCTTGAGAGCGTTCGTATTATCGACCCGCTTACTGCCGAGACTAAGGAAAAGCCTGACCGTATTCACATCTTCCCAAATACTCACTACGCCACCCCTAAAGATCAGCTCGAAACTGCCATTGCTGGTATCGAGGCTGAGTTTAAGGAGCGTCTCAATTATTTCGAAAAACACAACAAGTTCCTCGAGGCGCAGCGCCTCTCTCAGCGCACCAAATACGACCTCGAAATGCTCCGCGAGACGGGCTTTGTTAAGGGGATCGAAAATTACTCGCGCCACCTCGACGGTCGCAAGGCCGGCGAGCCCCCTGCCACTCTAATAGACTTTTTCCCGCAAGACTTCCTGCTCCTAGTTGACGAAAGCCACATGACCTTGCCCCAAGTACGCGGCATGTATAATGGCGATCATGCCCGCAAAGAAACTCTTGTTGAGCACGGTTTTCGCTTGCCGAGCGCCCTTGATAATCGTCCGCTCATTTTTACAGAGTTCCAGCAACACATCAATCATGCTATTTATGTATCCGCCACCCCTGGCCCGTACGAGCTTGAGCATTCTCCAGAACCCGCCCAGCAAGTTATCCGTCCGACTGGCCTCCTTGATCCGGAAATAGAAGTCCGTTCTTCCGAGGGGCAAATTGACGATCTTATCGAAGAAATCGAGTATCGCATCACCAAAAACCAACGCACTCTCGTCACTACCCTCACTAAGAAGATGGCCGAAGATTTGACTGATTATCTGAAAGAACGCGAGATTAAGGTCGCTTACATCCATTCCGATATTGACACTCTCGAACGCGGTGATATTCTGCGCGACCTCCGTGCCGGCGTTTATGACGTGCTCGTAGGTATTAATCTTTTGCGCGAAGGCTTGGATCTGCCAGAGGTCTCGCTGGTTGCTATCCTCGATGCCGACAAGGAGGGTTTTCTTCGTTCTGAATCTGCACTTATCCAGACTATCGGTCGCGCCGCTCGTCATGTTAATGGCAAAGTAATTATGTATGCCGACAATATTACCGAAAGCATGCACAAAGCTATCGACGAGACCATGCGCCGCCGCGAGATTCAACAGGCATATAATAAAGAACACAACATCACTCCGCGTTCCGTCAAGAAAGAAATTAGCGCAGGTCTCCGTGCCATTATCCCCGAAAAGGCGGAGGTTACCAAGCTCGATCTCAAACGCCTTCCGCCTGAAGAAATCCCCAGTCTCATTAAGGAGCTTCAGTCTCAGATGCAGCTCGCTGCTGCTAACTTAGACTTCGAGAAAGCGGCTTTCCTCCGCGACCAGATCGCCGAAATCAAAGGCGAATCCGCATCTAAATCCAAAAAGAAATAACCTACCAAAAATCCAGATGTTGTAAAAATTACAACGTTTACTCAATGCTATTCTCTCAGGCTAAACATTGTAAAAAAACAACACGTACTAAATATTACCTATCCAAGGCCAAAGCATGATATCTATAATCTAGCAAAAACCGCCCAGCATCGCTGAACGGCTACCGCAACAGTTTGAGCTGTATTCCGGGGGCTATGATTTTATGTGTCTGCATTCCCAACTCTCGAAAGCAAGGGCTTGTAGAGCGATTTTAACTCGCCTGTCGTGGTCGGTCTTTGCTTTATATTCCTGATCTTTCCATTCTATGTATTCCAGATTACTTTTGAACCCATCGAGGGATAGTTGTGAAAATGAGCAGAGGATGCTTGGCTTTTTGAAAAGTAGTATTTCGCGCGAAGCAAAAAACTCCGGCGATAGTATTAATTCCGCACCCCTAAGCGAAATTACCAAATCCGCTTGCCGACCATTTCCTAGTGCTTGCACACGTTCTTGATATTTTGCATATTCTGAAGCATATTGCTGCCAAGCAAAATAGGCGTTTCTTAATTTTTGCAGATAAGCGTTTGCTTCACGCCTTCCATGCGCATCCCCATAGCAAAATTCTCTCAGCTCCGTTGTGTTGTGCGAAATTGGCATCTGCCACGAAAACCCTACCTTATCCATTTCGATCAGCTTTGCCATCTCCGCGTCTCCCGTTGCTCTGCGAATTTGCTCAATATTCCAATTTAAGTAGTCAATGCGGCGTCGATCATCAAGCACATACTCCGGTATATTATTTGTTCCTAGATCCTCCTGCCGCTCCCTGTCATCTGTTGACTTCAAAACATCACCTCCGTTTCCAAAAAGAGCACTCCTACAAAATTATACCATCCCACCACTGTAAGAACATAAAAACATAACCAAAAAGTACTAGACAAAATCGCAAAAGTATGCTACAATGGTAGTAATAAGCTGAAAACGCTTATGCAAACGCGCAACGTTTTTGTTGCGTAAGTACATTCACAGCCCGAGGGAAAGGATGAGGAAAAATGAAGAAGATGAAGAAAATGTTGTCACTGTTAACTCTGCTGGTGTTGCTGGCTGGAATCACTAGCCATGCCGCTGAAGCACAAGATTCTGGCACGGTCGGGAGTCCAATCTTACCCAACCAATGGGAACCGAAGGCACAGGACTCCTCATGGATGTCTCAGCCTACGGCTACGCCTATGCCGAAGCTGTGCGATGGACTGAATACTGGATCTGCTGCAAGCAGTGGCGCAACGCCTATGTCCAAAAACAGTCCTACGTCGCCTACGCCTGAATCCACGCCTAAGCCTACGCCTACGGTTCCGCCCACGCCTAAGCCGGAGGCGTACGAATCGATTCTGGATAATCCGGAGCTGATTCTGAAACCTAACGAAGAGATTGTGGGCACTGTCAGCAAGAAGTATCGCTTACCTCGCGGTACTGAAGTCACCCCTGGCACAGTACTGATGCGGATATATAATTCTGATATGGAATGTGTAACCTCATTGGTAGTGCCGGAGCTCCCTGAAGAGCAGGCAGAATTTCTGGAGAAGCTTGGCCTTAAGGCCTGCCTGACGATAGACGAGCATGATACGTACATCAGTTATCATCTCAAATTCTATCGTGAGAATGAGAACCTGATTTTGCAGGTCTACCAGAGTGAAAACATGAGCCTGGTACTTGTCGATACGCCGTATCTGTATTACGCAAGCTGTATTCGTTCCGACGACGGCGACTATGACAAAGATAGTGCTTCTGTAGGATTACTCAGTGGCACTTGGGAATTATTCTGGAGCCAGAACTACTGGCGCGAAGAACACAATCTGGAGACAGGCAACGGCGAGTATTCATACGTCGTCGCCGAGCTGGCCGAATTTTCGGAAACCACAGCCGCGCTATCAGAGCAGGAATTTGCCGACATGAAGATAGCGATCGGTGGCTCGATCCTTGCTGAATTCCGCAAATATGTTGAATATTTGCCGGAAAGCTATAGCGAGGATTATCTCGAGCTGATTGGGTTTACCGAGATGACTCTTCAACCATAACTCCCCCTCTCGACCGGTCGCATATCTTTAGCTGCGGCCGGTTTTTCTTGCTTCAAAATAAGCACTAAAGCTCAAAAAAGGGAACTAGAAGTAATATTACATCCTCCAGCGTCTCGATTAGTTTATCGATGAACCATATCTAACATTCATTAAGTCAGCCCCCAATGGGTATTTTTGTAAAATATGCAAATTAACATAAAAACTATGGACAAAATCAACAACGTGTGATATAATGAAGATATGGGGTATGATTTTTGGCCTCATAAGAAACTAAAATCGCACATTTATAGGAGGAATGAAAATGAAGAAAAAGTCTCTTGTTACTACTGTTGTTCTGTTGGTCAGTCTGCTCTGCGGATGCGGCGCTCCGGACTTTACTGCTACTCATGACGATACGTCGGGTGTCGTTTCGTTGCTGGATAGCCATACGAACGATCGCAGCGGTATTGACGATTTCGCTAGCCGGTTAGCTAGAGCTGGACACGCTATGGATATCGGCATTGAAGAGTCGGAACCGTTCGTCCAAATCGTTAGCCCATCCTATGGCATTGATCCATTAGGCCTGCCGTCAATTAAGGTCGAATACCTGGCAAGGAACGTCGTGTGGAACGGCGAACCTCAGGTCACTCCAGAGTACACTGCCATTGCCCTCTGCTGGCCGGATGCTGCTGATTATGAACCTGGTACGGTATTGATGCGGCTGACACCTGAGGAGTGCGCGTCAGAGTGGACGCTTTCTATCCCAGAATTTCCGGAAGAGCAAGCGCGCGAGCTTGAGGAAGCCGGCTTGCAGTGTTGCATGATCACCTACTCCAAAACGGATGGTAGTAGTAGTCGTCGTTGTCAGTCGTTGTCTTTTTACAACGGTCCCTTAAGAATCGCTATCTATGATTTTACCGAGGAGTCGTTCAGAAGCAACGTCTTTTGCTACTCTTGGGAAGTCTGCGATATGGATAGTTATAGCCTTAACGACTACGTGCTTCTGGATTCTTTCCACGCCGACTGTCCTTGCGGTAACTTCAGTCACGCTTGGCGTGTAGAGTATGAGACGCCTGCTGCGTCTTGGTACACTAATGAGCGTGTCGAGCGTCGACAGATTGAGTCGCTGTCCGAGGGTACAGAAACTACTTTTGCCTTCAGCGCAGAAGAATTCTCCGCCCTGATGGATGTGATTCATCAGATTCAGTCACGGGCATGTTTCAAGGATTCCAAAGTTGAACTCGAGGCGGGGTCGGAGGTTGAACCAGAGGTAGATTCATTGTAATTCGTTCCATCAAATTCCGGTCGCATATCTTTAACTGCGGCCGGTTTTTTCGTTAAGGCATTAGCTGTCTAGCAGACAAAAGCATAGTCGTAGTAGACACTCTAACTAGTTCATGATAAAATATGACAGAAGTATTTATTACTTAGCAACTGACAATCATGTCAAATTCACAGATTACATAAGGAGGGAATGTAATATGACAACGAATCAAAGTAATTCATGGAAGGATGGTGACGGTTTTGGGCTAAACTATGCAGAGGCTCTACGTCACGACGCTCATAGCAGTCTACAGGAACGGATTGAAGATGAACTGGATCGCGCCCGCCTGATACGCAAAGCGATATTGTCCATGGCTCCCGATAATTTTTCTCTGGGGCCGGAATATACGACGCTAAACCGTGCCCATGTCTGTGCAATGATTCTAACGATAGTATGTGCGATTGCAATACGTTTATCTCTGACTCATTTCGAACCAACTTTCTTTAGCGGATTTATAGATTGGATGACTAGCGCTATTCTGCACTGTATTATGGCTATCTCTCTGCAGTTTGTTTATTTTTGCAAGATTACAAATCCTCGACTTATCTTTTGCACATCGAAAGGACTGTATCGGGCCAGTACTTACTGTTTTGATATGGAAGTTAAGAAACATGTATTTGATTACGCTTTCGCCGAGGTTGAGCCAGTTTGGAAGAAAATTTATGACTGCCGAAATTTCATGCGCGAGTATTTATCGGTTGACGTGAAGCTCGAGACCATTATTCCGCTAAAGTGGTATGCCGCCGTATATTACGATGGCATTAATGGGGAGCCTGACGCGACATTTTCTCTTGAAGATGAAGACTGCTATGATCGGTTTCTGCGTTTTTTGGTAGCACTTTGTGTTCAATATCAGATTTCTCCTGAGCATGTCGACATTCTTCAGGCGAAAATTGACGCCGCGCACCAATCTGTTGAATCGTAATTTATCATCATAAAAGCTCGGCTTCGGCTGGGCTTTTTGACTTCCGAGAGACAATCATAATAAATCTCAGAATATAAAAATAGACCTCTGAAATCTCCCAAAAACCTCTTTACAATCAGTTAATATTCATATATTATATACGAGTAGAGTTGGAGCTGGTTGATATTAGTGCTCCGACAAAATAATAATTAAAAGGAGAAAGAATGGCAAATTTTGACCGTTCCAAGCCACATATCAACGTTGGTACCATGGGCCACGTTGACCATGGTAAAACAACTTTGACAGCTGCGATTACCAACGTTCTCGCAAAGAAGCTTCCATCCGAAGTTAACAAAGCTGTCGCTTATGATCAGATCGACAACGCTCCAGAAGAGAAGGCTCGTGGTATTACCATTGCTACCTCTCACCAGGAATACGAATCTGACAACCGTCACTATGCTCACGTCGACATGCCAGGTCACGCCGACTACATTAAGAACATGATCACCGGTGCTGCTCAGGTTGATGGTGCCATCCTCGTGGTCGCTGCGAATGATGGTCCTTTGCCACAGACTCGCGAGCACGTACTTCTTGCTCACCAGGTGAACGTTCCAAAAATCATCGTTTTCTTGAATAAGATGGACCTCGCTGATCCAGATCTCGTCGAGCTCGTTGAGATGGATGTTCGCGAACTTTTGAACAAATATGGCTATGATGGCGACAACACCCCAATCATCAAGGGTTCCGCTACCAAAGCTCTCGAAGGCGATGCTGAAAACGAACAGGCTATTATGGATCTCGTCAAAGCTATGGATGAGTTCTTTGATATTCCTGAGCACGATCTCGACAAGCCATTCTTGATGCCTGTTGAGGACGTTTTCTCCATCAAGGGTCGTGGTACCGTTGCTACTGGTCGTATCGAGCAAGGTGTTATCAAATTGAACGACGAAGTTGAAATCGTTGGTCTCAAAGACACTCAGAAATCCGTTGTTACCGGTATTGAGGCTTTCCACAAGACTCTCGATCAGGGTCAGGCTGGCGACAACGCTGGTCTCTTGCTCCGCGGTATTGAGCGCGAACAAATCGAACGCGGTCAGGTCATCGCTGCTCCAGGTAGCATCACCCCACACACCGAATTTGAGGCTCAGGTTTACATCTTGAAGAAGGAAGAAGGCGGTCGCCACACTCCATTCTCCAAGGGCTACAAGCCACAGTTCTACTTCCGTACCACCGATGTTACTGGCGAAGTTGAACTTCCAGCTGACAAGGAAATCGTCATGCCTGGTGATACTGTCACCTTCAAGGTCAAGTTGCTCGCGCCAATCGCTATGAACAACAACGACCGCTTCGCTATCCGCGAAGGCGGCAAGACCGTCGGTTCTGGTGTTGTTACTAACATCATCAAATAATAAGTAGCCGAAAGAGGTTATTTCTGATGGTTACAGACTGGCGGAAGTAATCGGTTAGCTACTAAGAAAAGAGAGTGCGAAATCTGCGCTCTCTTTTTGTATCGAGAAATCTCTGGCTAGGCCGAGGGGTCAGTTAAGCTACATATTTAAGCATCTGACATACTAGCCTATAATAAATTCATAATCCGTGGAGATCGCGAGTCAATATTAAGAAAGTGTCAACCGTATACTAAATATATATAATTCTGTATAGTGTGGGATCGTAAACATCATGTAGTATTTGCATCAAAATATAGGCAAAATACTTATAAGTACATTAGTTCGCTCATGCAAAATCCCCTGCATGACTGCAAGGGAAATTGTTTTAGCTAGTAGGAAACAATAAACTTCTGATTCAATACGTTTTCTGATTCCTCGTAAGGCTAAAACCGCCTCGGTTTAGCTTTCTTCTTTCGAAGTGTTTTCGACCGCCTTTTCCTGGCTACGTTTACGCAATGCACACAGCAGGCTCTGTAATTTCTTCAGACCATGCCGATCAATCGAGTATTCCGCAGGCTTATTCACGCGTGCATAGTATGCCTTGCCACCAACTCGATCGATACTCAGAATCGCATTATACTCCTTGAACTCCGGCACCATCGCTTCGATTTTCCCGAGATAACGCCAGTATTCGTCAGTAATTTCGGGCTCATCCATCTCGGCGCCAATCCTTCGCTCTAATCGGGCAATCCGCTCCTCCATGCGCGCAAGCTGTGCATCGCGGGGGGTTGATGGGGTATTTATACATACTGACTGTGTATCGAGGTTAGCCGATGAAGCGCTCTCGTCCTTAGGCTCTTCTGACTGCTCTTCGATGTCGCGCTCAAAAGCCTTAAACTTGAGGCAGCTATAGACTGTCGCAAAATCTTCATTACCGAAAGCAATAATTCCTCTGCCGTTACTCATTAGATAGAGAGTATGAGACTCGAGTTCGCAGACATCTATTTCGTAACCCACCTCATCTGCCAGCTTTAATAGAGTTGTTAATCCCACTGGCCCATCAGCGCCCAGTATATTCCGTGTTATTTCCTTTATTTCCGTCATTTTTTCTCCTCCTTTTTTGTTTGCAAGTAGTTTAGATCGGTTTGAAGTCTGATCTTTAAAAATTCAAGATAGCAAAGCCTCAAAACCAACCTATTCCTACCTGCAAATCGGCCTAGAGACGGAATCTCGATTTAGTTTTTGCAGATCTAAAACAGAGACTATCTCGGTGGCCAGAGCCTAGGAATATACGACAAGTCTTGCACCTGCAAGCGATATTATTGCCTGCTTTTTGTGGTGCAAAGCCGTGCAAAACAATCCCAGCTCATTATTCAAGAGGAAACTAGCCAAAATGTACTGTAGGATTATCCTACTCTCTTCCATTGTACCACACATTCCAGAAAATGTCAATAGACCGAACGATATTTGAGCTATCCGCGATCAAAATTAATAAAATATGACCTCTCATACGTCAAGAGTGACGGCCGATATATTGAATGTTATCATCCAGGAGAGGGTAAGAGTATATCATTAGTATTATGTGAAATGCATTGATTTATTCTTCTTATTTTTATCATTATCTATTATTAGTAGAGACTAGGCAGCGGAGGGAAATGTCATAGGCTCCTCCGTTGCGATCGGATGGCCAAATGGCTCCAGTGTGGGTTGTAAGATTATGAACTCTGGACGCTCCATTCTCTAGTGCGCGTGACCAAAATTGACCGACAGACCCGCGCTCTCGTATGGCGGTTGCGCTATAGCCGGCATACGTATGAAAAAGTGGAGATAAGGCAGCATTATAAATTGCATCTTTTCCGTTTGGCAGAGATGGTCCCCAGTTTGCGTTATAATCATTACTCATAGTATCATCGCTCACCAAAACGATGGTGGCTTATTTTATATCGCCGCAAATTCTTTTAATATTTTGATTGCAACTTTGCCAAGTCTTCTCGAAAAACCATGTTTCCCATTTTCTAGCACTTCTAGTCTAACATTTCTATTTGAATTACTAGTCTTATATGCGTCGTAAGCTCTTTTTGCATAGTTTATATTCACAATTTTATCTTTCGCATATCTGGAACTATTCTCTAAATCGCAATCCAACTATTTTTCGCAATTTTTGTGGTGGGCTTTGAGTTTCTTCATTGCCCAGTCGTAATGACTTGGCATTACACTCACAAAATATGATCCTAAATCGGTATTCACCCAAGCATAAACTCCACGACCAAATAACTGATCGTTGGTGTATCTTTCGGCAAGTTTCAAAACTTCGGCGTGAGATTTTTCAAACATCTGCTTCGCATCTTCTGAGCTAGTTTTCTGATGTTTTTCCCAAAACTCCACATTCATATCGCCATAAGTTTTCCAAGAATACGGTTCGGGAATAAAGGGTTTTTCTTCACCACTCTCGTTTGCTTTGATCCAATTTAGTAAAAGTTGATGCCACTCGTAAAGATGAACATAAATATCACGCAACATCGACGCGTTCCTCGCAAGATGATCTGCTGAAGCTACTAACCATACCGTTTCTCACAAACTAGATTCGGAGAATAACGGAAATGACTAGACTCGCCAGACGTTGCCCACGCCCAACCTGATACGATATAATTGACAGCCATAACTTTCTATGATAAAGTAGAAGAGCTATCGAATCGAGACTTGTGATTTGATAAGTATATAAAAGGAGGTGTCATTATGAAACATGGCACAAAGAGGGATATAAAGAGAGGTATGGCTAAGGCTCGCCGCCGGAGTGTGCGGAGTGCTGAGAATGAGTATTACCGTGATCAGGAGGGTGAGCGGATAGAATCTCGGCAGTCAGTGCGGCAGCTTATTGATGAGTTTGAATCAGTTTATCGTGACAACCCCGATAATTTATCGGATTTTGTTCGCGAAACCACTCAACTCATCGATGGCTGTCCGGGCGTTAAATCTAGCGAGGCGAAGATTATTGATCTGATGGGGCAATATATTGATCAGCACAAAGCCTTAGTGGCCACCAGTGGGCACTATATAAAGGATGTGCAAGCGAACGCTGAAAAGAGTTGTATCAACAAGATGCACGCCGTACTGCTTGATTGTTTCAAGAAATGCTTAAGAGAAATTTAATTCCTAGCACTTTTTGGGTCACCGCAAGGTGGCCCGTTTTTATGAAACGCATTTACTACGCTTGTCGTCGTATTCCAAAATTGCTATACTTATTGCATGGTCAAACGCCAAAATGCTATTATTCGAGTTGGAATCATTAGTGTGATTACGAATCTAGTTCTTGTGGGATTCAAGATACTAGTCGGGATTTTGGCCGGATCAATTTCCATAGTGCTTGATGCGGTTAATAATTTCACGGACGCTTTCTCGTCGATTATCGCTGTAATCGGCACAAAACTCGCTGCACGTCATCCTGACGAGGGTCATCCTTATGGCCATGGTCGCATCGAATATATCACCACGTTCTTTATTGGCGCCATTATTTTTGCTGCTGGAGCTATTTCCTTGATCGAATCAGTTCCCAAAATCGTTCATCCCGAACTCGCTAATTACTCACTCGAAACTATCATCGTCGTTGTGCTGGCAGTAATTACGAAACTCATTCTAAGCTTTTATGTTCGGCGAGCTGGGCGCCGCTACGATTCTAGTAGTCTTGTCGCGTCGGGGATTGATGCCTTTTTTGATGCTATTATCTCGGCCGGCACATTAGTCGGTATCATTGTTACGCTACTTTTTCATATTAGCATTGATGGAATTATTGGCGCTGTAATTGCGATATTCATTATCAAGAGCAGCGTCGAAATTATCCTCGACTCTTTCAACGATATGCTCGGTCAAGCTGTTGACCGAGAGCTAATGTGTAAAATTAAAAAGCTAGTCTGTAGTTTTCCGGAAGTTCATGGCGCTTATGATTTAATGCTACATAATTATGGCCCTATCGAAACTATCGGCTCCATTCAAATTCAAGTTTCAGATCAGCTTGCTGCTAGCACTATTCACCGTCTCACTCAAGAGATCGCCCATCAAGTCTTTGCAAAATATAATGTCAACTTAACTGTAGGCATTTATGCCGAAAACGACAAGCTCTCGGTTAATTGCGGGCTTTATGATCAAATTATTAATCTTAGTAATACGTATCCAGAGATTCATCAAATTCATGGATTATATATCGATGACGAGAGTAAGCTTGTGACTTTTGATATTGTTATGCCAATTCGCTACCCCAATAAAACCAGATTTAAGAACAAGATCATTCGTCAACTTTGCAAGGCGTATCCTAGTTATAAATTTTTGGTTATGGTAGATCTAGATCTCGAAGAAAACTAAGAATAGGTCGAAAATGTTTAAGTTTATTGATTTTTTCCGCTGTCAATGCACATTTTCGCTCAAGATCAGATTTTCCTATTGACTTTTAATGATAAGTGTGCTATAATCAGAAATAACAAAGGAATATACTGTTTTTTGCCTCTTAAATTTTAGAAAATTATACCAGAAATCAAAAAGTATGGTATAATAGTGCCATAAAAGTTAAGAATTGCTCTAAAAATTCACTGACGGCCCGTCTAGAGGCTATCTGAAGTTATAGAGAGAAAGGTAATTGATGACCGAAGCAAAAAAGGATGAAGGTCTCAAAATCCGCATCCGCCTCAAGGCTTATGATCACCGCGTGATTGATCAGAGCGCTAAGCAAATCGTCGATACTGCTATCCGCACCGGTGCGACCGTCTCTGGCCCAGTGCCTTTGCCGACCAAACGCAGCACTTTCACGGTTGTGAAATCGCCACATGTCTACAAGACTGGCGGCGAAGCTTTCGAAATGAAAGTCCACAAGCGCTTGATCGACATCTCTAACGCCACCCCAAAGACTATCGATTCCTTGCAGAATCTTTCACTACCTGCTGGCGTTGACGCAGAAATCAAGATGTAGTCAATGATAAATGCAAACATAACCATCAGAATATTCTGGTGGTTATTTTCATGCTTAATCCTTGCTGTTTACTACTCTAAACATACAAAATTGCCGCCTCAAGCATTTCGCCCAGTCTCGTCAAAATCGTGTAAGAACTTGGGTCAGATGTCATTACTACCATAATATAGCGCCTCACCATGCCGTTGGACATTGGAAATTCAACCATCGCTGCATCGACCCCATTCTTAGCCGCTGCTCCGACGCGACTTTCTAGCAAAGCGGCTTTTCCATTCACTATAGCGACTGTATTAACCTCTTGCACCCCTTTTTCTGTGATATCTTGCTGTTGCAAAATTAGCCAGCCACTAAAAAACGCCACTATCATACCTAGCATGATAATTGCAACGTCAAGAACTATACCAGCGATTTTGTAGGACTTCATTGCTTATATTATGCACTATAGTGATACTACAGTCAAGCATAATCTTCTCTATAAGGTTGATTTGCCAACTTCCTATGGGCTATTTCCGGTCGCATCTATATTTTTTGAAGTATGCTATAATGAAAATATGACTGCCATATCACGATTCAAGAAGCGCTTTTACTTTGTGGCCGCAGGCTACTTCCGTTTTTTTGCCAATTTTACTTTTCGCCGCTGGCATCCACGTGTCATTGCTGTGACTGGCTCTGCCGGCAAAACTACTATGCTCCATCTCATTGAATTTGAACTTGGCGAGCGCGCCCATTATTCGCACGACGCCAATTCTGCCTTCGGCATTGCCTTTGACCTTTTAGGTCTAGACGGCGTGCGCGGCTCTAAGCTCCGTTGGCTGATGCTTATTTTCGCCGCCCCTATTCGTGCGCTGTACTATAAACATCGTGAAGAATTTTATGTAGTCGAGATTGATGGCGAGCGTCCTCATGAGACGGAGTTCTTGGCTACTTGGCTTAAGCCTGAGGTGACCTTATGGGTGTCATTTGGACTATCCCACGCCGTGCAGTTCGAGAACGTTGTGGCATCTGGTCAATTTAAGACTCTCGATGAAGCTATCGCGCATGAATTTGCTACGCTCCCTCAAAACACTACTAAAGTTGTCTATATTGATGCTAATTCTGAGGCTATGCGTCAGGCTACGCAGGGAATCAAAGCTGAAGTCGTCGCTCTTGATCGCAAAAAACTCAAGCGTTATAATGTCTACCCCACTCGCACCGATTTTATCTTTGATTCCGTGTCATTTCATTTCTCTCAGCCTCAGCCAAAAGATTTAGCCATCCAGCTTTTAATGCTTGAATCTTTGGTCGGCTATCTTAAGCTCCCGCTTCGCACGGATTTTCATGATATGCCAGTTCCGCCGGGCCGCAGTAGTTTCTTCCGTGGCAAAAAGGGAATTAATATTATTGATAGCAGTTATAATGCTCATATTATTAGCGTTGCTTCCGTCCTTGAAATGGCGCGCAATCTTCACGCCGGCCATAAATGGCTCGTGATTGGTGATATTGTCGATCAGGGCAAGATTGAAGGCGAAGAACATCGCAAACTTACAGACCTTATTGCTGACGTCGAACCAGAAATGGTTATCTTAGTCGGTCGCCGCACCAAGGAATATACCGCACCTCGCCTCAAAGAGCTTGGTGTTCCCGCTCGCACCACGCTCGACCCTAAAAAGGCTCTTAAATTCATCGAAGGCAATATCACCGGCGAGGAAACCATCATCTTTAAAGGTAGTCAATATCTTGAATGGATTATCGAGAAGCTTCTAGAAGATCCCGCGGACGCTGCCAAGTTGCCTCGCCGTGAGCCGGCCGCCGTCAAGCGCCGCCATAAATGGGGGTTAGACTGATGCCTATCAAAAAACCAAAACTCTACATTATTCACGGCTGGACTTACACCGTTGCTCCGTGGGACCGCACCATTTCGCTCTTAGAAAAACAGGGCCTCTCCGTTGAAATGCTTCATGTCCCGGGCCTCACTGCCTCTTCTAAAAAGGTTTGGACGATTGAAGAATATGTTCGTTGGGCCGATCGTAATCTCCCAGATGGCGCTGTGGCGCTTGGTCATAGTAATGGTGGTCGTATTCTGCTTAACCTCTGCTCCGAAAAGCCTGACAAGCTTCAGCATCTAATTTTATTAGATAGCGCCGGCATCTATGAAGCCTCTAATAAGCGCGATCTCGCGCGGGGTCTTTCTAAGAAATTGGGCTTTCTCAAAAAGATCCCCGGTCTCGCTAAAGTCTGGCATAAGCTTACTGGCGCCTCTGACTACGCTCGCGCCCCCGAAAACATGAAGAAGACTCTTAGTAATATGTTGGACAGCGATAAAAATCTCGATTTATCGAAAATTTCCGTGCCAACCTCCATTCTCTGGGGTGCCGCCGATACTGTTACTCCTCCTCACCAAGCCGAAATAATGCATCAACAAATCAAGGACAGCCGTCTCGAAATCTTTCCGAACTGGACGCATGCGCCATATATCTCGCATCCGGCCGAGCTGGCTAAGGTGATTTTTCGCACGTATAAACAACCTCCAGAAGTCACTACGCCTGTCGAGGTTACAGAGGCGTCGGCTATCTCCGCCTCGCTCGCGCTCAAAAAAGCCGCTGAGCCAGAAATCCCTAGCACGGCGCCGATTTCCGCCACGCTTGCTTTCAAGAAGGCTGCTGGCCCCAGCGCCCACGACACCGTCAGTCGTTCTGCCGCTCTCGCTGTCCCTAGTGGCAAGCCTCGCGTTGCCCTCCCCTCTAAGAAAGTTGTCGAGGCGGTCGGAAGTAATTCGCGCGGCTCAAGCCCATCTAGTAGCACTAATAATATTCTTGAAGAACTAAAAGTCGTCGACTACGAAAAAGCTGATTTGACCATGCCTGCCCCAGAACCACGCCGAATTATTAGCACCGCATCTGTTCCAAAAGTGGGGCGAATCGAACGAATGCGTCGCAAATTAACTCCATCAAAAAAGTCGTCCGCTAAGAAACCTACAATCAAGCAACAAACATCAAAGAAAATTAAAACAAAAGCTCGCTCGTCTGCCAGCGCTATAAGGTCAAAATCGTGATTTTTCTCGGTCTTGCCTCTAATTACTCAGCGCGCCGGTCTTTTCGTCATCTTTTTGCTGCAGGCAATAGCGGCAATTCTCTGGCCTTGCGCCAGACTCTAGCCGATAAATATTCCGCCAATCTTGACCAAGTTGCGCTTTATCATTCCGGCCGTTCCGCTCTGACGGTAGCTTTTCAGGGGTTAGTGTCTCCGGGTAGCCCGATCATCGTGCCTGGTCTCACCTGTATCGCTGTTATCCGCGCCATCAAAGCTGCCGACTGCACGCCAGTTTACGTCGATATCGACCGAGAGACTCTGCAGTACGACATAGATAAACTCGAATCCGCGCTTGCTTCGCTCGAGGATTTACAAGAATTCGTCCAAAAAACTACTAAAACAACTCCCTGCGAGCGCCAGAAGTCTAGAGATGATAATATGGTAACGGTCTCGCAAGAAGGAATAAGCGATAAAAATATTGACAAATCAGAGCATGTGTGCTATAATGGAATCATAGTAGCGCAGAATACTCTGGGGCTACCGCTTGACATGCAGAAAATCGAGCATCTTGCCGCAAAATATCGTTTTGCAATTGTTGAAGATTTAGCGCATTGTGCTGGGCGTTTTTATCCCGATGGCCGCGAAATCGGCACTATTGGGCAGGCTACGGCTTTGTCTTTTGGTAAGGGCAAATCTATTGATACTATTACTGGTGGTGCTGTGATTATGAGAGATAAAACTTATACCAAAACCCTCTCGCAGCCCACTAAAAAGCCCAAACTCTCAGCTCGCTTGCGTGATCGCTGGTATCCGATTCTAGCTGGAATCTCACGGTCGCTCTGGCGGATTGGCATTGGCAAGGCTCTTTTGGCACTGTTTCTATTTTTACACTGGATCGAAAAATCTGCCGATACCACGCTCGATCCGCAGGTTCGTCTGACGCATTGGCAGGCTAAATTAGCTTTGCGCCAGTTACAGAATTTGCCAACCACGCCACTCCGAGAATACCGCTTCGTGCGTCATCGCGCCAAACTTTTAGCTAGACTTAAAAAACATGGCTACGATTTCTCCGAAATCTGGTATGATACTCCTGTAGCTCCCGCGCGTTATGCTAGTGAGGCGGATTTTCCCAAGCAAACCTGCCCTGTGACCGTGCAAATTGCTCAAGAAATCATTAATTTACCACCTTGGATTAAGCCCAAAAAGCTCCTACGCGCCCACGAAATCATTAAAGAATTTGAAATCGGAGGAGAAAATGTCCAAAAAATCAGCCAATAAGCCCCAAAAAACTCAAAACCCTAACGCAAAAAAATCAGCCAGCCTCAATCCGACTGATGATGAACTTTGGCGAAAAATCCAAACTCATTTTCCCGAGGCTAACTTTTTGCAGTCGCCAGAGTGGGGAAAGGTGAATATACTCATTGGCCATAAGGTTCGGATCGAGCATTTTGCCGATGTGGCTTGGTGCCTGATGATCGTCAAGAATGCCAAACGCGGTCGCTATCTTGAGGTTCCTGGCGGTCCGCTTCTTGACTGGAATGATCAAGCTCTCGTACGCCGCATGTTTGCCGTAATTGAGAAAGTGGCGCGCGAGGAAAAATGCGTCTTTGTGCGCTTGCGCCCTCAGCTCCGAGCCGTCGATTCCGCCAAACTCGCTGGACTCAAGCTCCGCAAAGCCCCCATGCATCTACACGCCGAGCATACCGTAATCCTAGACTTGACCAAGGACGAAAATGAGCTTCTGGCTGACATGCGCCGCCAAACCCGCTACGAAGTTCGACGTGCTGGCAAGCTTGGCATGAAAGTCATTTGCGGCGGCGACAAGAAACTTTTTGAGGAATTCCATGCCGCTCAAAGCGAGACAGCCAAACGCCAACACTTCGTGCCACCAGACCTCGACACGCTCCTGGCCGAGCGCCAAGCCTTTGGCGAACATATTCGGATTTATCTAGCCACCACCGCCGAAGACCAGTCAGTAGCCTATGGGCTGATTATCACTTGCGGCGAGGAAGCTGAGTATTTCGAGGCGGCGTCCACCGAGCTTAATCACAAGCTCCCCGGTGCCTATGCTCTGCAATGGCAAGTTATTAAAGATCTCAAGGCTGATGGCATCAAACGTTATAATCTCTGGGGAATTGCCCCGGCCGGCGCCAAGAATCATCGCTACTCCGGTGTCACTACTTTCAAAACCGGTTTCGGTGGCGAAGTTGTCGAATTTATTCCTGCCCAAGACCTCGTGATTAAGCGTTTCCGTTACCTCTTTAATCTCATTATCGAATCAATTCGCAAAAAGAAACGTCACCTCTAATATATTATACCACCATTATAGCACACAATCCATAAAAAGTCAATAGGAAAATGTCATTATGTCGCAAAAAAACGCCTCCAAAGCACCACAAGAGTCGTCGAAACTAGATTTCAAGCTCGAAGACGCCAAGCATCGCCAAGAATGGGATGATTTCGTTACGGCTCATCCTGAGGCTAATTTTTTGCAGTCTTGGGATTTTTATGATTTTTATCTCAGTCGTGGCAATCAAGTCGTGCGGCGTGTTGCACGAAATAACGACGGAGATATTATTGGGGCATATGCGGGAGTGGTCGAGACAGCCAAGCGTGGCCGTTATCTGGCTATCGCTGGTGGTCCAATTCTCGATTGGAATAATAAGGTCTTGGTTGAGCAGATCTTCCAGGATATGCGTAGTGAAGGTAAAAAACATCATTGCGTTTTTGTGCGCGTTCGTCCTCAGCTCGAAAAAAGTGAAAAAAGCCTGCAACTCATGCGGGAGTTAGGTTTAAAGGCTGCGCCAATGTATCTTTCGGTGGAATTTGCTGGGGTGCTAGATCTTCATAAAAATGAAGAAGAAATCCTCAAGGGTATGCGTCAACGTCTGCGTCGCGCTTTGCGTAAGGCCGAGAAAAATGGCATCGAAATCGAAAAAAGCACCGATCCTGCTGATATTCATGAATTCTATCAGATTGAGCTTCAGACTGCTGGACGTCATCAATTTGTTGCTTTTTCAGAGGACTTTTTGACCAAACAATTCGCTGCTTTTGCCAAAAATGGCGAAGCTGTCCTTTATACTGCCAAGCTGAATGGGGAGACTTTGGCACAGAACTTTATGATTTTTTATGGTAACGAAGCCTCATATCATTATGGAGTTAGCTCCGAGTTAGGGACGAAATATTCTGGTGCGCCGCTACTCCATATGGAGGCGATGCGCGATGCTCGCGAGCAGGGAATTAAACGCTATAGTTTTTGGGGGATCGTTGGCGAAGATGAAACTTGGCATCGTTTTTATGGCGTCTCGCAATTCAAGCGTGGTTTTGGTGTAGACGAGCTCAAATATACTCCGGCTCACGATATTATCTTGAAGCCTGCTCGTTATTCCGCCACCAAACTGATTGAAACGGTACGCAAAAAAGTCCGCCACGTCTAAAAACTTATGCTATAATTAGAAAAACTAGGAGATTTTTATGGCGCATATTAAGCGTAAATATATAGATAGCCATTGGCTAGTATTCGTTTTTCAAGGTATTATTGCTTTATTATTTGGCTGTTTTGCCTTGTTCACCTCTAACGAATCCTCGACTGCACTTATTCCTATGATTGGTATTGCCTTGCTTCTATTATCAGTAGTTGAATTTGCTAATTCGCTTTATCGTACTCACAATCGTCACGGCTGGCTCGTCTCTACCTTGGTAGCAGTCTTCGATGCCGTATTCGGCATCCTCCTCTTGGTACTTAGTGACCAAAATATGACTACTCATCTATTCTTACTCGCAGGATATACCGCCTTGCGAGGTATTTTTGAACTTGTGATCGGCTTTAAGACTACCGTTGATCCTACTGACCGCTTTATCTGGATTCTCTGTGGTATTTCTGGTCTCGTCTTTGGCATTTTCATTTCTAACTCTGGCCATTTGCAGAATGTTGATTTTGTCCGTTTCTTTGGTACTTATCTACTTATTCTCGGTGTCGCCAGCCTAATCTATGGGGCGCACAATCGCACTCAAAAGCTCGAAGACCGCGAAGCTCGTCTCGAAGCTGCCAAGAAAGCTCGTCAGACCAAGCGTACTACTAAGAAATCATAAAACCCTTTGACTGAGTAGTCAATCCTACAAAAATGTAAGGATAATCCATTAGCATCCAGCAGTTATTTTCGCGAAGTGTGTTATAATAAGGTCTCAAGGAGAACTTAAATGAATTATAGAACCCCCACTAAGGCTATCATCACTGATGCCGGTAGTGCTAGCCGGTACCTACCAATCACCAAGACCATCCCTAAGGCCATGCTGCCAATCGGCGCAAAGCCTATTATGCAACTCGTTATTGAAGAATGCGTTGAGGCTGGTATTAAGGAGATCATTCTTGTCGTCACGCCAGAAGGTAAGTCTATCTACGAGAACTATTTTAATGATGCTGCCGTCAAGACCAAAAAACAACTTCGGAGCCAAGGCAAACTCGAACGTTATGAGCCAGTTCAGGCCGTGCTCGACTTGCCTAAGATTACAATTATCGAACAAGATCCGTCTTATCCGTATGGTAATGGCTCGCCGGTCGCCTCCGCTCGTCAGTTTATCGAGGATGACGAGGCTTTTATTGTAGCCTATTCCGACGACATTGTTTTTGGTCAGAGCGCGGTCAAGGATCTAATTTCCATTCATCAAGCCCATCCTGATGCTGCCGCCATTATTGCTGGTCAGCCTGTTCCGCACGAGGAAATCAAAAAATACGCCTCCATTTCAATGAATGGTGATAAGCTTGTTGGCTTAATCGAGAAGCCCTCGCCTGATGAAGCGCCGACCGATCTTGCATCCTATGGTCGTTATTTATTAACTCCAGAGGTTTTTGAATATCTTAAGCCGCATGATACCGGCCTTGATAATGAACTTTGGACGGCTGATGCTATTGCTAAGTTGATCGATACGGATCGCGTCTACGTCGTTGAAACTTCTGGTCAATGGATGACTACTGGCGACCCCAAAAATTACTTCCTTGCACACCTCAAATACGCTTTGAGCTGCCCGGAATATGGTGACGAAATCTATAAAATGCTTGATCAGTGTCAACAAAAAGCCGGCAAACTTCATTGCTAGCCTTTTACGACCTTAAGGAGTATAATAGAAACATACTAAAGGAGAAAGAAAATGGAACTAGCAACTTGGATTCTGGTTGTCATCTTGTCATTAACGTTATTGATTTTCTTGATTGCTGGAATTGTCTTAGCCATCAAGCTAATCCGTTTGACCGAGGAGGCTCAAAAAATCGTCGCTACCGGTCAAGATATTGCCACTAAAGCTGATGACATTGTCGATAATGTTAAGGGCATGACATCTGTTGGCGGAATCGTGAAGACCTTTGCGAATCGCGTGGTTGAAAATCAAGAACGTCGCTATGCCGAGGAAGATGCTGCCCGTGAGGCGGCGGCCGCTGCAGCCGCTAGCGCAGCTGCCACTAGCGCCAAGAAGTCTTCAGCTAAGTCTGGAGCTAAGATCGCCAAAAAATAGATGCAGTATATAGCTAAAGAACTAGCAGCCAAGAAGCAAAACTCCTCCGGTCGCAACCGGAGGAGGCCTTTTGTTCAATAATCTGTCGCCGTTTCAAACCTAGGAGCCGTAACATAATCATAGAATAACAGTCCGTCCCTATCGGCACTACCGGATCGACTGCTCGCATTCTGCAGAGGCTGTGACTGTATTGATATACTATCTCGCAGTCGGGATATTCGTTCCTGACGTCTGCACAGACAGCTGTCATCCTACCTAAAAATACTTCCGCTCTTATTACTCGACCTTCAATCAAAAACTTTGGTGTAGTACTGATCATTAAGTTGCCCTCCCTATTCATCTACATGTGATATTAGATTAACCGGCGATATGTCTTCGCAGGCAGTCATAATATCATCCATGGTTACCTGAACCAAAGTGTCAATTCGATTCATTTTTTTGGCAATATACTGAAGAACCTCTTCAGCCTTTCTCTTCTGCCAACAAGTTAATCCGTCGGCATGGATTATGCTCGTGGCCACATGAAGCTTGCTAGTAGATGACTCCTCAAAAAAGATACAAAAATCATCACTTCTAACTTCCGGCCAATGCAGATGCTGTTTTATGACACCGCGGTCACAATCCTCATCTATCTGAGCGGGCACCTCATCGCCATCCCGGTCAATTACCCAAGCGCACCGAAATGCTGCTCCGTTGTTAATAAAGTCATACGACAATTCTAGCTGGTAATTTTCCAGCTGAGCGAGCTTCCAGATGTCATTATTCCACTCGCAAGCATTATCGTCTTCGTTGGCCACGGTAATCTCGCCATCACACGTTGTCTGTATCAATGGCACTATCATCTGATATCCATTTTCAGTTGTTCCGCCGCATACCATCAAGGATGACAACTTATCCAGAGTCGAAGTCAACATCTCAATGTCGCCGTCGGAGCGCGGAGTCTCATTATCTACCATAAATCTCAGTAATAGATAATCCTGCAGATTCAGGCCACTCCCATAGTAAGAGAATGTCTTAGTGTCATCGTCCCAGCTTCCCGACAGTATATGAACTGCAGCGAAGTTGTTGGCTAGCAGGCGCAGCGGCGAATTCTCGAGCCACCGCTTGGAAACTGTGTGTCCGTAGCCCGTTAGGAGCAAAGGCTCTGCCATCGGATTGTCAGACTTACGCGGAAAGATCGGGTTTACTGCTACCATATTGCAGAGCTGTCCAAATACTCTCTCGCGAGGAATCTTATAATGAACTTCTCCTTTCTGCAACGTTTCACCGTTAATGATAGTGACATATTCTGGCATCTCAGTGAAACTTGGCACTACTGATGAAAGCTTAAAAACTGGCTTAGTACTCATAAATCACCCTCCTGATTCTGATTTTTTTGAACAAAAAGTTAACAAGTTTCGTAGAATAGTTTTACTACCCTATCCTTTCATTGTAGCACACATTATCAAAAATGTCAAGAATACCCCTATAATGCTCAGCAAAAATGACGCACCGGAGTGCGCCATTCGTTGTAGAAAGTGAGTTTTGCTACATACTGACGTTAAACAGCTCACGCAGCTGGTCAATAATCGTGTTGCTATTTGCGTCAATCAAGGTAGCCTCATTGATGCCGCTCAGGGTCATTAAATCGTTTCTGGCTCCATCGCCAGTTCCTTCCAGATTGTATCCGATAGTGTATATCGGAACTTCTATGCCTCTAACCAGACCCTTGATGGAGTTCAGGCTGTAAGTACTGCCCATTTCGGCGCCATCCGAAAGTACGAAAATCATCATCTTAGCTTCCGGCAGTTCCTTAGCAGCTTCGTTTAGCATGTTTAAGGCTACCAGCACTGCATCGTAAGTCGCTGTCACTCCACCTTTGTCCAATGTTTTTACTGCGCTCGTAAAATACGCTCGCTGTGTGGCATCGAACCGGTCAATCGGCAGGTCGATATATACCTTACTTGAGAACGACACTAATCCGATGTAGCTATCGCTGCTGATGAAGTTTGCGGCTGATGTCAGAGATTCTTTCAGCGCCCTGATCGGAGTGCCGTCCATGGAGCTAGAAACGTCTGCTACAAACACCGCTACGACAGGCTTACCGCCGTCTTTATTTAGCTTCCAAATTTTCTGAGCCGCCAAATAGCCAGCACCATCCAAACCCGTATCCTGCGCTTCATAATCATCATGCAAATTAAAGCCTTTTTCGTTAGCAATTTTCTGAGCCTCATTACTCAAGCAGTACTCTACAAAAGCCTCGGCTACCGCCAGCTGATCTTTTGTAGCATAATCAAAGATATAGAACGGATGATCATGCCGAATACCCATTGGTACATAGACAAAATCTTTCAGAGTGGGTTTATTATGATAAGCCTGCTCTTCCATTACCATTGCCGTGATTACGCCTCTTTCGGCCCAGCCTACTATTACCGCAGTGGTCGGAGCCATTGGCGGATCCTGCCGCTGATATTCCAGCAGTTTTTGCGAGGCTTTATCCGATAGGGGATTGCTTGAGTCAAAACTATACAACATCATCGTCAGACTATTTAATCCGGATGAGGATGTATAGGGATTAGGCATTGCTAGCGTAATGTCGCCAGCCAAGCTTGCATTCAATACTTTATCCATGGTTACTTCGTCGTATTTCGCGATATAGGTATCATAGGTTTCTTGCTTCATCAAGATACCTGCGGTGTTTCCGACTAAGCGATCAGTTAGAGCACTTAGCTCAAAGCCTTTTGCTTCGAGCATTTTGCCCCACGCAAAATTCGATGGTAAATATGCTTCCGGACGGTAGTCGCCTTCGGTTATATGAGTCAGCGCATCACCCGAAGTAATCTTACGAATGGATACGCTGGCGGTTTTGCCATTAACCTGATTTTTCTGGTTATTGAAATTTTTCGCCCAGACATTAATTAGGTCATCAGGTGTATCCGCCGACAATTCTGTTGCGGCCGCTATTTCAATATCGACCTCGCCGTTGCCCTGTACGGTTATTGGGAAGCTGCTAATATCAGACAGCGCGACTGTTGTCTCGTCCGCATCATCGTAGATATTCAGTGTCGGCTTCATGGCTACGGGATCAATCTTACTCACGCGTGCCGCAATCTCTTGAACGGCTTCGTCATGCGTGTAAGTGGAGTTATCTGATATTGCTCCCTCGCAGCCGCATAAAGTTCCAGCCGTCAGTAATATTGCTAACATTGCAGATAGTACACTTCTCAGTCTTATTTTTCGCATTTTACCCCTCCTCTGAATAGCTTCTCAATATCTCAATTAAGTCGCTTGCAGTTTCTTGACTATCGTCACGTACATTCTTAATGCGGTTATTAATCGACTCAAGAGACGTATCTAGTAGTCTTTGGGCTACACTCAACATCTCTGCATTTTTATTCAAGACATCACGCTCCTTTTGTTCGTCGGGAGCCACATCGTAAGTTTCGCACGAGTTAACGATACTCAGAACCATTCTACACATCTTGCGCTCCAGCTTATCGAGCACTTCCATGGTGTCTTTCAGGTATCTTGCGCCGTTTGTTTTAATTAAAAAGTTTTGTTTCGCTTGGATGCGATCCATCTCTTCCAACTGATTTAAGCAAACCGCGATAATACCTCGAAATTGAGGCTTCTCGATATCTAACTGGATCAGCCGTTCTTTAGTCAACACTGGATTTTCGCTATCAACAGCATAGGCTTCGATAATCTTTGACCTTTGTCTAGCTTGATCGCGCTTTTCTTTGACGATACGTCTCTCCTTGCGCCATACTTTGGCTACGGGAATAATCGCCACTGCAATCATTGCTAAACCAACTACTAAAATAATAGTCGCGCCGACTGGCATTTTCATATAATTCTTGATGCCAAGAGTGAGAATCAGTCGATTTTTGAGCGGTAGGGAAAACCTTGAGATTAAAAAAGTTAAATCCGCAATTCCGCCAAACGCCAGAAAAATGCCGCCAATTCTAGAGCAAACATTTTTGACACCTTTTTGCATTTTCTCACCTCCTAACTGTTAAGGTTCTTAACCGCATCGGTTGCAGTATCCTTGGCTTGTTGCAGAACTTGCTTAAGTATGTCCAAGCTGACGACAGCCGTAGAAACGTCTGTCGTATTCTGCGCTGCACTTGCATCTTTGGCGGTTTTGGGCCAGTTTCTCACGATTCCTTGCAGCTCCATAATCATGTCGTTAACGCCGCTATTTTGGATAGCTTGCGCTAGCTGCATGTCAGATTCGCGTGTTTGCTGGATTAAAATCGACGCTTGTTGGCAAATACTGCGCGTCAACCTCAAACTCTGCAATCTTTCCTCGAAAGCGTCCAAGGCTTGATGAAGATTACCATAGTTCATTGCGTCGGCCTGTGATCCTGTAGCTTCCATCTTTTGACGAAGCGTTTCTAGATCATTGGTTCGCGCTGATTCCAGCTCCAGTTGTCCGACTGTAATGCGATCATCCAGCTTGTCGAGGCAGACTTTGCACTCATCTTGATATAACCGATCTAAGGCTCTCATTTTTCGCAGCAAACCAATTCTGCCAACATCAAGATCGTCAACCAATCCAGCCAGCTTATGGGCTGTCCGGCGACTCTTTCTGCGAGTGTTGCAGTTATCGCTTTGCATGGCGAGCTGGAGAGTTTGCACGATATCTGACAATGTTGTCTCGATACCCGTAAGGCAATTATTCGCCACGACCTCCTGGGTCCTTTTCACGAATCCCTTTGCTTCTTTTTGCAAGTCTACGCCATAGGTTGCCACGCTCACCAGGTTTTGCCAGTCTATTATCCCCTCCTTCTTTGTTCTGGCATTGTCAAAATTAACTTCACTCATTTCATCACATCCCACCTTTCTTAGAATCATGAGCATCAACCAACCAGCCAGCCTCTTGAAGGCTAGCACTGTTACCATATTACAATATCACGACATACAGGATAAGTCAATTAGCAGGGAATTGACGCAGCAAAAAGCGCCGCAGCCAAAGCCACGACGCCTAATGTTGTTACTGTTACTGAAAAAAGCTATGCCACAGACCATTCCTCGACACTCTTGGTGTAAGCCTGCTTGAGAGCATTAGCCAGCGCAACCTCACCTTCAGCCATACATCTGCGCATATTGTTGCGCTCTTCGAGGCCTTTGCGATGAACTTCAGTGATACGGTCAATCGCTTCGATAAGAATATTATTACACTCAAGGATATCTGAGGGGTTAATATATCCCATTTCGGATTGTCTCGCTAAACTCCGCTTCATCCCGCCACGTATGCTATAATCGTTATATGACCGAGGTAACCAAAGATTCAGAACCACTAAAACCTAGTGATTTTGTACATCTTCATAACCATACGCATTATTCTTTGCTTGACGGTCTTACTAAAATCCCCGAGCTAGTCAATTTCGTCAAAGAAAAGGGCATGGAAGGTGTTGCCGTGACTGATCACGGTACTATGAGCGGCTTAGTAGAACTCTATAAAGAGTGTAACGCTGCCGGAATCAAGCCGGTACTCGGCCTCGAAGCTTATGTTGCCGCACGCAACAAGGAAGATCGTGACCCCGCTCATGATAAGCAGCGCTTCCATATTACTCTGCTCGCTATGAACAACGTGGGATTCGAAAACCTCTGCCGTCTCATGACTGACGCCGAAATTCACGGAAAGTACTACAAACCGCGCATCGACCACAAAATCATGGCCGAATATAATGAAGGCATCATCTGTCTTTCTGGGTGTGCTGGCTCAGAAATCTCCGAGGCGATTCGTGCGCATGACGAAAAGCGTACGATGGAACTCGTTGAGTGGTATCATAGCATCTACGGCGACCGTTTTTATCTAGAAATGCAAGATCATGGTCATCCCGATTCGCCGACACACTGGGATGTTCAGACGGATATTAATACCAAACTCCAAGAAATCTCCAAACAAACTGGTCTACCACTCGTGGTCACTTGTGATGCTCACTACCTCAAGCATGAAGACCAAGATGCTCATGAGGTTTTGCTTTGCGTCGGCACTGCCTCCAATCTCTCCAACCCTAACCGTATGACTCTTAAGGATTTCGAGCTCCACGTAATTCCGCCAGAAGACATTATTGAGCGCTGGGGTAAAGATTTCCCAGAAGCCGTGCGCAATAGCCGCCGCATCGCTGATCGTTGTGACGTTGATCTGCAGCTTGGCCGTATCTTGATTCCAAAGTTCCCAGTGCCTGAGGAGGCACTTAAGAAGCTAGAACTCGACGATGTTGCCAATGCTACTTCTCAGCAGCTCGAAAAAGCTTATCTTGATGAACTCGTTTTTCAAGGGCTCGTCTATCGTTATTGTGGTTATAAGCTTAAGGATACTGTTGACCTTAAAATCGCCGAATGCCGCAAACTGCTCGAAGAGGTTGACAAAACTCCTGAGCGCGCCGAGGAGAAACTTAAAGTCTTGCCGCGCATCGACTATGAGTTGAGTGTGGTCGATAAAATGGGTTATAATGGCTATTTCTTGATTGTGCAAGACTTTATCAACTGGGGTAAATCGCAGCGTATTGTTTATGGCCCCGGTCGTGGTTCGGCGGCTGGTAGTATTTTGGCGTATGCGCTTAGGATTACTGAGCTCGATCCGCTGAAATACGACCTGCTTTTCGAACGTTTTTTGAATCCAGACCGTATTTCTATGCCTGATATTGATACCGATATCCAGGATACGCGCCGCGACGAGGTAATCGAATATTGTACTCATAAATACGGCGAAGGCCGAGTTGGGAACATCGTGACCTTTGGTAAAATGATGGGTAAAATGGCCGTGCGTGATGTCGCCCGCGTAATGGAAGTGCCATATGCAGAGGCCGATCGTCTCGCCAAGCTCGTCCCCGATCCTGAGCAGGGGCATCATGTGCCGATTGGCCGTGCTATTAAAGAAGTTCCCGATTTGCAAAATGAATACGAGGGCAACCCGACCTCTCACGAAGTTCTGGATTTTGCCGAACGTCTCGAGGGAACCATCCGTAGCCATGGCGTGCATGCTTGTGGTGTCGTGATTGCGCCTGACGATCTTGTCAAGTTCCTTCCGATGGAAGTTAGTGCCAAGGGGCCACTCACTACCCAATATCCTGGTCCCCAGATCGAGGAGCTCGGCCTGCTCAAGATGGACTTTCTAGGCCTATCCAACTTATCCGTGATCAATAACGCTCTTCGTATGATCCGCAAAGTCTATCATGAAGATGTCGACATGTATGCGTTGCCGCTTGACGATGAGGAAACATATAAACTCCTCCAGCGCGCCGAGACCACAGGTGTTTTCCAGCTGGAATCTGCCGGCATGAAGCGCTATCTTCGCGATCTGCAGGCTAACCGTTTTGAGGATATCATCGCTATGGTGGCCCTTTATCGCCCGGGGCCGATGCAGTTTATCGATAGTTTTATTCGCCGCAAACACGGCGAGGAACCAATCACCTATCTACATCCCGGGCTAGAAAACTCCTTGAAAGACACCTACGGCATTATGATCTACCAGGAGCAGTTCATGCAGATTTCACGCGAGTGGTGCGGCTTTACGGGTGGCCAAGCTGATACTTTGCGTAAGGCGGTCGGTAAGAAAAAGGTAGACCTCATGAATAAGGTTAAGCCAGAGTTTATTAAGGGTGCCGTCGAAATTGGTGGCGCCACCGAAGAGATCGCCGAACAATTCTGGACTGAGCTACTTGATTTCGCGAACTATTGTTTTAACAAGTCTCATGCCGCGTGTTATGGATTGGTGGCGTATTGGACTGCCTACCTAAAAGCACATTACCCAGACGCTTTTATGGCCGCCCTTATGACCGCTGATATGCGCTCAACCGATCGTCTTGCCATTGAAATTACCGAATGTAAACACATGGGGATTCCTGTGCTTGGTCCAGATATCAATGAGTCATATGGCGATTTCGGTATTGTCGGTCAAGAAAAGAAAATTCGTTTTGGTCTTTCTGGTATTAAGAGTATGGGTAAGGCTCTAGTCGAAGAATTCGTGATTCCTGAACGCGATAAAAACGGCCCCTTCAAAAGCGTTTGCGACTTTGCCTCAAGGGTAAACTCCAGCAAATTCAATAAAAAATCTTGGGAAGCCGCCATTAAAACCGGTGCTTTTGATCGTTTTGGTGATCGCAGCGATCTGCTGTTTAATCTTGAGAATATTCAGGCTTACGGAGCGAAGCGTCAAAAAGACGCTGCTAGCGGCCAGACTGATCTATTCGGCGCAATGGGCGACGCTGGTGCGGTTCCAGAACCAGAAATCAAAGCTTCCCCAACTAAAGTCTCCGAAAAGGAGCAGTTGCTCTGGGAACGCGACCTCATGGGCCTTTATATTTCCAGTCACCCGCTCGATAAATATGATGTTTATTTCGAGGAACAGACGCACCCATATGAGTTAGTGACCGCTGAAAATGATGGCAAGTTAGTCACTGTTGGCGGCATCATCAGCGCCGTTCGCACTATTATGACAAAAAGTAATACCCGCATGGCCTTTGTGAAACTCGAAAGTAAAACCTCCGAACTAGAGTTTATCGCCTTTCCCAGCCTCTATGAGACTATTGGCGCGAAGCTCGTCCAAGACAACGTCGTCAAAGTTGTCGGTCGTGTCAACGCCAAGGACAAAGATGGCAATATTAGTAGCGAGATTAAGATTATTGCAGATAGCGTTGAAATCATCCCCGACGAAACTCTTGAGAATTATCAGTCGACCGGCCAGAAACTCCCCATGCCTAAAGACGCTCCTGCTCCTGCTCGCGGTCGCCGTGGCGCCTCGCGCGCCAGTGGTGTTGGTGGCGGCAGCGGTGGATATAGCCAAGGTGGCGCCCGTTTCGCTAGCACCCCTCGCCAAAACACTCCTGCCACTGACGATGATGCTCCTCCGCGCGTCATCACTCCGCCCAAAGATCCTCGTCGCGAGCGTCTCTATGTTCTGGTTGAAGACCCCAACGATTCCAATCGTCTCTCCGAGATTCGCCGTCTTTGTGAGTTGAACCCAGGGGTTCAAGAAGTCGTCCTAGTACTCAAAGATTCCGATGGTAAACGTCCTATTCGCCTCCCCTTCCGCGTTGATGTTACTGATGAGCTTACCAAACCGCTAGCCGACCTCCTCGGCGATCAATGTGTCAAGGTAAAATAATGACGAATATAGAATATCAAGTCAAATCGGATGATGCTACGATAATTGGTGAAATTACTTGGGCGGCAAGTGAACAATTTAGTGAACTTACAGGGCGAACATATCATCTTGATAAAATGGAGGCGGTTCAAATCGACAAAATACCAGATTTATCTCCTGTCGCCAAGCTTCTCCTTTCCGCTGTGGCGGGTGCGATTATTCAGTGCCTTCTAGATCAGAATATCCCAGTCGAACGTATCTTTTCCACGGGAACTTTCCGAATTGCCAAATAACTATTGACAAAATTAACAATCTGTGCTACAATGAAAGAATAGGCTGTTTTTAGGCCTACGTAACTGTTAACTTTTTGTTCTCAAAAATTGTTTTAGGAGGGTAAAACATGAAAATGAAGAAAATTGTAGCTATTATCGCTGGATGTCTGGTTATTGGTGGTATTTTAGGGTATGTTGGATTCAATAAGCTTACCAAGGATGCTACGTTTATTGATAGTCAGTATCCTACGACCAACGACAATCAGGCTGGCGAAGTCTTGAATAGTCTGGTAGATCCAGTGGACCGCGACTACGATGAGATAGTCAATGAGCTTTATCGCATCTGCTTCAACCAGCCGGAAACCTTAGCGTCAACGCTGACTGGTTTTCCGAATGCGCTAAAAGCTGCCGGATGTGAAAAGACTGATCCCCTTGAGTTAGAGGACATCTTTAATCATGAAGAATCCGTTTACGATCAAAATCAGCTCCTCTGGCTGCTCCGTGATATCCTGGAAAGGCCAACCACGAAGTATTCTATTAGTTCATACAGTGGTAGAGCAAAAATCATGGGTATGGTCAAGATTGACGAAAGTCTGCCGTCGTCACCGCAAAACATTACTTTGGCCTGGTTTGTCGATACCTTTGATCAGGCGCGAATCCTCCAGGTGGAGGTGCTATGTGCTGACGGTAGTTACGATACGGCATATTTACATCTCGGTAGTGGTTTTGGCCGGTTCGAACCTTTGTCGGATTAGCGCGAATGAAGTCTAGCCACAACTGCAGTCCTACAGTAATGTAAAAAAACAAAAAGTTTTCCATCAATAAACCCCGGTCATTCTTTGACCGGGGCGTCTCTTTCTTCAGATTACTTACAAGGCACCGAACGGCTCCGCCAGCCTCAAATCTGGGCGATCCTCCGCAATACGCATCAATTCGTTGTATTTGCAGATTCGCTCTGAACGCGATAGGGAACCAGTCTTGATCTGGCCAGTTCCGAGGCCAACTGCCAGATGCGCGATACTCGTATCTTCGGTCTCGCCAGAGCGGTGCGACATAACAGTGTTAAAACCAGCCGCTTTTGCCATCTTGACTGCGGCAATCGTCTCGGTCAGTGTGCCGATTTGATTTGGTTTAATCAAGATAGCATTACCAGCTTTTTCCTTAATGCCTCGCTCGAGCAGTTTTACGTTCGTCACAAACAAGTCATCACCGACAATTTGAATTTTGTCGCCTAGGCGCTCGGTTAGCATCTTCCAACCTTTCCAGTCATGCTCATCCAACCCGTCCTCAATCGAAACTACCGGATAGTTCTCAATCATCCAAGCATACCAATCTATCATGTCGCCAGACGTCTTCCAGGAGCCGTCGGTTTTGAGTTCATAATGATCATGATTCCAAAACTCCGACGCAGCTACATCTAAGCCAATCACTATATCTTGTCCAGGCGTATAGCCAGCCGCTTCGATTGCTAACAAAATGCACTCAAGCGGTTCATTATTGCCATCGCGTACTTTTGGCCCATAACCACCCTCATCGCCCACGGTCGCGGTATATCCACGGTCTTTTAGGACGCGCTTCAGAGCGTGAAAAGTTTCCGCGCCCATACGCACCGCCTCACCAATCGAACCTGCGCCTCGCGGGATAATCATATATTCTTGCAAATCCGTGCACCAATCTGCATGCGCGCCACCGTTCATGACGTTCATCATCGGTAGGGGCAAGCACATATCTCGAGTTGTGCCAGCAATAGCCGCAATGTATTGATAAAATGGTAGATTCTGCGCTTTCGCCGCAGCCTTAGCCGTTGCAAGAGAGACCGCTAATATGGCGTTTGCACCTAATTTACTTTTGCTCTCGGTGCCATCCAGTTCGAGCATTAATTTATCAACCTGATCTTGATCAGCTGAATTTCCTACCAACAAGTCATGGATATTGTGATTCACATTCCAAACGGCCTTCGCAACACTCTTTCCGTTGTAAAATTTCGGATCCCCATCGCGTAGCTCCAAGGCCTCGCCTTCGCCAGTTGATGCACCGGACGGTACGATAGCTCTCGCCGCATGCCCGGACGACAAAAATACGTCGGCCTCAACCGTTGGGTTACCACGACTATCGAGTACTTGTCGTGCCTTGATATCTCTAATCACAAAATTCTCTTTCTCCATATGTTAAATTATAGCACGATTTTATTTTGGCTTAGGCTTTTTGTGATATAATCAAAAGCAAAGGAGGGAAATGGAAGATAAACCGACGATCAACCCAAATAATTCCAACATCAACAACGACAAAGCCAACAATTCGAATACAGCAAACCATGAACAAGAGCATTCCACTCAGCCCACTTCGGCTACTTCCTCATCTCAGCCTGCTATTGAAAAAGATGACGTCGTGGTGATGGGTACGGAAAATAACCAGCCAGCCGTCGTCGTTATGAAACCTCCCAAAAAGAATAAAGCTGGTATCATTGCAGCTGTCGTCTTTATTGTCTTGTTCTTATTGGCGAGCGCTTGTCTCGCTGCGTGGTATTTCATGGTTTATAATAGCCCTGAGAACGTTGCCTTAGATGCCGTGCGCCAATTTATCTCAGCTGAAAACATTATCACTGAGGGAAATATTCGTATTGCTGATGTTGATACTTCGGACGATCATTTTGTCGCTACGCTTAATTTCACATCACTATCTAATCACATCCCCGAGTCGGTTAATGTAGTCCTTAATTTTAGCGAGCGTGACTCAAACGATAGAGTAATTGATGATCATGAGATTGAACTTGATCTTGGCGTTGCCGTTATGGTTGATGGCGTGTTCTATGTTCAGGTCAGTAATTTAGCTGACGCTTTCGATAAAATCATCTACGCTGAGGGTGTTGACTATTCGGAATATCAAGCCATGGTTGATCTAGCCGAGGAAATTATCGAGCTAATCGATAATGAATGGTGGCGAATTTCGTATGATGAAGTTGCCGAAGAGATTGATAGTAGCTATCTCACCAGTGCTAGCCAGCTCCAAAGGTGCATTATCGACGTAATCAATCAAGATTACTCCGCTGAATTTATTGATATATATAATAATAATCGTTTTCTAAATGTTAAGGTAAGCGACGATATTGCAGAGATTCAAGGTAATTCGCTCTATGATGTCACTATAGATTCCACTAAAATGGCGGATTTTCTCAATCGCGCCACTGAATCCTCTGCTGCTGAAGACATCCTTGCTTGCTATAATAATTTCAAAGAATCTACGGAATTCAATTCCGATGACAAGAGCCCTCTAGCGATAGCCGATATTCCAGAACTTTCTTCTGAAGACATTGATGATATTCTCCCAGATAATTTGGTCTTAACGATGAGCATCTCTGACTTTAGCCATCGGTTGCATTCTGTAGAGGCCGAGCTTGTAAGCGATGATGCTTCGATATCTGGCAGATTAAACTTTAGCTACGTCGATAACACTGTCTCTGCTCCCGCTAGCTACCGCTCTGTTACTGAATTATTCGATGAAATCGCAGAAATTATTAATGATTATTTTGAACTCCCAAACGATAATCTTGAGGAAGGCATTTTCTAACTGAGGTGTAGTATGAGTTTTCTTGATACTCTTAAAAATACAAAACAAAAGATGATGGCTAAGCATAAGCCATCGGCGCCTGATGAGGCCAAAAAAAACGATCAAAGCGACCAAGAAGTGCCGCGTCTTCGTAGCGCTAATGATGTTGTTCTTGCTCTTGACATAGGAACAGAATATGTTAAGGCTATCATTGCTCGTCAAGGTGAAGATCGCACTCTTGATATCATTGGTATTGGTCGCGCCCATCAAGATGCAAGCAATATGTATGCTGGCGCCATTGCCGACATTCCTGGAGTTGCTAGTGTCTGTGAACGCGCCCTCGGTCAAGCCGAAAAAACCGCCGGTGTCACTTGCAAAACTGCCGTTGTAGGTATCGCAGGGGAACTTATTAAAGGCAATACTAGTACTGTGCGCTATCGTCGTAAAAACGGCAATAAACCTCTCACTGAGCAAGAGATGGCGTTAATTATTCAACGTGTTCAGGAACGCGCCGGCGAAAAAGCTCGCAAAGAAATCGCTGATGAAACCAATAATCCCGATGTCGAAGTTCGTTTGATTAACTCTGCTATTGTTAGTATTACGATTGATGGTTATAAAATTTCTAATCCAATCGGGTTTAAGGGTACGGACGTAGTCTTGCAGTTTTATACCGCTTTCGCACCACTTGTTCATATTTCTGCCATCGAGAAAGTCTGTGCCGAGCTGAGCCTTGATCTGCTGGCGGTCGCCGTAGAACCATTTGCGGTCTGTCGCGCTTGTCTGGGTGATGAGCTTGATAGTGGCTTCTCTGGCATTGTTATGGATATTGGTGGTGGCACGACCGATATTGCTGTAGTTGACGACGGTGGCGTCGAGGGGACGAAGATGTTTGGCATCGGTGGGCGCAGCTTTACTCATCAGATTGCCGAGGCTCTCAATGTTGATTTTGATACCGCCGAGAAATACAAACTCGCTATTAATAACCCAACCAAAATCCCTGCCGATATGCGCGATGCAATGATGTTGGCTGTGCAGCGCAACTTGGCTGTATGGCTGTCGGGCGTGCAGATTACATTGGAAGATTTTAAGCTTACCGAGTTATTGCCCAATAAGATCTTACTTTGTGGTGGCGGAGCTGGTCTCGGTGAATTGCAGGAAGTCTTAGCTACAACCGATTGGTTCAAGGAGTTGCCATTTGCTAGGCGTCCTGTGATTCATCTAGTTGAATCTGCTGATATTCCCGGCATTAAGAATACTACTAATGTTACGCTCGACCATTCTTATATTACAGCCCTAGGTCTGCTACGCGTTGCTCTAGATACACTAGTTGGCGCACCCAACGAAGGTGGTATTCGCGGCAAATTTGCCAAGCTCCTGCAAAACTAGAATTTTCGTAGCAAGACAAACTCCCGAGGCGTGCCTCGGGAGCTGTGTGGGAAAGATGGGGTTAGCAAGTCGATAGTACTGCCTAAAATCCAACGCAGATTCATGGACTACCTCTAGTAGTGCCTTGGTTGGCGATACCAAACGACATTTGGTATTTTTAATACTTTGACGTCAACCAATACTCTTGGATAATTTCTAGTACTCTCGTCACGTCAGTGTTAATTAGTAATTTTAGCCGACGTCTAGAGCTCCCAGTCTGCTAATACTAATTACTATGCTTCATATCTCCGGCTGTCCATTGATCAACTGTAGTGTAATAGAAATATCCATCCTGGCAAGCTGACAAGGATTGATTAGCTCTTGAATATCAATGTTTTCATCACGCTCGCGAGCAATTACAGTATTAACTGTTTCCATTAATTCTAGAATCGCCTTTCGCCGATCGCTTTGATTTTCAAATAGATATTTCGTAACAAACGAGTCGTCATTAATTGTATCTACTAGTCGCTCTATCACTAGGCCCAGAAGATAATGTTTTACGTAGTCTCGCCGCAATTTTAAACGTTCATCGTTGTGGCAGCAGCGCGTATCTTGTAATTTCCAGTTCTTATCGCTGCTGAGAGCTGCGCCCATCAAACGCTCTTGTGTGTGGATATCACAAAATGTCATCAAATCGAAATCGCTTAACCACTTGTCGAAGGTCTGATTAGAGAAACTTTGTATGATACAATTTAGTCACTGATAATCCTCCTCTCTGAGGCGCATACAATCTTCGTTATTGAGGGTGGTGATAATGAACATAAAAGCAATATTGAGACATCCGTCAGTCGCAAAATGTCCATGCACGCCGTACCGCAGCAGCTCATGCATTATAAAGTCATCACTTCGAAAACTATCAGATTCCGCAAGAGCCTGAGTGGCGCTGGTATAAAATTGACTAAGCTCATGTTGACCTGCTGATGCAATCAAATAACGTAAATTGATCCTGTCGTTTTGTCGAATATCATCTGTGATCAGCCAGCGCAGTCGCTCGGTATCATCAAAGTAAATCCGGTCAAACCCGTCAATTTCGAAGTAGCGACGTTTTTTATGATAGCGTTTTTGCTCCATCTCTGAAAGTTTATCAAACTCTTCCTGTGTCACTTTTCTCCCTAAATTATCAGTTAGTGCGTATAGCGGCCACGGCTGATGAGTTTTCCCAGGTAACATTCGGCCCAGATGATCTGATATTATTTCTCCATTCTCATTCAACTCCCTCCCCGAGTCATCCAAAAATCTCGTATCAAACAACATTCCTCTCAGCGCATTTCTGGGCAGACCATAACTATTAATGACCAGTTGCGCATCCTTTTTCATTTGCTGACGCAGCGTATCTTGATAAATTAACAGTTGGCTTACTGCCCATGACTCACGCTCTCGCTTAGTGCTTTCGCCGTCAAGCGGACAAGGCATTCCAGCAATTTGCATACCGCCCAATATCCCCTCCAGAAACAGGCGGCGAGCTTCTACTCCGGCGACCGTTGTGTTCTCGCTTTTTAGTCGCTCCAGTTCAAAAAACATCTTCATCAAATCCATCTTCGCTCCTCCTTTTACGATCGTAGTTATATCCGTCTTTTACCTAGAAAACAGATATTTTCTACGATCCTATAGAGTTCAACCGACAAAAATAAGCCCCATCTCACAAGGTGCCTAAACCACAATGGTTACTTCAAAATTCTAGCATGCTTCACCAAAAAAGTCAAAAACAGATCCGCCTCGTTATAAAGCCTTAAACATCTATGCTAGACTCTCTCTACTTCCATAAACTCCCCCTCTTTAAGTTTATCCAGCTCATATTTCCCAAATATAATACGTTTCAACTTTACAACGGTATAACCTAACGCCCCGAAGGTGCGCCGAATCTGTCGATTACGCCCCTCGCTCATGGTTACGCGCCATTTTATGCGAGTTTCGTCCAGCCTTTCCAGTCCCAGTTTCGAAACTCCGTCGCCAATCTCTATACCGAAATCACTGATTTCTTGTTGATGTAATGGTTCTAGTGCATGATCCAGTTCAACGATATAAACCTTGATTTTGGCAAAACTCGGATGCGTCATCTTGAACGCGAAATCTCCGTCATTCGTCAGCAAAATCAAACCTGAGGAATCCCTATCTAGGCGTCCAACAGTTTTTAAATTTTGATATTTTTCGGGCAAGAGCTCATAGATTGTTGGAAAATCACCTTGTCGTTTGCGCGAACAAACATAGCCAGCTGGCTTATTTAAGCCCAAGTAGAGATAGCCCACAGAATAGGGGATTATACTTCCATTGTAGCACACCTTGTCATTTTTGTCAATACGTGCACCTAGAACCGCTGGTTTTTGATTTACTAAAACCTTCCCAGCTGCAATCGCGTCGTCCGCTTGGCGTCGCGAAAGTCCGAGCCTCTCCGCCAAGAACTTATTGAGACGAATTTTCTCTTCCATATCTATAATTATAGCACGTTCAGAGATGTTCTCGGTCTACTGAACCGGCAGAATTTGATTCTGTGCTGGCTGAGGTGCTTGATTTGCTGGCAGAGCCACCTGATTCACTGGCGCTTGCACTTGCACTCCCTGTACTCCTGAGGCCGTCAGTGCTGACGGTGCTTGATTCTGTAACGGCGCAGTCTGCACGCCTTGCACTCCTGCGGATGTTAGAGGCGCCTGTGCCTGTTGCAGCTGCATGCTCGGCACTCCCGGTATTGCCTGTGCTGCTGGCATCGCTTGCATTTGTGGTGCACTTTGGGCTTGCATGCCGGCTGTTGCTGATGTATTAATTACGCCATTTTGACCACGATCGCCCAGTACTTCATGTACAACATTCACCACGTCCTCAATTCCTACTTGTGATTTAACTAAATATCGATCTGCTCCCAAGCTTTCTCCGCGCACGCGCTGATCCTCACTAGATAGAGCCGTCATCATGATTACCTTAATATCTTTAGTCTCTGGTGTTGACCTTAAAATGTCCAGCATATCAAAACCAGTAATCTTTGGCATCATTACATCAGAAACAATCAAATCTGGTCGCTCGCGCACCGCCACTGCCAGAGCCTCCTCCCCGTCGTGCGCCGTCACGATTGCATAACCCTCGGCCGTCAGCCGAATACTATAGATCTCGCGAAGACTATCGTCGTCTTCGACTAGCATGATTTTACTCATGATACCTCCTTGGTTGAAATATTTGGATTTTGCGCTGGTTGGCTCATGGCTATATTACTAGCCGGCTGTATACTTTGAGTCGCTTGGCTTGATTGAGCCTGAGCTGACGTTGCTAAGCTGGTCGCATTCTGTGCAACTGGCTGTGGCGCATTTTGAATCGCTGAACTCGTTACAGATTGACTCGCCGTGCCAACTATACTTCCATTCTGCTTTGTCTGAACATTAGCTGTCGGATTGTTTTGCCCCGCCAGATTAGCCGCGACCGGTATGTTTGGCATCGATTGAATATTTATAATTGGCGCACTCTGAGTTCCCAGTGTTGGCGCGCTTTGAGTGTTCTGGTGCATCGTAATTGTAGGTGTATTTGGCGCCGTCGACGTTGCTTGCACTGCCGATGACTGTACTGGAGCGCTCTGTACTGCGGCATTCTGCTGCGTCTGCACCCCGGCTACTGGGCTGCCTCCAGGTAAAGGTGCTCCATTAGGCAAGACATTCTTAGGCGCCGAGAAATTGCGAATCATCTGCTCGTTATTTTGCGCAATTCGCATCTTTTCGTATTCTGATTCGGAAAGCCTCGGCAGGGAAACAAAGAAGGTTGAACCGTCCCCAAAAGCACTTTCCACCCATACTCGCCCACCTAGCGCCTCAACACGCTGCTTCACGAGGTATAGTCCTAGTCCCGTGCCACCAATCTGTCGTGTCTGAGAGTTATCTACGCGATAAAACTTTTGGAAAATATGCCCCGTATCTTCACTAGAAATGCCAATTCCTGTATCTGTAACGTTAATCAGAACCTTATCGCCGTCGCCTCGACAATTCACCCAAATTTCTCCTCCTTCCGGCGTGTATTTAATCGCGTTGCCAATCAAATTATCCAGCACTTCGCGCAAGAAATCTAAATCCGTGGCCATATAAACTTTCGGATCAATATGCTTTTTATCAAGCACGACCGGATTTACCGTGCCAAAACTAAAACGCAACTTCTTTTCTTGCATTGCATCAAGATGTTCAGAAGTGATTTTCTGAACAACTTCTACCGCATCCACCGGCACCAAGCGCGGTTTAATTCTATTATCGTCAAGCTTAGTTACATCTAGCAAATCTTTGAAAAGATGTCCTAAATGCTGACTAGCTGTATGTGCCGCCTCAAGATACTGTTTTGCTCTAACATCAATCGTAGCGGTTTGAGGATTAAGAGCTAAACCCAAGTACCCCTCAATAGAGGCTACTGGCGTTCGCATCTCATGACTAGCCGTAGAAATGAACTCCGCCTGCTCATTCTCTTCCGCTAGTTCCTTGGTGATATCGCGGAAAGTGATAATTTTAAAGTCATGTTGCCCGCCAGTCGGAATGCAAGACAAGGCCACGGCAATTTTATGCTCAGTTTGTGCTGACACCAACAAATACTCGCGTGTAGTCATCGCCTGATTAGTCATCAAAGCCGTATAAACATCACTTTGAGTAATCTCAATCGGCGTACCCTCTGAACTCTCGAGATGCATTACCAATTGATAATCCAGCCCCGTAATATTATCAGGTCCATTATAGCCGGCCATGGCTGCGGCAGCGGGATTTGCAAATTGAATCATCCCGCTCTCATCCACCAGCATTACTCCCTCAGTAATAAAATCCAACGCCCGTTGCGCTAAAGCCGCTGAGTCGGCTGCTACATATTTATCCGATCGCTTCTTTTTAAATAAACTCATTAGCAACATTTTAACACAAGCATGAAAAAATGTGCTATATTTGATGTATATGAACAAGGAAGTGATTTATTTGGAGCCGGAAGATGATATCACCGACATCTTAACTCGTCTCCAGCAGGCTGAACAAAAACTTGTGGCGCTTGTGCCGCCTAAAAAAGCCACCATGCTACGTAGTGCTGTTAATATGAAGCTGGTAGCTCGTGTCGCTAAAGAATGTGAAAAAATCGTCGTTATCGTGACGGTTGACCCCGCTATTGTCAAGATGGCTATGGCGGCAAGGATTCCCGTAGCCAAGACCTTGCAATCTCGTCCAGTTATTCCTACGGACGCTAATGTCAAGGCCGCAGAAGCCGAAATTCAGGTTGTTGATGAAGAAACCGGTGGAATCACCGACGAACCAGCCCCTAAAGCCAAGGAAGATGGCAAAATGCCATCTAAGGCTGCTAACGTTGATTCTGATGGGCATGCAGGAAAAAACGCCGAGACACTCGAGCTAACCGAAGAAGGCCTCGAAAACGGCTCAGAAACAGCCAAAAAGAGCAAAAAAGGTGATAAAAAGTCTAAAAAATCCACTTCCGACATTAAAACCTCGCCTTTTAGCAAATATCGCAAACTTATTATGTTTTGTACACCAGCAGTCATTGCTCTTGTTCTCGTCTTAGTATGGGCACTCGTTTTTGCTCCAGCCGCTACCATTACAGTCGCTATTAGTAGCACTTCTAGCAATTTTGCAGAAAATGTCAGTTTTACGACTGATCCAGCAGCAGAAAATATCGCTGAGGGTGTTTTCTACGCTCAAAAGCAAACCTTAGAACAAAAATATTCCACCGAATTTGAGGCAACTGGCGAGGAGGATCGTGGCGACAAGGCCAAAGGTCACGTCACTTTTACCTATAATTTCGATTCTTCCGCTTGTAGTACTAGCTGTGAATGGTCTGCTCCAGCTGGATCTACTATTACCGCTTATACGAGCGATGGCACTCTAGTGCGCTATACCGTAGATGCAGCTGCTTCGATGAGCTGGAACGGTGCAAAATCTAGCGATTGCCCTAGTGGCATGACCGGTAGTGGCGGCCTCTATTACTGTAAAAAGACTGTAGCTAATGTAGCTGTCACGGCCGCAGACTCAGGGGCAGCCGCCAATATCGCTGCTAATAGTCGCTGGGAGGGTTTTGAAGGGGCAACTATCGCCAACTCCAATGCCATTTCTGGTGGCACCACTGAAATGGTGAAAGTTGTCAGTCAAGAAGATGCCGATAAGGTGAAAGATGCTCAAATCTCTGAGCATACTACTGAAGGTCGCAAGATGCTCTTCGAAGACCTCAGCAAGGATGTGATAGCGATCGAATCAAGTTTCGACGCCGAAGCTGGTGAAGTGGTCGCTACGCCAGGCGTTGGCGATGTTGTCGGGGATAATACTAAGCCCAACATCATGATTACTGCAGTCTTCTCGGTTTACACCGTTGATCGTAGCAAAATTGAACAGTTCGTATCCCAAAAAAACCAAGTCGCCGCTGGCCAGAAGATTTATACTGTAGACGCGCCATATTTTGAAAGATTTACCACTATTGAAGAAGGCGCCCGTCTCAAGGCCGTCGTCGAGGTTGGCCCTACTGTCACTGAGGATGAGATCTTTGAAAAAGTCAAAGGCTGCAAAACTGGCGAGGTGCAATCTCGTCTCAAAGATAGCATTACGGGAATCAATTCCGTCGAAGTCCGTACTCCATACTTCTGGGTCTGGTCTATTCCAGAAGACCGTAGCAAAGTAACTATTAATATCGATGGGGAGGATAATGCATGAAGCTAATTGCTCTTGATGTTGGCACTAAGCGTATCGGCGTAGCTAAAGCTGACTCTTCCGTGCGCATTGCTATCCCCTATAGTGCCATTGAAGTCAACGGCGAGGAATTCAAGAAGATTGCCTCTCTTGCTAGGGCTTGGGCCATTAATAACTTTGTCCTTGGCTTACCTCGCAACTCACGGGGCGAAGAAACTGAGCAGAGTCGCTACGTTCGGCAATTTGCCAAAGAATTAAAACGTACTATTCCCGAAGCTAAAATCTGTTTCCAGGACGAATCTCTCACCTCAGTCGAAGCTGAAAAACGTCTCAAAAACCGCAAAAAGGGCTACAAGAAAGGTGATATTGATTCTGAGGCAGCGGCCATTATTCTCCAAGACTTCCTAGAGGAGAAGACCGGCAAGTCTACTACGCGCGCCACATCAGCTAAAAATAACAGTGTCAAAGGCCGTAAAACCCATCACTTTGGTGTAGTTTTCGCGATTATCGTCTTATTATTACTTGCCGCTGCTGGAAGCGCCTTCTTCTACTATAAGGAAGGCCTGCGTCCTGTTGCTGAAGTTGATTGTGAAGCCGTCGATGCAGACGCTTGCGATGATATTATCTTTGCGGTCGCCACTGGCTCAGGCGTGGATAACATTGCCACCGAGCTTAAGCGTGCTGATTTGATTCGGGATACACTAGTTTTTCAAGTTTATGTCCGTCTTAACGCCGGTGGCGAACATCTCAAAGCTGGTGAGTATACTCTCAATAAAACTATGAGCGTAGCTGAAATTGTCGAGCTTATGTTGAATGGCGGTAGCAGTCATGTTTTTAGTTTTACAGTTTTTCCAGGTGATACTATCTTCGATATTAGGGAACGATTAGTCAGTATTGGCTATGATGCTGACGACGTCAATGCTGCTCTGCAGGCTGACTATGGTAACCGTGATTTTAGCTGGATTTTTGAGGGGCGTCCTGAAGAAAGTAATTCTCTAGAGGGTTACCTCTTTGGTGATACCTATGAGTTTTATGTTAAAGATACCCCAGAGGCGATTATCGAACGCTTATTAAAGGAGACTGCTAGTGTCCTCGAGGAGGGGAATTATAGAGATCGCTTTGCTGAACGTGGCTTTAATCTCTATCAAGGTATTACACTCGCCTCAGTAGTACAGCGCGAGGCCAATAACGCTGAGGACATGGCTAAAGTCGCCCAAATCTTTATCAACCGCATGAATAACGATATGAATCTTGGCAGCGATGTCACGACACAATATGCCGTCAAATTAGCCGAAGAAGCTGGCGCAGACTATGATAATAACGCCGATGCTCTTAATATTGACTCCCCTTATAATACTCGTCTCGCCGAGCATCGAGGGTTGCCATATGGCCCCATTTCTAACCCTGGTGTCGGTGCTCTAAATGCAGTTGCTACCCCTGATGAGTCTATGGTGGATGTGCTTTTCTTCTTGACAGGAGACGATGGTTTGATGTATTATAGTACTACGAGCGAAGGGCATGAACAGAATATTATTGACCATTGCCAAGAGCTCTGCAATGCGCCCCTGCATTAAAATATACGTTTAACGTATTAAAAGGGGTGAACTGCGAGGATTAATATGAGAACTAAGAAAAAACAACATAAGACTTTGCGTGCGCTCGGTCGCGTTATACCATACGTTTTTACCGCAGTGTTGATTTTTGCTGTCGCTGCTTTCGGCTCTAAGGATAAAAACGCCTCTGGCGCCACTAGTCTTAACATGAATACCATGGCCGCCAATAATAGCGTTTCTGCCGATCAGCTCTCTGAGCTTTATGTTGTAGCTAGTCTCTCGGATTCGTTTAGTCTAGCTAGCGTGGATACCGTATCTGGTAACTATGTTTCCGCATCGGTTTTGCGCGACATTAGTCAGACTAGCACCGAACGCATTGAGAAGCCTGGCTATGTAGCCGTACAGGATGCGCGTGGTGTGCTGACCTATATCGTCTCTGACGGCGAAACTATGGAATCGATTGCCTCCGCTAAGGGTCTTACCACTGACCAGATTCGTTGGTCCAATAATCTTAAGACCACCGATCTCACCGTTGGCCAGGCTTTGACTATTCCTGCCACCTCCGGTATTGTCTATACCGTCAAAAACGGTGACACTCCAGCCACATTAGCCTCTAGATATGGTTCGAATGAAGTTGAAATTATTGCTATGAACGACCTCGAGAATAGTTCCCTAGTAGTTGGTATGCAGATCGTCTTACCTAATGGTGTTTTGCCGACCACAGAACGCCCAGAATATGTGCCTACATATACTTATAATTATTATGGTTCTACCTCTGAGCGCCAAGATATGCGCGTTATCTATGAGAATGTCATCCGCAGCGGCACAAACCGCATGGTTTGGGGTCAATGTACCTACTATGCCTGGTGGCTCCGTGAGGAAATGGGTAGGCCGCTACCATCCGCTCTGACTGGCGATGCTAAATACTGGGCAGCCAATGCTCGTAGCTTAGGTATGCAAGTTGATAATACTCCGGAAGTTGGCGCAGTATTCCAGACTACTAGCGGTTGGTATGGTCACGTTGGTGTTGTCATAAGAATAAATGATGACGGTTCGCTGATAGTTCGCGAGATGAATTATGGCTATAGAATTGGCGTGATCACAGAGTCTATCATCCCAGCCAACAGCGTCGGCAACTTCAGCTACATTCACTAAGGAAAATATGGTTGACTTTTTCGAAAAAGTGTGCTACAATGAAAATAAGGATCTGCGAAGGTCAGGCTTTTGAGGACTAGAGAATGTTTGTTGACACTGCGAAAGTAAAACTCCAAGCTGGCAAAGGCGGCAATGGCGCCGTCTCATTCCGACGTGAAATTTATATCCCTAAGGGCGGCCCAGATGGCGGCGATGGCGGTAAAGGTGGCTCAATTATCTTTCGAGCCGATAAAGATACGAATACTCTCCTAGATTTTCGCTTTAACCCCGAGCTCACCGCCGAAGACGGTAAAAACGGCTCCGGTCAGCGTAGTGCCGGTCATAGCGGTAAGGATTTGATCGTAGAGGTGCCAGTTGGCACAATCGTCCGCCGCGAAGATGTCGTCTTGGCTGATTTGGCTACTGATGGAGAGGAAGCAATTATCGCTAAGGGTGGCGATGGTGGCTTTGGTAATGCTCATTTTAAGTCATCCACTCGCCAAGCTCCGCTGATTGCTGAAGTTGGCGAGCCGGGCGAAGCCTTTGAGGCAACATTAGAGCTTAAATTGATTGCTGATATTGGCCTAGTCGGTTTGCCAAACGCCGGCAAGTCGACTTTTCTTGCTAGTGTCAGTAATGCTCGCCCAGAAATCGCTGATTATCCTTTTACTACTCTCACCCCGCAGCTAGGTGTTGCGACTATTGATGGTCAAGACATTCTCATTGCCGATATTCCCGGACTCATCGAGGGTGCTGCTGATGGTAGGGGTCTAGGTCACGATTTTTTGCGTCACGTTGATCGCACGGCAGTTTTACTCCATCTAATTGACGTCTATAATGACGATGCTGGCGAAGCTTATCGAGTGATTCGTCATGAACTTGAACGCTATAGTAATCTTGCGGCCAGACCAGAAGTGATCGCCCTGACAAAATGCGAGGGTGTAGATCCTGAAATTATCGCTATGCAAAAAGCTGCCATTCTCGAGGTTAATCCGGGGGCTCAAGTTTTTGCAATTTCTGCTGTCGCCGGGCAGAGAATCAAAGAACTTCTTCGTACTCTCGCGGACTATAAGCATCAAGCTAGGAATGTAGAGTCGAAGAGTACTGCTGAGGAGGATATTGAGACGAAAGTAGCAGATCAGGTCATTCCGACTATTACTCTTGGCGCTGAGCAGCTTTCTAAGGCCTGGCACGTTGAGAAGCGTGAAGACGGTACTTTTCTCGTCACTGGCCCCAAGATCGAAAAATTCGCCCGTCGCACCGATCTCGACAACTACGCTTCGGTCAACCGTCTCCGCGATATCATGAAAAAACTAGGTATCCGTGCCGAACTTACTACGCAGGGCGCTGAGCCGGATTCTATTATTGAAATTGCCGGCAAACAATTTACCCTTGTCGAAGATTGGTAAAACGCGTACTTAAGGGGAATTTATATGGATAGAATTATTGGTGTATTTGATTCGGGTGTCGGTGGTTTGACTACTACCAGCGAAATACATAAGACGGTGCCTGATGTGAAAATAATTTATTACAACGATCATCAGCATTGCCCATATGGGGAACGTTCAAGGTTGGAACTACTGACTATTACTAGAAAGATTGTATAAGAGTTGCAAAAACAGGGGGCAAGTATTATAGTTATCGCCTGTAATACTGCTACTACGCAGTGTATTAGCGACTTAAGGAAACTCTTCCCGGATTTGTATTTCATTGGCACTGAGTGATGCTGGCTGTAGTAATATTTTGCTCATGGCTACGCTTGGCACGATCAAATCTAATCGAATCGACGAGCTTGTCAACCGGCAGTCTGCCAACTATACGATTACGCTTTTGCCATGTCCGGACTTAGCCAAGTTAATTGAGGATGCAACTATCATTGAGGATGGCAAGCCAAACTTTCAGATCAGCCAAGCTATAAAGCTCAAGATATCCGAACTTCTAAAAACCGTTGGTGATATTAAGCGATTCAATGCTGTCGTACTGGGTTGCACGCATTATGTCTATATCAAAGATTACCTCAAGCAACTTTTTCCGCAAGCTCAGATCTTCGACGGCAATTTAGGAGTAGCGCAGCGAGTGAAGGAACTTCTCGAGAGAATGTAGGTAAAACATTGGATTTACTGGCGATTTCTTTGCCGATAGCTACAAGTCTCTGTCTATATGAGTCATGGACTTAATATTGATTTAATTACATAGTAAGAGCTCAACTACGCTTTAGTAGAAAACGTTTTCACTAGTCTTGCAGGATATATCTCATATAATCCAAAATTTCAACAACCAACTCTATTTCTTTAAAAAATTTTCCAGTACGTTCTTCATGTGTACTATTTTTGCATAGCTTTTGTCGATATGAATAGTTATATGAAATATAAAGTTACTTGGATTATATTTTTCGCTGGGGCATAAAACATGGATTTCTCTTTGTATTTTTTCTAATTCCGCTTTTTACTCTAACTCAAAATACAAACAGTAGCTGTTCTCCTTGCCGTTCATGATGTTTAGCTTAGTAATTTTCGTTTTTAGCTTAGGAAACTTCATCTGATTCAACTTTGAAATTATATTTTTTCGTCTATAACATCCCAAGCACACATAGTAAAATGAAACGCCAAGGTGTCTACCTCTGCGCGATTAGTAACATTTTTACCGAACGGAACTTTACATATTCTTATATTTTTGCCCAGTTTGCCTATTACTGTGTCGATTTTAGCGATCGAGTCTTTATCGAAATGGGATATTAATGTTATACGTTCATGCGTGGTGACTATTATATTACTTTATCTATCGTTTAATTCAAGATCTAACTTTTACAACTCTTTAAAAGCAGCTTAATAATACATGATAACTGTATAAAAAACTTTTTAAGTGAAGAAAAAATAATTAAAATTCGTAAAATCAGCCCATTTTTAAGATACAAAGCCAACAAAAAATGCTCTTCAGAACCTGAAAAAGCATCTATGGTGCGGGCGAAGAGACTCTAACTCTCGACCTCTTCCTTGGCAAGGAAGCGCTCTAAACAACTGAGCTACGCCCGCATCTATTATTATCTTATCATACTAGAGTAATCATCGTCAAGGATTTTTTGCAGTTCGTGCAACTCTTATTGTATTTATCTAAAACTGGTTTATTGGCTTTACTGTTCTGAGGCATTTCAAATGATTGCTGCCGAAAGCATACAACCATCGTCACTTTAATAGTCTTGTTTGAGAATGCTGATTGTCATACCTTCACTATGTTAGAAAAACCATTTTCTCAAAAAAGAGAATGACGATGTGCTGTTTTTTCGTTGGCAAAAAGTAAGCGCAACGATGACTGTTTTTTAATTGTCAGCTAGACAATAAACCCAGTGCAAACTGAACAAATATATGACAATCCCTAAATGAAAGTAATCAAAACCGCTCATTTATGTCACATTGAAAACGCGCCTATATATTCATAAAACCCAGAACATTGTAAATTTTACAACATTATTCAAAATATCATCTCTGTAAACGTTGTAAAAAATACAACAAAATTCAGCATTATTCTTGACTCTAAAATTATTATGCATTATCATAAACATAAGCTGATACGCTTCACTGGGTTCCACTGATGTTAGTGGAGTGTGGAGACGAAACAACAAAAATAAACAGCGGATTAAAACAAACCAATGTGCCCTTGGGTGGGCGCGCATCAGTGAAAGAATCGACTCTCTCCGGAGGGTCGGTTTTTATTGTATGAACGTGCAATAATTCCATTGTCGCTTCAAGATTCTGGTTTTAATGCGGGCTTTTGGTTGTTTTATATCTTTAGTCTTTTCAGAGAGAGTGCTACGGATAACTTTAGTTTAAGGCGTTTCTTACTTCATCATTATCCATTATTAGTAGAGACTAGGCAGCGGAGGGAAAAGGGAAGAGCACGTGATCCAACTTGGGATGGGGCAGTGTTTGATGAAAAACTAAAGAAGGTAGCTTGTTCTCGGTGTACGGGGTTGCTTGAGCTGGACCACACAAAGCCGGTACTGCTTCTGCCGGATATTGTTTCTGCTATAGGATCGTAGTTCTGTTTATATCCGGCTCTGCTGAAGAATATTGGCGATAAGCTTGCATCATGAGTTGCATTTTTGCCCTCTGGCAATGAAACGCCTATATTGGGGCCCCGCCAAGAAGCAACTGAAGGCGCTGGATCATCGCTCACCAAATTATGAGTGACGTTTACTACTTTATGATTATCCTATTATTAGTAGAGACTAGTCAGCGGAGGGGTCATGGATAGATTATGTCTACGGCATCGTTTGGTGTGATATAGCGACCACTAGATTGAATGTTAATGTGATAGGATTTGGATGCTGATGATTTGGTGGATGCCCAGAGATATCCACCTAGACCGCGATAAAGAGCGGCTCGATTAAAATCAGGGCCATTGCCGCGACCGGAACGCTCGAAGAAGAATGGTGATAAATTAGGATTGTAGCTCGCATCTGTGTTTACGGGGAGAGTTATGCCAGCATTTGGATGAGTGCTCTCGCCGATGATTGGATCATCATCGCTCACCAAATAATGAAAAGAAAAAGTCTATTTTCGCTTTTTAGGGTAACGCAATCTCGCAATTTTTTCTGAATCTTTGATTCGTAAATTAGCTAACTTGAAGCCCTTTTTCTGACAGTAAAATTCCTAAAAAATACAAGAAAATCCAAGAAAAATGACCGAACCCCGTGTTCGGGTAAACCTTAAACCTAGGTTTAAGGTTTTGAAAAAAGCTAACAGGGGTAACGATGTCTCAAAATAACGCAAAACTTGATCTGCAGATCAGGTTTTGTTCGGTTTTTGGGGTTTTCTAGGAGGTGAAAATTGCCTTGTTGGCATGTTATAAAAACAGATTTTTAGTTATTTTTACGGCGGGATGTAAAAGTTATTGTTTTATATATACTCCTCATAATTTCTGAATTTATAAAGCCTGCGTCAATTCTAAAAACAATATACAGTTACCTATGCCCCAGCAATTTATTTGGTGAGCGATAATGAAGCTACTAATCAATACAATGCCAATGGAGGAGTCACCTTACCAAACGCTAATGCGAACTATAATATTGCATTATCACCACTATTCTCAATCCGCAGTGGAGATGCCTATGACGCCTATGACCCTCATATTCTCACGAACCGAGGATTTTACGGTTTTAGCTGGGCCTCAACATCGTGGGGAACTACTTTCACGTATTATTTCTCAACCACACCTTATGTAACCGGCCCATCCGACAATAATACACGAAGCTTCGCCCTTTCCCTCCGCTGCCTAGTCTCTACTAATAATGGATAATGATAAAAAGGCTATTTCTTGGCGAACAACATATTGTAGCAATATCTAGTGTAGTATAGGTAGCAAACTTGTCACCTCTTCCATAGCTTGCGAGGGGGGGTTACACCTCCAGCAGACTATCTTGCGAGTAGGGTGCGAAGCTTACGAACAATTGTATGAAAGTGAAAGGATAGCACTCTCTCCAAACCTAGTTTTGTGGGGAGGTTCGGAGTTACGACGAGAAATAGCGCCAAGGCCCTGTGACGAATCGCGTAGGAGATGAGAGAAAAGAAAGTTTCACTTTCTTTTCCGAGACGACGCTCGCGAATCTGAGCGTAGCGAAGATAGGCGCCTTGGACGCGCTCCCCACAAACTAGGCTTGGAGAGAATGGTATTAACTATGCGTCCCTCACAAGATAGTCTGCTGGAGATACTTACCATGCGTTTCTCACAAACCAGGTTTGGAGAGGTAAGCGTTCTGCCCACCAGACTAGGAGTATAGCAGGAACGTCGAGCTTTTGATGAACGTCTAATCCTTGACCTTAGTATGCGCTTTTCTCCACTCAGCAATCTTCCCATGATGCCCCGAAAGCAGCACCTCTGGCACCTTCATCCCTCGAAACTCCGCCGGCTTAGTATACTGAGGATATTCCAAATTATTCCCGTCTGAGAAGCTCTCGATTTCTGCCGATGTTTCGCCGCCCAACACCCCTGGCAGCAGTCGTGTAATGGAATCAATAAGAATCAACGCCGGCAACTCCCCTCCCGTCAAAACATAATTTCCCAGTGAAATTTTATGATCCACGATGGTCAAAATCCGCTCATCATATCCCTCATAGTGTGGGCATAGAATAATAAAATGCCGTTCATTATCTGCAAAATCGCCACCCCTGTTGCTTGAATTGCCCTCTAAGCCACTCATCTCGCCGCCTAAAGCTTTTTTGCTTAAACCTTGGTTCATTGGCGCTTTGGGCTTTGACGTAGTCTCTAGGCTCTGAAAATCGCTATTTTTGCCAATTCCCGCAAAATCCCGCGCCATTTCTTGATTCCAAGTTTGCCCTACCGGCGTTGGGATAATCACCTCTGCTTTCGGACTTTGCGCTTTTACACTCTCAATTGCCGCAAATACCGGCTCCGGCCTTAGCAACATCCCGTCGCCACCACCATAAGGCGTATCATCTACTGACCGATGTGGGCCAAGTCCAAAATCACGCAAGTTTACATATTGCACCTCTATAATTCCGCGTTCTTGCGCCTTATAGAGCATTGAGCTATCCAAATACGGCTGCAAAGCCTCGGGGAACAGCGTAATAATCGTAAACTTGATTTTTGCCATAATTACTCCCTATTATAGCATGAAAGCAACAATAAGCAACTCGTAGCTGCGTTATTCTAAGACTAATCTACCACCGTGACTAGACATTTTCGTCAATTATGTAATGATTAAACATTAATAGTGTTAAAAATCAACCGTTAAGCCAGTATATAAAAAGCGCCCTGTGCGGGCGCTTAGTCGACGAGATTAGCGGTAACAGAAAACTAGATAACCAATATCAGGAAATCTGATTAGCCATCCTAATGCCGAAATCCATCAGCGCATCATCAAGCTGCTGCCTCAGCTGCTGGTATTTCCAGGGCGTGTAAAGCAAATAGATCTCGCTGTCCCTGCCCTGATCGATCATTAGACCTTCCTCCTGGAAATCGAGCGTGTGCTGATGATGCAAATAACGGCCCTTCTCCTCGATCAACTCCTCAAACAGCTTACGGTATTTTTCCTGATAATCCCGCTTATTGGCCAGATAGTTATTTCTGATTCTATCGCCCAACTCGGTCTGCTGTTGGATGTCACGAGCAATTACCTGGCAAGCTGAATCCAACCAAGGGAATCTCGGCAGAATCCATACATCGATCCCGCAGAACTCAGTGTCTTTCGATAATACTCTCCAATAGTCGACTGCTTGGTAGAGTTTACCGAAACTAGACTCTATCCCCGTGATTTTGGGAATTTCATCCGGGTTACTCCAGCTTATCATGACCATCAGTTCTGTCATGATCGGATCACCAGGATCTCCCGCCACAAACAGTGGATATTCCCCGTTCTTCAGGTAAAATCCGGTGGTAATCGCCATATAGGGGTAAAGCAACCCTAATCCCAGCCGATGTCTAATCGCCAGATCATCCGCCGCCGTCATCAAGCCGGGAACAAAAATCTCCTGATCCTCACCGATAGGCAGTTCTCCAGGTACGCCGATTCTGAGGTCGTGCTCCAAATATCCGGAGAAATCGATCTCGTACTGACAGTGCTCCAGCCCCCTCCGGCTAGGTGTAATCGCGCCGCCGATTTGAGATATACCTTTCAATTGCTCAGCTGTTACCTTCATCTTCATATAAAATCCCTCCTAAATTTGCCATTTTGGCATATTTGCCGTCATTGACAGCGCTTCAGCCATAACTTTCTCAAAAAGCCAAAGTTACAACCATAGCGCCATCAATGCAACAAGAGAGAAACGCTAATCTAAAAAAGTACAAGGGAACACTCCTATCCTTCCATTTTAGCACACATTCTTGAAATTGTCAAGCATATCCCCTCCCCTCCAAGCGTAACATAACCGAGATGAAAGTCAGTACGACGGAGCTATAAGAGCGGAGTCGTACTAACAAAAAAAGAGACATATGCTTCATCTTCGAGTAAATTAGACTCTAATCACAAAAACTAATTACAAGAAGAAAAAGAAGATATGTCTAGGAAGCATCATGCATAATTATTGTACG
>CAPNAV010000002.1 GCA_948663575.1 uncultured Candidatus Saccharibacteria bacterium
TCTAGCTAGCGCGCATAAGCATGCGCTAGTAGCAGGAATTATGCAACAAGACCAATAACAGAGCAAAAGCCTTGCGCATCCTAAAAAACTTTGTTAAAATGGAACCATATTTAGGGTTTTACTCTTGACCTAGGTCAAGAGTAATTTTTGTCTTATAAACTTTCTTAGTTTTATGAACCTCGATTGCTCCTTCGACAGAAACTCTCCGCATATGGATACCTTTCTACATTGTTAATTATAAATAGTTATATTACTCGACCTTTATAATAAGGTTTTATAATAAACCTCTGCACAAGAGCTTTCACTCTAGTACGTATTGTATAGTAAAAATTCTAAAATCTACAAGCATAGCCGTTAATCTTTTTCAAAAGTCGTATAGTTGTCATTATCCCATAAAGAAAGACAAGCTTTCTTTATGGAGCCGACAATGGTTTTTCTAGACTGAAAGTCTAGCGCATAGCCGTTAATTTCTCGCAAAGCTTATTGAATTATCATCAAGCCCATAAACATAAGAAATAATAAATCTACCGGCTACCCCGCGCTTTTCAAATATTTTTCCATTCTCCTCATGCTTTTTATGCTACAATAGCACTATGAATGGTCATGACGATGCTGCCGGCGCTCCGGACAGCAATAATACTAATTTTGCAGGCGCAAATAATCCTCATATGCCTCAGGCTCAGGGGGCTGGTTCTGGCAATGTGCCTCAAATTCAAGATCCTACAGCTGTTAACGCCTCGCAAGGGGGAATTTTCAGTACTCCCGACCTCACTATTTCCGCCGAAAATCTCCCGCCCGAAGTGACTACTGGCGCCTCGGCCCCCGAAGTCGCCGCCGCTCATACCGCGTCCAATCAATCCCGTATCGCCGCCGCTTTCGCCAAGACCGACGCCACCGTCCAGCAGCAATCTGTCGAGGATGCTATGCAAATCATCCCCAATTCCAATCTCACCACCTCCAGCGCCACTGGAGATATTAAGCTCCAGCCCACCCCCAAAAAACGCAGTAAGCTTCCCGTAATTCTTGTGGCGATCATAGGTATCGCGCTTGCTGGCGTAGCTGTGGCTCTGCAATTCTTAAAAGGTGGTAGTGACACCAATGTTGCAGCGCTTTTGCGCGAACATCAGGAATCCCTCGCCGCTGTCGAAGAAATCTATTCCTCGGCTTTTTATAGCGAACTTAACGTCGAGCAATTATTTAGCAATGGCGTGCACGACACCTTGAACGCTGATCTGCCAAAGCTTGCTAGTCTCTCCGCCTCGCTCGAAAAAGTCGACCTCAACAAAATCAAAGCTGATGCCCGTGAAGAATTCAGCGAAATTCGTACTGTTTTAGCTGAGCGTGCCGCCAGCTACGAAGCTACGCTCAAACTCTACAATATATTGTATGAAGCGTTCAAAGACGAGGACTCCAGCAAATTAGACGCCATTGCTGAGCTCCAGCAACAATATCCGAATACCAATGAAGTCGAAGATGATGAAGACGCTGAAGATAATATTGAAACTAGTGAAAACCAAACCGTCACTTATCTCTATGAGCGCTTTAAAAGTTATCTCGACGACATTACGGCTCGCAATGAAATTTATGTCAATTACGGCTGCGTCACTAATACCGAGAGCGAGGAGTGTACTGCGTATTTCGACCAATATATCGAGATTGTCGTCGATTTTGTACAAAACACCTCCATTCCATATGCCGTACTTTCAGCGTATGACAATAATGCTTATGGTAAAAATTCCCTCCTACAAGACAAAGTCGCTACGTTAATCGGAGAGTTGGAGTAACAATATGCGAAAGCGTCATTATAAAAAGAACATTATGAAAAGAGCCGCCTGTTGGATTGGCATTATTTCAATGTTGATTTTTACTGTATTTACGGCAGGATATTCAACTAGCAAGCCAGTATTTGCAGCGACAATCGGTGAAGAGAGAGATGCCATGGTAAAAGCTGCGCAGGTGCAGGCTATGACGATGGCATTTAAAAAATGCGTAAGCAACAAAAACAGCTCATACGGTAGTGGTTCAACGCACACGGGCTCGTATCTAAAAGACCACCTCTTTGAGACCGAGGTCGCCTCTATCGGGACGGGTCCGTGGATTTCGAAAGATATTAGCGGAGATAAGAGCGGTCTAGTTGCTTGCAATGCAGATAGACTTGTTTCTGAATTCGTAAGAGTTCTTGATATTGACGGCGGCGTTAATACGCTAGCTTGCAATGGAGATGCGCCGGGACTACTCGTAAGCGTAAATGGAAGCGGTGAATGTTCTAAGATTCTAAGCAACGATGCGTACGAATTTAAATGGAATAGCGATAGCTCTTTGGATTATCTCGGAGTGCTCTATAATAAGTATCTGAATGATCATTCCGATGTGGCGAAGTATCTTCCTACATGGTCGGGCATAGATATTATGAGCCCCCAATTGAGATACTATCTGTATTTCAATGATTTTAAGACTGTCTGTACCAATGGAACGGTGCATGATAGCTCTCTTAATATAGATGTTCCTAAAGATTTTTGGACGCCAGCTATATCTGAGATTGACACATCGACTGGCGGTACTATGCAGAATTACTATTATGATAATACCGGATTCTTAGGTGATAAATGGAGTGGGTCATTACTCGATGATTCTGGCTCAAAAAGCTGTAGCGGCCTTATCGGATTGATTAATAGTAGCTATGAAGCAGTGCGTAATAGACTAGAGTCAGTTCAGTCAGCAGAGACAGAAAAATTCAAGCGAGATTGTAATCGGACGATGGGCGAGCGCGCCGCCAAGGTGGAGAAAATTGCGAAGAACCTTATCGAGAAGAATAATGCAAACCCAGGATCGGTTGACCAAGATAAGCTGACTGCCGCCTCCGCTGCGCTTTCCTATATTAGGAATGCAAATGGTGTGTATTGGAAACAGCAAGGTAATAGTTTCGTCTGCGAAGCGCCATCGTCGTTTGATACGCTTGATACTGCTGGCACTGGTACTGACACAATTGAACCAATTAATCCGGGAACAAATACGGATGACGACTGGGGGGGCGGTGATGGCTCATTTGAGGGTTCACCGGATGGCTTTAATGTCGATTCTTGCTATGACGCCGCTGATTCTCTTGGTTGGATTCTTTGTCCGGCTATTAAGGGTATAGCGGGTGCCCTTAATGGTATCTACGAGTGGGCGATTGAGCCATTCCTCAATGTAAAATTAGGATCCGATAGTCTTAGGGCTGGTTGGAAAAAGATCCGAGACATCGCCAATATTGGCTTCGCTATCATGTTTGCTATAGTTATTCTTTCACAGCTTACGGGTATTGGCTTTAATAATTACAACATCAAAAAAATTCTACCCAAGTTGATTATGACGGTTGTCTTAGTTAATCTATCTTACTTTTTGTGTCAGATAGCTGTCGACATTTCTAATATCATTGGCGTCCAGCTGCATGAGGGGCTCTCAGGGTGGGCAGCAGAAATGGCGGGCAAGAGCGAAAACGGCGGGGATTTCGGTTTAAGCAGTGTACTATCGACGGCCATGACTGGACTATTTGGTGTTGCTGGCGCAGCGGGCTTAGTCGTCACATTTCCGTTTTGGATTATACCATTTCTACTTTCACTAATTAGTGCACTTATCAGCGTCTTATTCTTCTTTGCTATTTTAGGCGCGCGCAATGTGGCAGTAATTATTTTGGTCATTCTAGCCCCAGCTGCCATTATTTGCTATGCTCTGCCTAATACTCAATCAATCTTTAAGCGCTGGAAAAGTGCGCTCACGTCAGCTTTGGTGGTATTTCCAATCTGCGGTGCGCTTATTGGCGGAGGTAAATTCGCATCTGCGATTCTTGTAGCTGATGGCGCTGATCAAGATAAAGGCTTCATTTTTACTTTGCTGGCAATGCTCGTGCAGGTACTTCCGTTCTTTATGATTCCATCATTATTAAAGAAGTCTCTTACTGCTGTTGGTGATGTTAGCAATAAAATATCTAGGATGGGCAGCAAGGTGGGCGGGTTTGCTAGTCGGCAGGTTGGGCGTACACGCAAAGTTCAAGATCTCAATGAGAGCATTCAGCGCAATGCCAATCAAAGACGCGATATTAAACTTGGCAACAAACTCAAAGCCAAAGAAAATTCTAAAGTCAAATCCTATGAAGATCGATTGCGCGCCAAGAGTATTGATTTGAATAATGATGAGGCCGTAAGACGGGAGTTAGGCAGCAGCGATTATCGTGAATATAAGAGGCTCAAAAAGCAAGATAGTAATCGCCGACGTCGTTTGGCTCAAGTTGGACGTCGCATTGAGCGTATGGCTATGGAGGATATTGAAGCCGAAGTTGCTTCCACTGGCGAATTGATGACTCCAGATAGCCAGAAATACCAGCGCATGCTTACTAGCCGCCGCAGCCGACAGACCGGCGCCGAATCTGCTGCCCTCGAGAGTATCTATGTTAGTGGTGAGGGCAAGTCCATTATCGAAGGCAGGGACAAGGTCGATGCTACGAACATGAAGTCTCTTGCCGAAGAACTCGGCGCTGTGATTGAGCGTCTCAACAAGGATCCTAAAGACAATGATGCTATGGCTAGAATGCAGGCGCTTACGACCATTATGGCCAAAAGCGGAGAACCGGGTGAGAACGCACTCCGTAACGTTCTGCTCGATCAGGTGCATAATAATGTTGTTGCTGCGGATAATGGCAACACTTCCGCGCTAGAGGCTAGTAATAATACCGGCTTGCGTGCTGCCAGCGACTTCATGATCGATAAGTTTGGTGGCCAATTCAAGAGTCATGACCGCGACACCTTTGACCTTGCTAATACTCTTAAAAGCAGCAATGCCTATCAAGCCGTGAATGATGATGGCAGTAAGAATGATGACTATATTGGAGATATATTTAAGATTGACAGAAATCCCGATGGTACTTATCGTACGAACGAAAAAACTGGTAAGACCGCTTTCAAGCCCAATAAATTTGATTACAATAGTGCAAATAAGATGTCTGAAGAGACCTTGGCTGGCGCCAATGACGATCAACTTGATCGTATCTACAGTGCTATTCAAACTGGCGATCTCAGTGGGCAACAGCTACAAAACTTTATTAGCCTCACTGACCGCACTCTAAATGGAGATACGAAGCTTAAAGTCGGCGTTCGTGGTAGGCTTGAACGTATGCAAATGGCTGCTTATGCTCAGAGCGCTGATATACATAACCAGCTTATTAAAGGGGAAACCCCACAACGTACCCAGGTGAATACTAATAGTGCCAACATCCTGGCCAAGGCCGAAAATAAATCCCTGGAGAATATGGTTAGCCAAATTAAGACTACCGACTTCAGCGATACTAAAGTCTTTGATAGTCCAGGCAAGGTGACTGCAAAGGTTGACGAGATGCGCGGTATTGCTGCCAACGCCAAATATGCTCTCGAAAATTATAACCTCCCTACTGCCAAAGCCGAACTCTTGCAAGAAATCATCTCTTCTGTCCAGAACCATACTGGCGCGCAAGCCGAAAACGGCGGCAGTGTACTCACTAACTATGATGGTGGCACTCTAACTGCTGACAGTGGACAAATCAAACTTCGCGACGCCAAGCCAGCTCCTCGAAAAATCGGACGCCCCAGCAACTGGATACGAACGCCTAATTCGCCACATGGTTATCAGGTTATGGATCAACAGAATGGTCAGATTCGCAATCTTAACACCAGGGAAATACAGTGGCTCCAAGACGCCCGTAGTCATAATAACCAAATTGATTTCCAGAATCAAACCACACCTCCAGACCCTAATAATCCTAATGGTCAAAACGGTCAGAATGGTCCTAATGGTCCGAATGGCCCGAATGGCCCAGACTACCTCTAACCTAAAATTCCCCGCCTCACTGCGGGGAATTTACATGTCTATGCTTGCATTTTCTAATTTTGTTTAGTAAACTCGTTACTATTGAAACACGCAACCCGTTGTCAGTAGTCTCACGTATCTTTCAGTAAAGGAGGAAGTTATATGTTTATTCTTTTATCATCAACGTGGATCGGCGCTCTTTCTTTCATTGTTTTCTTCGGTGCCGTAGCAATAGGTATATTCTTAATGTGGACTGAGCCTGGAGACAGATTCAAAGCTTATATGAAAGAACTCTTTACTCCGCCGCCACCCCCGCCCAAAATCGATCCTCATTCTCGCCCTCGTCCACAGATCGTTTCCTGTCATGATGAAAAACAAATAGAGTTAGAAGCGCCTAAGCTTCCCAGCAAACAGGTCTCATCTCAGTATGAGTATATCCACCCTCCATTCACCAAACCATGCCCGTTTTGTGGTGAGAGGATTACCTTTTCTTGTAAAATTATTGAGGACGGTAATGAATGGACTAACCCTTGGACAGACTCTTATAGTTACATTCGTCATATTCTTGTTTATCATCAAGAAAAAGGTAAAGAGGATCCATACTCAATCCCGTGCTATTGCTGTGCTATTTACGAATACTGGTCAGACGATATGGTCAGTGGAATCACAACGCCAAACCCTTACTGCAAGCACTGTGGGGGAACTGGCAGAGAACCGGTAATAGTCAACACTACCGCTGATGGCAAAAAAATTGTAAGCTGCGCCAGAGTAGTCTTGAGTGGTGACGATTTACTAATTTGCCCAGTATGTCGAAATGGCCCAAAAGGTCGGCTTAAATGTGAAGTTTGCGGGCACACAGGTGCTCTCACCCGCAGAGAAATTCATGAGTTGCACTATTGGGCGCCGGGACATAGAGGATAAAGGGTGTTACTGTTTGGTCGCCATTCCTGTCAAATATCACCGCTCTGCTGGTTCGACGCTCGCCCCGATAGGCCTTGACGTGCTGCATCCTTGCAGCGGGCATAAACTCATGCTATAACCCTCCTCGTTCCCGTCTTAGTGCAGAATCACAGTTAGTTCCGCCTTCGACACCCCCCCAAAAAAAAGAAACCCCTGCTCTCTCGAGCAGGGGATATTCTTTGTAAAGTTCATGGAGTCAGCGCCAGTCAATTAATATAGAATATGATGATTCAAAGTCTAATTCAAAATGCAGATTATTCGGATAGTTTACGATATAATCACTCTCCAGCTTCTGTGGTGAACTGCTTGCATCCAGCGGCATCGTATAGATGGCCGATGTGGCCCTAGCACTCTTTGGGTTAGCCGCAAAAAATGCTATCTGTGTCCCAGTCGGATCAACTACTCCACACCATGTTGCCATAGCATCTCCTGTTACACATGCAGTTTCCTCTCCAGTCTCAATATTTAATATTGATACGCTCGCATTCAACAGTGACGATGATTTTGGATAGTATACATAATTGCACAAGAAGTGCGTCTCATCTAACTGATCTGTGACGGGAGTTTGGACAGACGGACGACTGTAATCTGAATTATATCTTTTTTTCTCATCAACTAATATATACGGCTTTTCAAACGGGGTAGTCTCAAATTCTTCGACCGCTTCCTCGGTCAAGTTATCGGTTGGTATCGCAAAATACCCCTCAATACCTTCCATAGGTTTACTACGCAAAAATAAGAACCTACCGTCATCCATAAAGCCGACTGACGAATAAACGACGGGTTCATCGAACTCACTTTTTGTCCCCCATCCCAATGCCGCTATTACATCGTGAAAATTACCATCCTCATCCAGCCATCCTGCATGCGAATCTCCGTAATATTCCGTTGTGACTTTTGTGTTCATAGTTACCGCCATCATCCGAAAATCATCACTAAAACATTTCTGATAATTAGGCTCATATCCGGTATATCTGACCTGCGGGAAGCTATAACATGTGTCATAAAACACAGTAGAGCCAGATTTCGCTTGACCAAAGTCATTCACAAGCGTTGCTTCCCCTGTTTGCGGATCAATACAATATATCCGCGCCATCGGAAAGGCCGGCTCGGCCGTACTGTAATAAAGATACGCCGCAATAATTCCGTGCAAATTATCCAACGATACTTCCTCTGCCTGCGGTCTTACCGACGGCCGCCCAGCGCTCTGCGTAGTCTCCTCGCTATTTGATTCGCTTTCGCTCTGCTCCAGATTTTCGTCGCTAGAGCTGACTTCTGCTGGATCATTGCTAGCGTCCGCGCTAGGCTCACTCGACTGAGAGCTACCACCGCCTACATTAGCGAACGTACCATCATCGCCCGCGTGCGCGCCGTTCTCGTCGACGTATCCAGAAGTCGTTGCGCTACTATTATACGCCGAACTCTGTTCGTTGCTCGCCGCGCTCTGATTTCCGCATCCCGTCAGGCCTCCGACCATCATCGCTCCTGTTACTAATGCTGCCAAAAAACGTTTTCTCATCTTTCTACCTCCAATTTTGTAGGTGCTTTAACGCCAATGTTAACGATATGATTATACACTGTCACTCCATAAAAAGCAATCATAAAAACATAATTAAGCGCAGGATAATTTCAAGATAGTTGTAGATTTTACAACATTCACCCCAACTAACCAAAGTTGTGGTACAATAAAAATACCTTTACCCAAGAGTGTGGCCGGATTTTATCCTGCCGCAACCTTCATCTAGAACTCTTTTAGTTCATATTTGAGGGGGCGTAGCTCAGGGGTTAGAGCAGGCGGCTCATAACCGCTTGGTCGTTGGTTCGAGCCCAACCGCCCCCACCACAAAGAAAAAGGACCTTTAGGTCTTTTTTTGTGGTGAATAAGGGACGGGAGAGGCGAGAACCAAGGGCACGGACGCCGTAGGAATCGAGAGAAAGCTTGAGCTTGCTCAACGTTTTCCGAGATGACGCCCGGCGTTGTCGGTTTAATAAAACCGACAGCCCAACCGCCCCCACCACAAACAAAAAGCATATGCTATAATATAGATATGAACGAGTTAAAAACAAAGGTGCGCAAAGCTCAATATTGGCTACGCCATAATCTTTTTGTTTTTGACAACATCGTAATTATCATCGCCGGCGTTTTCTGCCTCATCTGGACGTGGGGTTCAGTTTCATCTATGACACGAAATTGGTCACTTGCTCAAGCCCTCATGAATCGTCAGCGCGAAAAAGCTCGCCTCGAGCTAGAAGTAGAAACTCTAGAATTAGAAAATGAATATTATCTTTCCGAAGAATACCAAGAGCTCGTCGCCCGCAAATATCAAGGAAAGACGCTTCCTGGTGAGTCTATGGTTTATCTGCCCGACAATACCGACGCCGCCAAAAACAAGCATATCGCCACTCCGGATGACGAAACCTCTTCAGTTGCCTCAGAAATGAGCAATTTCCAGCAATGGATCGCTTTCTTATTTGGTGTATAATTTGTATGACTAGAAGGGCATCCTATCGTCGCTCCCTTCATTTTTTATGCTGCTTGTGGTAATATATAATCATGAGTAATTCTCTAGAGAATTCTAAAACCAATCCCGGGTCCACTCCTCCTGTCACGACTGGTCAGACCCTCAAGCTTGCGCCTTCGCCGACCCAGGCCAGCGCTAAGCCTGCGCCTGCTCCGGCCGTTTCGTCGGTCGCCGCCTCAATTCCCAAAACCGCTCCAGCTCCGGCTACCCCGGCTCCAACTCCTACTCAATCCGTCGCCGCCTCTATCCCCCAGTCATCTCAATCTTCCAATGTAAAACCCACCGTTACCACTGTCGCCTCTGCTATGCCCGCTTTAGGCAACGCATCATCCACCTCTGTTGCTCCCGTAGCAGCTTCTCAGAGCACAAAATCCCCTACCGCTCAAGCCGCACTTAGCTCTCTCTCAGCTACTCAACCAAAACCCGCCCCCGTAGCAGCATCGGCTAATACTGGCGCCTCAGCCGATTCTGCTGCCAAGGATGTCACTTTTCGCTCCGAAAACATCGGAAAGTGGGCCGCCCGCCAAGAAAACCCCTTCGCCGAACAAAATCGCAAAACCGCCGCTCGCAAGAAAAAGCAAAAAGAGAATATCCGCAAGGCTCGCCCATATATTTTTACTGTTGGTATCGTCGCAGTTATCGTTGTTGCAGCCGTGCTAGGTATTATGTTGATTGCCTCAATTATTAACCGCCCTTCCGCAGAAATTCCTAATATCGCTGGCAGCACTTTTGAAGACGTCACCAATTACAAAGACCTTCTCCATAAGATTTACCAAGAAAACAACGACAATCCCGAAAGTATCGACGAGGCGGTAGCCGAAACTCTCAAAACTTCAGAAGGCAAAGAGTTCGAAAACGAGGTCCGTCTTGCTCAGATGCTATTTTATCAAGACAATAATCAAGCCGACAAGGTCAACGAAATCGGCGACATGATTCAGCCCGATCAGCTCAGCATTGAGTCTCAGCTTCGTTATTATAACAGCCTTTACTACGGCGCCAAATCCGATGGAGACGAATCCAAGGCTAACGAGTATCTAAACATCATCTATGACATTGCTAATGAGATCGGAGGCGAAGGTGCATAATACCCAGAAAAAACTTACCATTATTGCGAGCATTCTTGTCGCTATGGTTGTCCTTTTCGTTGGAGTTATGTATTCCGTTAAAAACGTCGGCGCCTATGTTATCAGTGGTACAGAAGGCGGTGGTGGTAATAGTGGTTGCTATAAAGCTCAAGTCGAAAGTGGCAAGCATAGCGCCACGCGGACTTTCTTTGATACTTGCTTTGGTGGTACCTGGATGCGCTATCCTGCTGACAGCGACTCAATTACTATTCCAGGCGCCGGTTCCGTTGTTGGTGGTACGGTTACGGGCTGTAAGGATGCTGGATTCTATTATCGTCTTGCGCTTCTACGCTTCAACACTAATGGTTCTCTTAATGCTAGTGATTTCACATCCACCGGTGAGCAGGTCGGTCTCTGGCAGACTTACCGTTTCGTTCCTCAAGGTGGCACCACCACTTATCGTTATGATACCGAAGCCTATAGTTGGAATAATATCAAAATGAAATATGAGATAGCCAAACAGCACGGTGGCGATGCCAGCGGTAATAGTTGGGAAGATATTAGCTGGTTCTGCTGGAATGACGATTGGGGTGATGAGCTGATCGATTCCGACTCCTACTTTACATCTACCTCGACTGTTTCCGTTAATGATCAGCTCGATATTAAGGCCACCACCTCCAAATCAGATAAAGACGGTGAGATAATTCTCTACCTCACTACCGCGAAATACGGCGAAACTCTCAAAGTTAACTTTTGGCACAACCTCCAATATAACCCTGGCAGTGCCACATCTAGCGCGCAAACCAGCACAAAGTGGATGATTGCCGATAGCCAAAGTAAGGGCACTTGGTCTACCGCGGCCAACATGGAAGCCGAATCTCCTAATCTCGCCTACGAGGGGGACGTTGAGATTACCATTCCTCCGCAGGGTCAATCTCTCACAGTTTGTCGCAGAATATCCTATGATCCTAAATACATAGCCTTTAATGGCGATAGTATTTCCGGCTCATCTGGCAGTGAGGATTCTCAAGCCTGTGTCGTCATTAACAAGAAGGTTGGAGAGGTTGTTGGTGAAGGTCACTTCTGGTCTAATACTACTGTCGAAGTTCCTGAGCAAGGCGACATCCCCGGCTACGAAGCTACTGCCGAAAAGGATGAATTCGTCGATGTTAAATTCAGTACCGATCAGGAAGAGGTAAAAGTTACTTTCTATCATAAAATATTCTATGACGAGAAGCTTTGGGATCCGTCTCAATACGAGAACCATAAAGAAGGGGATGTATTTGATAATATTTGTACAAACTACGATTCTATAGCTACTGGCAGCGCTGATCTCAATAGCGTAGTAGCGAGCGATGCATTCTGTACAAATTCCTCCGGAGATAATAGCGGCAATGTGAAAGTTGCTGAAAAAGAGTACACTCTAAAAATCGACGCTGGCGAGCAGGTTCATATTTGCCAAGAGATTAGTCATGACGGCGCCACGGTTAAAATCCAGCGCTTCAGTGAGGATGGTCACTTCCGTTACAATGAAAACGGTCGCTATGGTTATGGCTGGTCTCGAGCTTGCGTTACTATTGATCGTCCCGGGAATCCTCCCACAGAAAAAGATGGTGATCCCTATGGCCCCACTTCTACTGGCACTGCCAAAAGCTCCATTATGTTCGCCGGTGAGAATGCCACTATCGGCTGGAAAGCTTATGCAAAAACCATCAACACTCGTCGCCTCCAAGAGTACAAGGCGATAGCCTACTTGGTGCCAGTCACTGTCAACTATAACAGCGCTATCTCCAGCGGCACCCTTACCTTGCGCTATCCTAACCGCGTGAATTCAAATCCGTGTAGCTGGTATCAGAATAAGGTATCTGCAACAGTATGGTGCTCGGTTGTTGACGGACTGGAACAATCCGGCATTCATGACAGCCTCGGCGATGGCGGTGAGCATACCACGAGTGAAACAAGAACTATGGTCGTTCCTGATGATGTCGGATACAAATACTGCAATTCCTATGGATATCGTTGGGAGTACTGGTATTCCATTTCTAAAAACGGCGTCGACGACTGGAAAAAGGAGGAAAACAAGGATTATTGGACCAACTACGATGCCGCCTGCCGTACTATCGCCAAAAAACCATCTGTCGCCGTCTGGAATGGTGGCATCCAGACCAACGGTGGTATCAAGACATCACTCTCTCCGCGCCACAACGACCCCAGTACTACTGGTCCAGAAAAAAGTTCTGGAACCGACGCCTTCGATACTCTCTATGGCTCTTGGACCGAATACTTAGCCGTCGTCTATGGAGAAAGCGTAGGCTTTGCCTCGGGCGCAGCGCTCAGTCGTGGAGATCTCGGCCAAAATACTCAGTCGATTCACCCCCTCCGCTCTACGCTCACTATTTCTAATACTATGACTAGCGGCCGGCTTGGTGATTCTGGTGTCACCACTAATACCGCCTTGCGTACTCGTCTGGAATCCTATCTCAAGAGTCAAGCTAGCTATGTGACTACTATCGATTCAGGCGGCATTTTTGCCGTCAATGGCACGCTCAATATCACCGAAAACATCCCCGTACCATCCTCTCTATATCCTACTATCTATGACATTCCTCAAACAGTCATTTTCGTAAACGGTGATGTCAACATTTCTGGCAATGTTACCGAAATTGGTGCCTGGATTATTGCTACTGGCACTCTGAATACCTGCTCAGATTACAAACCAAATGAAACCCAAACCACCGTCCAGAATTACGACAACGCAGATAGTGCTACTTGCAGCAAACAGCTTAAAATCGTTGGACCAGTCTTTGCTAACAAAGTTAACCTTCGTCGCTCTTACGGCTCAGATCCTACGCTGACCGACTCTAAACGCTACACTCCAGGTGAAATCTTTAATCTCAGCGCTATTAACTATTTATGGGCTTATGCACAGGCTGGCCGTTACAAGTCTAGCTACACTGAAGCTTATGTCCGTGAACTTGCTCCGAGGTACTAAAATGCCCTGCATTAATCTCGCCGCAAAATCTCATTCTCATCAAAAATCCGGCTTCACCATTATCGAAGTCATGCTTGTGCTTGGTCTCACGGGGCTTTTGCTGGTTGGCGTACTTAGTACTACTTTTTCGTCTATTGCCTCTCAGCGTTACAATGATTCTGTACGTTCTTTTGCTGAATATCTCCGCACGGTTTATAGCGAAGTAATTAGCCCAGAGACTCTTGGTCTTGGCGTCTCTTCTCGCTATGTTCTCGGCAAGATTCTAGTTTTTGGCTATGATTACGGCAACGCTTCGGATAATCGCAGTATTTATGCCGCCACCGTGGTTGGCACCAGCAACAACATTCCTACGGTTCAGTCAGACTTTATGACCGAATTAGCCGCTGTCGACGCCAGTCTTTATTGTAACCAAACCGAAAATTCCAACTCCGATATTCAACGTTACGAGTTGCTTTGGGATGCCGAGCTCCGCCAAATCAACGATTCCGCCGCCGGACTCAGTGTTAATCGTCGATTCACCGGTAGTATTATTATTGCACGCTCTCCTACATCTGGCACTGTCCATACCGTCTATACGAAGAACGTTTATAATCTTCGCTACAACTGTCATTCCGGTAGTTCTGGTGCCAGTAGCACCTTTAGTGCTGATGTTCGTGATAACCGCGATCAGTTTGTTACCGAGACAATCGGCTTCTGTGTAGAATCTAATGATTCTAGCCTTTTGCGTGAAGTTCGCATTGCCGCCGACGGACGCAATACCTCTGCTATCAGTATCATTAGTGACGATGGTAACGACTCATGGGATGAAGAAGGAAGGAATCGATGTTACTAAAGACTAAAAAACCACTAGATTTATCTACTACAAAGCGTGGTGACTCCATGATTGAGATCATGTTCGCCGTCGCTGTCTTTTCTCTCGTTGCCGTATTGACTATTGTTATGATGAATATTGGCATGACCAGTGCCGAGAACTCGCTCGAGTTAGTCACCGCTCGCAACGAACTCAATGCACAAGCCGAAGCACTGCGGTTTATTCATAGCTCCTACATTTCTGAACTTACTCTCCCAACCTGCGATTCGCTCACTCCCGAACAAAAAAATAATGGTGAAAAATGTCAGCAATACGAGAAACTCTGGAAACAAATTATTGATAATGCCATGGACCCTGCTGATTATGGCGGTGGCTCAGATTATAGCATTCCGTATCCGCTCACTAGTTGTCGAGAAGTTTACGACAATCTCAGTGGCAGCAGTAATCTTCTCTCAAAGAATAAAGCTTTCATACTTAATACTCGCCGTCTAAATAAACTAAATGGCGCTTCGAGCAAGGATAGTAACATCTATATTTCTGCCGCCACCCCCGCAACATCCGGCCTCTTTCAGCCCGCTCCGATTAATGCCCGCATTATCTTTACTAAATCAACTGGTATAGTCGATGATGACGAAAACAACGTTACCTCCTCAGTCAATTCAATCGATGATAATTTACTTTATGATGAAATTGGTCGCGCCGAGGGGATCTGGGTTGTTGCTATTAAAGACGCCAGCGGCAAATTCTACGATTTCTACATTGAAGCTTGCTGGTATAGTAGTGGCGACAATTCTCCAACTTCACTTGATGCTGTTGTTCGTCTTTTAAACCCTCAAGGATTATAAGATATGAAAAAATCTCCTAAAAACAACACACAATTACTATCTGCCACTAAATCCGGCTTCACTATGGTAGAATTTTCTATCGCTACCGCCGCAATCGCCGTCATTCTCATCGCCATCGCCATTGTCACCAGTAATATTATTTCCATTTACCAAAAGGGAGTCACAATCAAAGCTGTTAATAGCGTCGGTCGCGGTCTAATTGACGAGCTTACTAGTGCCATTAATTCCGCGCCATCCGTTGATACTACGAGCCTCTGCAATAGCCATCTCTCTTCCGGCTTAAATTCCGATATCGTGCGCAGTGCCTGCAAAAAGGATAAGGCCTACAAATTTATTTTTCAGCAAAAAGTTCATGGCGACATTCAACATAGTGCTGTATTTTGCACGGGGAACTATTCGTACATTTGGAACACTAAAGACGGTCTTGATGGTGGCAGCCTCAGTTTGCGCTATTCCTATTACGACAAAAACGGTTATATAGACACTACGACTCTGTCGGGTTTCCGTCTTATTCGTTTTGACGATCCTACGTATCGTGCTTGCTCTAGTATCGTCAATAACGAATATGAATCCACTCTCAATGGCGCTAACGTCTCTGATGTCATCGATATTACCAAACTCGCTACTGGCACAATTAATGTCATCACGCCTCCAGTACAAGGTTTTCTCAACGCTTTTGACCTTGATCTCGTCCTTTATCAACTAATCATTTTCCCAATTTCCCAAGATGATATTACTCTTCGTACTTTTATGTCTGGTACTTTTACGCTCGGCACTGATCGTGGTATAGACTTTACGCGTTCCGCCGGCACTACCAAAGATTATTGCACTCTTGGCTACGATGTGAATAACACTTATGATGATGACCCTGACAATACCACTAGCATTCTTAATCCTGGATCTGAGTTTAACTATTGTTCCATCAACAAGTTTAATTTTGCCGCCCGCACTGCCGGCCTTTAAGTCGCAAATAAAATAAATACTTATGCTATAATAAAGATATGAAGAAGCCGCATTTATCTATGGATTCCACTAAAAAAGGTGTCGCATCGCTTTATACTGTCATTTTTGCCACTATCCTTTTTGGTGTTATTACTGTTAGCTTTGTTAATATTACTCTCTCCGAATCCAGCCAAAGTTCCAATGATGATCTCTCTCGTTCCGCCTACGATTCCGCCATGGCTGGCGTCGAAGACGCAAAGACCGCCGTCAACCAATACTATAAGTGTCTCTCCACGCATACCAATTCCGACGCTTGCAATATGTATAATGTTTTCTCGTCTAGTGCCAACGACTGCACTAATGGTTTTCCTCTTGCTAGCGTCCTATATGGCTTAAGCGCCGAAGACCTCAAAGCCTATGGTGGCGTACCGATTCGCGAAAGCTCTACTGATACCGAGTTTGCCTCTAATCAATTCTATACCTGTGTCATCATTAAGGATACTACCCCCGACTATCGCAGCACCCTTACCTCGGATACCCGCACTAAGGTTATTCCGCTTAGTGTCTCTCGCACTTCCGACGACACTAATAATGACTTTGCCAAAGTTAGTACGATTCGCTTTGAATGGTTTTCAGAGCTTAATCAAGGCAGTAATACCGTTTTTAATACTCGTACGGATTCGACACTCCCGTCCAAGCAAGACACTACTATTCCGCCTACTATCCAACTCACTTACATTCAAACTCTTCGCCAAACGCAGCACTATGACAACACGCATTATTACGTGGATCCATATACATTCAACGAATCGGACAATGTGTATGTATATGATGACGCCGGTAATCAACAGTATTACCTCGATAGCTCCATGGTTTTTCTCCCCACTGATCCGTCCGCGGCCGCCGCATATCCCGACTTAAATGAAGTTATTAATAATGACAACATCCTAACCATCCATCAGCAAACCCTCATCAATGCTGGCGACGCCTCTAAAGCCGACGCCAACGAACCATTCCTGCTCACTTGTGCAACTGGTCGCGAATTTGCTTGTGTTGCTGAACTAAACGTCAGCGGTCTTATCAGTGCCGATAAAAACGCTTTTCTCGTTGTCTCGCTGCCCTATGGCGATGCTTATACTGATTTTGCGGTCACCCTGCTCGATGACGCGGGGAATCAAATAAACTTCGAAGGCGCTCAAATCAGCGTTGATTCTACCGGCAAGACCGACCAGCTTGTTCGCCGCGTTGAGGTTCGTCTTGACCCTGCCGATATCTACTTCCCGTATCCTCAGTATGCTCTCGAAGTGGACGGCGGAGACGATGACTCGATCCGCAAAAACTTTTGGATTACCGCCAATTGCTGGCGCACGACACTCCCTCTTTCCAATGGTGACACTAACGGTGTCTGTGACCAAAACGGCGAACTCAACCCGTGATCATTACTAAAACTATTATCTTCCATTTCTGCTCCCGCCATACAAAAATCCGCCATCATTAGATAGCGGATTTCCTAAGTTATTAAAACTTATTTCTCAACTTTCTCAAAAAAAGCTTGTGGGTGTGCACAGACAGGGCAGGTTTCTGGAGCCTTCTCACCGGTAAATAAATATCCGCAGTTTCGGCATTTCCAAACCGTCACATCCGTACCTTTAAATACGACATCCTCATCAACCTTTTCTTTGAGGGAAAGATAGTGTGCTTCGTGTGTCTTTTCAATAGCGGCAACCATTTCAAATTTTACGGCAATTTCGTCATAACCTTCCTCGCGTGCTTCTTTGGCAAAATCATCATACATAGAAGTCCATTCGTAATGTTCACCATTCGCCGCTACTTCGAGATTCTCGCTAGTATTGCCTACTTTACCGCCATGCAAAAATTTATACCATATCTTAGCGTGTTCTTTTTCGTTATGTGAAGTCTCCTCAAAAACACTACTAATCTCTTCAAAGCCATCTTTCTTAGCCTGTGAAGCAAAATACAAGTACTTAATTGCTGCCTGGGATTCGCCAGCAAAAGCCGACTCTAGATTTTTCCAAGTTTTGCTATTTTTCTCTAGTTCCTTCATATTACTCCTTTTTATCTAATCCATTATAGCATATCTACTAGTCTTCTATGTTATACTATGTGCCACTTTTTCTAGATGTTCTTTGGCTTTTGCGGTCACAGCTCTGCCTCGCGGTGTACGTTCAATCAGTCCTAACTGTAACATATATGGCTCATAATAATCCTCAATCGTAGCCGCCTCGTCCCCAGTCAACGCCGCAATTGTCGTGAGCCCTACTGGTCGGTCGCCATAATTGTCAAACATCAGCTGTAGCATATTTCTATCCGCCGGATCCAGTCCTAGCTCATCGATTTCCATCAGTTCCAATGCTCCGTGCGTCAAATCTACGTCAATATACCCATCCCCATGCACTTCCGCATAGTCGCGCACGCGTTTTGCTAAGCGGTTTGCAATCCTCGGCGTTAGGCGCGAGCGTGTTGCAAGCAAAGCTGTTGCCTCTGGTGCAATTTTTGTCCCCAAGATTACTGCTGTTCGGCTAATTATTTTCTCAATTTCCGGAATTTTATAGTATTCCAAGCGATGAATTAACCCAAAACGATCGCGCAGTGGCCCCGCCAGGGAACCAGTGCGCGTTGTTGCTCCTACAACTGTGAATTTTGGTAAATCTAGTCGCACCGATCTTGCCGCTGGCCCCTTCCCGATCACGATGTCAAGTTTATAATCCTCCATCGCCGAATACAGCACTTCCTCCACCGCTCGTCTCAAGCGGTGAATCTCATCAATAAATAAAACATCGCCATTCTGCAAATTCGTCAAAATCGACGCCAAATCACCCGCGCGCTCAATCGCCGGACCACTTGTCACTCGCAAATTCGCCCCCATTTCATGCGCAATAATATTTGCCATCGTAGTTTTACCAAGCCCCGGCGGTCCGTATAATAAGACGTGATCTAGTGTCGTGCCGTCATCGCGTTTTTTGACGGCATCAATCGCCAGCTTCAAATTCTTCTTTAGTCGCTCTTGTCCTACGTAATCCGCAAAAGACAACGGCCTAAGCGATACCTCCTCCGCCTGCTCCGCCAGATTATCTGCATCCACTCCCGCATCTACCAGTCGCTCTGGCTTTGCTACTTTCTCGGCCTTTTCTGCCTCTACCTCCGCACTCCTCTCAATTCCCATATTCCTCATTATATCATACCTCCCTCGCCTCGGTATAATCCAGCCAGCAAAAATCCCCGACTATCACGCCAGGGACTTTCGACTTATCACCTATCCTCCTTTCATTGTGCTAATGTTTTAATCAGGGCTAACAATCCGAAATCCAATGTCATCCGTCGCTCCGTAAACATAGAACAGGATGCTCCGTCCATCCGACAGTTCCTGCGTCAACTCGATACCAGTACAAGACAAACCCTTATAATCACTCCGATAGCAATATTCCCACATGCCGTCCGGCATTGCCCAGGCTTCCGCTCGTTCAGGCTTCTCGTCACTTTCTTTGTAATAAATTGTTGGCCAAAGCTCTATTTCTCCAAATGCCTTTCCCAGATCTAATTGCAAGGTCTGACCAAACGGTTCACGATCAAAGCATGTCTTCATGCAAAGTTCTGCTACCGGCGCCGCCGTCACTAAAGCGAATTCTTCGGGAGCATTAAAAAGCAATGTCGCTAAATTAAACTGACGGACGCCTTTCTTGGATAGCATCGCTCCGAATGTGTCGCTCAAATGCAAGTTGTAGACCTGCCTAGGATGAGCTACTGGGTATATAGTGCCTTTCAGGTTCATTGCCTGAATTTCCTTCACGAAGCCTGTTAAATCATCCTCCGACCAAAGCATGCATCCCTTAACGTCGCACAGGTGATCTACGATCTCCCAGAAGCCACTATACGGCAGTTCGCATGCGCAGTCCGGAGGGAACTGTTCCATGAATTTCTCATCCACTTCTATGCGAGGCGAATTCGATATCCATGATTCATCGCTCTCGTCCAATGACGGATACAAGATTGGCTCCATAAAAAACCGTCCATTCCATTTCAGATAAAGCATCCAGCAGTCAGTGAGCGCAGTTTGATTTGCAGGCGGTTTTAATGTCTGGCATAACTTTCCGAACACTAATCCTGCTGTAATCGCTGTTGTCTGGAACCAGTACTCATTCTCCTCGTCCCATACATCATCAAAGAGGTGTTGCTCCCAATTCCCAGTATCAGCAGCGCTTATAGAGTCTACTTGTTCATCCGTCTCATCGTTACCCATTGATGTCTCTGAATCCTTCTCGGCATTGCTTATTGCGTCGAGCATTGCTTTAATTTCCGACTCACTCAGGATCCCTATGTCTCGAACCTCTTTCATTTGTCGCTCATCAACCGGCATACCGTCGATTGCATTAATGATAAACTCGGCCATATCCTTGGCGACAGAGTGAATTAAAGTATTAATCAAGACATCAGCCACTTCGCTGGCCATTACACCGTTGGCTACCGAATCCGTCTCTCTGTCATTCCGACTGTCTGAGCCTACTTCTTTAATCTCAATGTTCATCACCGGCTTTTCTTCTGCGGCCTCCATAGTTTTCAGGATGCTTTCTCTTGTCTGATCTGTCATATTACCCTCCTTTATTTATGACTGGTTCCAAAGTTTCTACTCGTCCATCTTAAAGCACACCAAACCAGCACCTTTTCATAAGGTGATAAAGTCTCAAAAAGTGCGCTTAGTTCGAAAAACGAGCTAATTACATATCTATCGTAGCACAGAATCGTAAAAATGTCAACTATAACCGCAGTTACATATCTGTCGGCTACGGTTTTTTGTAAAGATAGTTATAAATCATGTAAAAAATCCTCTAAAAAACACCTCGACAAAAAGCATAAATACTAATAAAGTTTACCATTGGCTTTGTCAAATAATTCACAACGCCGCCTATAAAGGCTCTCATAAATGTTATATTATTACAACATTTATCTTTAAGGCAAAGTGATTATTCAACAACATCTTTGCTAACATTGACCTATTGCGCTTATCTTAAACTCCGCTATAATAAAAGTATGTATAATCCTTATGAAATAGAACATAAAACCCCGTCCCACAAGGACTATCTAGATACTACTGATTTCGACCAGTCTGAGATGCTCGACATGGTAAAAATCTCCACTACTATCCGCAGCTTCATCAAAGAAGGCGGCACTCTAGCGACTTTATACCACAAGAATCTTGCTATGATTTTTGAGCAAAAGTCCACTCGCACCCGTGTTTCTTTCGAAGTTGGCATGGAACAGCTTGGCGGTCACGCACTCAATCTTGCCCCCGGCGCCATTCAGCTTGGCGGCCACGAAACTATTGGCGATACCGCCCAGGTCATTTCCCGTATGTGTGATTTGATCATGGCTCGTGTTGACCGTCACGAAAGCGTCGTTGAACTTGCTACTCGTTCTGCTGTCCCCGTTATTAACGGTATGTCCGATTATAATCACCCTACCCAAGAGCTTGGTGATATTATCACAATTTTCGATCACATTCCCGAGGATAAATCTCTCGACAAGGTGAAGGTAGTTTTCGTCGGCGACTGCACTCAAGTTTGCGTCTCGCTCATGATGATCACAACCAAGATGGGTATGAACTTTGTTCAGTATGCGCCGCCCTCGAAATGGCTTGGCGATGATTATATTAAAATCGGTCGTGCTAATACGCAGCGCTACGGCGGCAGTGTTCACGTTTCCGACAATCCCGCCGTGCTCGAAGGTGCAGATTTCATCTATACCGATGTCTGGTATGGTCTCTACGACAAAGAAACTCCCAAAGAGGTCTACATGCGCGAATTTTATCCTAAATACCAAGTTAACGATGAGCTCCTTGCGCTCACCGGCAACCCTAAGGTCAAGTTTATGCATTGTCTTCCTGCTAATCGCAACGAGGAGGTTACTGACAGCGTTTTGGATGGGCCGAATTCTATCGCCTGGGATCAAGCCGAGAATCGCCTCACTGCTCAACGTGGATTATTGTTATATTTTGGCGGCGTCGCTCAAGATGCCCTTGATGACATAAAAAGGCAAAAGGAGGAAAACTAATGCCAAACAAAAAGAAAAAATATAAATTTAGGCTTTTCAGCGCCGTCCTTGCTACGGTCTGTATTATCCTAGTCGGCGACGCTGTCGCTCCAACTGCCGCTATTGGCAACTCTCAGTATATCTGGTGGATTATCATGCTCATTGGCTTCTTTGTTCCATATGGCTTAATCTCAGCTGAACTTGGCACGCAATACCCGTCTGAAGGTGGTATGTATACCTGGATCAAAAAAGCCTTCGGACCTAAGTGGGCTGGCCGTGTCGCCTGGTTCTATTGGGTGAATTATCCGCTCTGGATTGCCTCTCTCGCCGATCTCGTCACTACTTACCTTTTGCAAATGCTCGGCTTCGAAATGACTTGGCCAATTATCTTGGCTATCCAGCTCGGCTACATTCTCCTTGTCAGCGTTCTCGGCGTCTTACGCGTTTCCCAGAGCGACATCCTTTCTAATATCGGTGCGTTCTGTAAAATCATCTTCATGGCCGGCCTCGGTGTACTTGGTATTTACGTACTCATCACTCAGGGCAGCGCCAACCCGGTTAACTCTATCGTCGACCTTCTTCCGCTCGTTGGCGAAAACGGCGGCTTTGATTTTGCTGGGCTCGGTTTTGTTGCTCTGATCATCTTTAACTTTCTCGGCTTCGAGGTCGTATCCACCTTTAGTGACGATATGGATAATCCTAAAAAAGAAATCCCCAAGGCCATCGTCCTTGGCGGTATTTTAATTGCTGTATTCTATCTCCTCGCCTCATTCGGTATCGGTGTTGCTATTCCGATCGAAGAACTCGGCACAAACGACGGCCTCCTCGAGAGCTACAATAGTCTTCTCACCACTATCGGCTTCTCCACCGCTGCTATCAAAGCGATTATTGTAGTCGTCGGTGGTATGTTTATTTATACTCTTATCGCTAATATCGCTTCTTGGAACTTCGGTGTCAACTCCGTTATTGCCTATGCTGCCGAAGATGGCACTTTCCCAAAGTCTTGGTCTAAGCGCAACAAAAACGGCGTTCCGTATGTTGTGTCATTCTGGACCGGTCTTGTAGGTGCTATCATCGCTATCGGTGGTATTATTGTCGCTCAATTCTTCCCAGAAGTCTCCAACCTATTCTGGACCTTCTTCTCCCTCAGCCTCGTCTGTCTCCTCATGTCTTATCTGCCAATGTTCGCTGCCTTCTGGAAACTCCATCGGCAAGGTCCAGCCGTCAAGAACGGCTACTGGATTAACGGTGGCAAGATTAAAATCGCCCTGTTCACCTTCGTGCCTGTCTTCCTACTCGTTGTTGCATTATTCTTTACGCTTTTCCCGGACTTCACTCCAGAAACGTTCGCCGAAAACTGGCCACTCATTGTTGGCGCATGTCTTGCCGTTATACTTGGCGAAATTATGGTGCACGGCGTCGGTCAGCGCGGCTCCAATAGATCCAATACTAAGAAAACCAAGCAAACTCGCAGCTCAAAAACCAAACGCGTCAAGGCCGCGCGCTAGAACAAATAAATCGAAAGGATATCAAAAGCATGATTATTAAAAGTACTCCAAAAGCCGATGGTTATTATATGCCGTCCGAGTTAGCCGAGCATCGCTGCACCTATATTCTTTGGCCGCAGCGCGAGGATAACTGGCGTTACAATGGCGAATATGCCCAGGAAGCATTCAAAAAAGTCATCCAAACCATCGCCAAATACGAACCCGTTATCGTCGGTACCAACAAAGGTCAGTATCTACACTTGCTCTTTATGGATATGCCGAATGTTTTTATCGCCGAAATTAGCAATAACGATTCCTGGATTCGTGACACAGGCGCCACCTTCGTAGTTAATGGCCGGGGTCGCATGCGTGCTGTTGACTGGAAATTCAACGCTTATGGCGGCCTCGTCAATGGTCTCTATTTCCCATGGGACCAAGATGATTTTATTGCCCCCAAAATGGCAGCTATCGAGGGCGTAGATTATTATCACCTTCCCGATTTTGTTCTTGAAGGCGGCTCTGTTCATAGTGACGGTGAAGGCACTATTCTCACCACCGAAGAAACCTTACTCGACCCAGGACGCAACCCTGATATGACTAAAGAAGAAATCGAAGAAAAACTCAAAGAATATCTTGGCGCCGAAAAAGTCCTTTGGATTCCAAAGGGTATCTACATGGACGAAGATACTAATGGCCATGTCGACAATATCTGCCAGTGGGTCGCTCCTGGCAAAGTAGTACTCGCTTGGGAAGATAATGAAGATGATCCTCAATACGAACGTTCCAAGGCCGCTTATGATTATCTTAAGAGCCAAACCGATGCCAAAGGCCGTCCTATTGAGATCGTCAAAATCCACGTGCCAAACCCAATTCTCATCACCAAGGAAGAATCTGATGGCGTAGACATCGTCGAAGGCACCTTCCCACGCAACGAAGGCGACCGTTTGCCGGCCAGCTATATTAATTATTATAACTGCAACGGTGCTATTATTTTGCCAATTTTCGATGATCCGCACGATCAAGCCGCCATTGACACATTACAAGAACTTTTCCCGGACAAGGTCATCGAGCCAATTTACGCCCGCGAAATTCTCCTTGGCGGTGGCAATATTCACTGTATTACGCAGCAGGTGCCTCGCCCATAGCTTCAGAAGTTGGCGGTAGGGAATTATCAGTTGCCTGCCGCCTCAACATTAGAATAATATCCTCAATAAGATTAAACCATGCTGCTATAGGTGCGGAGAACTGTTAATCTTCGCTTACTTTACCGCCAAAAACCGCGCCGTCAGTCTTTCATGCAGCTTATTACGGACCATATTAGCATAAACATTATAAAATGTCAATAGGAAATACGTTTATGAAGAAATTACATTATGATGGCCCCGTCGTTCTCGTAGTGATGGATGGCGTTGGGTTGTCTGCTCGTCGGAGTGGCAACGCGGTTCGTCAGGCGCACACCGAATTCCTCGACCACGCTATGCTAAACTATCTCAATATCCCGCTTGCCGCATCTGGCGAAGCGGTAGGAATTATGCCTGGGCAGATGGGAAATTCTGAAGTTGGGCATAATGCACTGGGCGCTGGTCAAATTATCAAGCAAGGTATCGCTGGCATTGAGGCTGCCTTTAAGATTGGTGATATTTGGCAAAGCAAGGCTTGGCGTGGCGCCATGGAATACCTCAAAGCAGGAAAAGATGCTGCCTCAAGTTGCCCTACGCTCCATTTTTCTGGTATCTTTTCTGACGGTGGCGTCCATAGCGATATTCGCCATCTCGAGCAGATGATCCAGCGCGCCCATGATGAAGGTATTTGCAAGATTCGTATTCATTGCGTATTCGACGGTCGCGATGTTCCTCCTCAGTCCGAGCCCAAGTATATCGAACGTTTAGAGGAATTTCTTAGTCAGTTCAAAGACTCCGATTACCGTATCGCCTCTGGCGCCGGCCGCATGGTAGCCGTCGCTGATCGCTATGAGAACGATTGGGGGATGGTAAAACTTGGCTGGGATATGATGGTGTATGGCAAGGCTCCCCGCGAGTTTCGCTCTGCCAAGGACGCTATTGCTACTTTGCGTCGCGAGAACCCTGGTATCCAAGATCAATATCTGCCCGCTTTTGTGATTATTGAAAACCTCGCTGCCACATCCTCTCTTGCCTCTCGCGCTATTAAGGCTAGTAAGTCCACTGCCAACGCTCAGACCGGCGCCGAACCTGTTGGTCCTATTCATGATGGCGACGCCGTTATATATTATGATTTTCGTGCCGACCGTGCTATCGAAATCGCCCGCGCTTTCACGGAAGACAAGTTCGATAAGTTTGATCGTTCAAGTGATTCCCGCGCCAAGGTCGATGCCGCCAAGAATCCCGGTCCGAAGGTCTTCTTTGCTGCCATGACTGAATATGATTCTGATCATCACATCCCAAAACATATCCTCGTTCCGCCGGTGCAAATTGAATCGCCACTCAACACTTTCCTTGGTCAAAACAAGATCTCGCAGCTAGCCATCTCCGAAACCGTCAAATTCGGGCATATCACTTATTATTTCAATGGCAACAGTTATAGTAAAGCTCCTCTTGAAACTCATATCGAAATCGCCTCCGATACTCAACCCTTCAATACTCGTCCTTGGATGAAATCCGCCGAAATCACTGATACCGTGCTAGAGAATCTCGATCAGTATAAGTTTATTCGCATCAATTATCCGGGTGGCGATATGGTTGGTCATTTTGCCGAGCTTGAGCCGACGATTGTAGCAATGGAAGCTATCGATCTCCAACTCGCGCGCCTCGCCAAGAAAATTGATGAAGTCGGCGGTATGATGCTGATTACGGCCGATCACGGCAATGCTGAGGAATTGATTAGTAAAGACGGTGTGCCGCGCACCTCTCATACTACTAGCCCGGTGCCATGCATCTTCTATGACAATACAAAAAACGCAGGGAAATACCATGCTGCCAAACTCGATGATGCCGGTCTTACCAACGTCGCCGCGACTATCGCTACGCTACTTGGACTACCCGACTATCCTGCCTCTTGGCGCCCGCCGCTCATCAGCGCTTAAAGCTATTCTCGCACACTGAGATAGGCGGAGTGCAGTAGTCGGCTATCACTACAGAAATGTATCCTAGTAGGTAAAATAGCCGCAAATATTCTGCTAGCGCCTCAATCTATCCTAGACCCTGAGTCTCTGCTGTCGTCTACATAAATCAGTTACCTTGTAATATAGTTATCCCATTTTCTTTCATCTCTTATGCTGAGAGCTCTGCTATCTTGAATCTGGGTTTGCATATTAACCATATATGCAGACATAATAGACAGCAAAATGACGACGTCCTTTACGATTATTGAATATGATGTCTATTGTTTTTCACTTCGATGCAATGGCTGATGATTGGTATTGATTCAAGAGCTGTGCTTTTCACCTTGTCGTAGTAGGCAAGCAAAAAGAAAATTCTTTACGCCAGCATATGGTATAATTAGTTTATGTTAATCAATAGCGCCAGGCTAATCAACTTTCCTATCCTTAGCTTACATGTTGGTTCCGAAATCGCCAGAATCTCCGAGATCATTATCGACCCTAACTCGCTCAAGCTCATTGCTTTTCGTCTCGAAAGCCCTCTAATTCGTGATGAAGTCGGTGACATTCTGCCTCTTAATAGTGTTCGAGAATTCTCGCGACATGGCTTCATTATTGACTCTATCGACGAATTTATTAGCGAAGATGAAGTTATAAGTATCAAAAAGATTATCGACCTGCGTTTTGCTCTGCCGGGGCTAAAAGTTATCACAAAAAAGAAATCCAAGTTAGGCAAAGTTTCGAGCTTTACGCTCAATACGTCTACCTGGGAGGTTCAGCAAATTATTGTCCAGCGTCCAGTTATGAAATCTTTTTTAGACCCCGAACTGACAATTTCTCGCCAATCTATTATTGAAGTAGATGATTATAGAATCATCGTCAAAGACGAACATGAAACAACAAAAGAAAAATCCACGGCGGACGCTCCGGCTGACTTTATTCCAAGCTTCATTAATCCCTTTCGTAAGCCAGACTTTGCTCCCGAGGCAAAGACTGACGAATAGAATATTACTCTACCACTCCGGAGTTTCGTCTTCTGGACGATAATTCTCTACAGCATTCTTTGCTCTTTGAAAGTCAAATCCCTGTCTCACCAAATATCCAATCAGCTGGAAGTCATTATACTTCTTACGCTTCTTCTTTATTACTTTGAGAACTTCCTCATCTTCTGGCCTTGGCACCGTTTCTAGTGCAATTTTCGCCGACTCATCATCTACGCCTTTTCTCTTTAGCTCCATTCTCAATCGTCTTTGGCTAATTCCACGTCGCACATAACGATTCTCTACAAAGAATTTCGCGAATTTCTGATCATTCAGATACCCCTTCTCGAGCAGTCTCTCTACTACCTGCTGCATCATTTCATCTTGCAGTTCCGGCAAAGGTCTCCTTTCTTCTCTTTCTCTTTGCCGGTTCAGTTGCTTGCGTTTGATCTTGCGTCGCTTTAGGTAATCTTGCGTTTCTCGCACGGAATGCGGCCGCGTTAGTACCCATTCCAATGTTCGCTGGTATAGTTTTCCGAATTCCGAAGCAGATTGTAGGGTTTTTAATCTCTCGCTATTTACCTTCTGGCCTACTTTTACATCTAAGTCAACTACTTGCGCCAAATCAAGCGAGAATGCAAAATGATTATCCAAGAAAACATTTACGCGATTAGGATCCTTTACGCCTGGCGTCAGTTTAGTGATTGTCCATGTCTCTGATTGCGCAAATAAATCGTCCCAATCGCCCATTTCAGGAGCCTCGAATTCTTCATCGGCTCCATAAATCGCTTCAGCCTGGCGCCGACGCATTTCTTGTTCGGGGTCTATCCTTGGCGTCTCTTGCTGGCCACCCTTGAGATTCTCAATCTCCAGCATAATCTAGTCTATTCTTCCGTATTCTCAACGTCCGTCTCTGGGGATCCAAAGTTACCCTCATCATCCGGGTCTAGCTTTGCCGCTACGCGCACCTTATGGTCAATCTCTGCTAGGAGCTCCGGATTGCTTTTTAGGACATTCTTAGCCGCCTCGCGACCTTGCGCTAAAGTTTCGCCGTTATACTTTAAGAATGCGCCAGCTTTATCAATCACACCTCTCTGCACCGCCAAATCAATTACATCGCCGACTTTACTGATGCCCTCATTATACATGATATCAAACTCAGCCGTGCGGAATGGCGCTGCAATCTTGTTTTTAACAATTTTCACCTTAGTACGGTTGCCAGCAATATCATCACCATCTTTAATCTGCCCAATACGTCGAATATCCATACGCACCGAAGCATAAAACTTCAAGGCATTGCCGCCGGTCGTGGTTTCCGGATTGCCAAACATCACGCCGATTTTCATGCGAATCTGGTTAATAAAAATCACTGTCGCTTTCGACTTTGAGATAATACCGGTAAGCTTACGCATTGCTTGCGACATCAATCGTGCTTGCAAACCCATCTGCGCATCACCCATATCGCCATCGATTTCCGCCTGTGGCACAAGCGCCGCTACCGAATCCACTACAATCAAACCAACCGCACCGCTTCGTACTAAAGTTTCGCAAATCTCCAGTGCTTGTTCGCCATTATCCGGCTGTGAGATGAATAGATTATCGGTATCTACACCGATCTTCTTAGCATATGCCGGATCAAGCGCATGCTCCGCATCAATAAATGCCGCCTGTCCGCCTTGTTTCTGAATTTCTGCAATCGCATGCAACGCCAAGGTTGTCTTGCCGGATGACTCTGGACCATAAATCTCGATAATACGCCCCTTAGGATATCCGCCGCCCAACGCCAAATCCAGCGAAAGCGAACCAGACGGCAAAAGCTCAACGTCAATCTTTCTTGACTCACCAAGCTTCATAATCGAGCCGGTACCAAATTGCTTAGTAATTTGCTGAATCGCGAGGTCAAACGCCTGTTTCTTACCAAAATCCTCCATCGGAGTCTCTGTATCTTTGGTGGTCTTTTTTGTCATATTACCTTCCTTTATTATATTAATTATATCACCTCACCGGGCTTTTTGGGAGGATATGGCCATCATATAACAAATTTTTAAAAATTAACAAGCATATCCGTTAATATTCTAAGAACTTTTCAATTTTTTGCGTGCGTCACCTCTAATCTGCTGACAGCGCGCAATGTCATATTTACAACCTTTTGGCTCTTTTTGTAGTTCTTCTAGCGCCTCGTTACATAGGTCTATCGCAACTTCATAATCGCCGTTCATGTTCGCCTTAATCGCCGCATCCAGAATCTGTTCACTCTTTTTCCGTGGATCTTCGTTTGTCTCCATGAATTCGCGTAGCTGTTCCACTCGTTTAAACGCTTGCTGACTCGCCTCGCTTTTTCCTTGTTCTAAGTTTAGCTTACCTAAGTTTTCATACAACGCCGAACAATCATCTAGCGCATTTTTTAGATTTCGTTCAAGCACTTTTTGTGCCTTACTGTACCATTTTCCTGCGCCTTGCAGATTCTTCAGCTTCCAGCAGCAAAATCCCGCCAGCTTGTAATACCTGCCAAGCTTCAGACTAGCTTTCTCATCTCGCTCTCCTTCATAAAACATCACGATGTCCTTTATTAGAGCTAAAGAATGTTCATAATTTATTCCAGACTGTTTTTCTAGGAACTCCGCCGCAAAAATCCTCTCTAGCTCCTGTATCGACGTACGAATAGGGAATCTTGCTAGGAAATCGCGCTCCGGCGTCAAAACCACAATAACAAACTTCTTTTCTTCCGAATCCCAGCAAATACACTGGTCTGGTCTTTTCGCTGTTTCAAAAATATCCACCAGCTTCTTTTGCGAGTCATCTAGCATCTCATCGTATTTAATAACCTCCTGCTGCATATATTTTGGATCGTCACAGATTGAGGTACATCCATGCGCACCAGGGCTGTTTACGAATATTGAGGTCAGCAATCGTCGCACTGTCCACATCGAAGATTCAAAATTCCATTTTTCTCCATCATCCGCTTCTTCTGGTCCGTTGCTCAGGTATAAGCTAGGGTCATTCTGATCGCAATCTTCTTTTAGTATCGCCAAATATTCATGAGGAGTTTCCGCTATTAGCCATCCATCATGCAGTTTTTCGTCTGATAATCTAATTTTCACTGCATCCATTGTCTTTGGATGTAAAACTCGGTATCCTCCAAGGTTCACATCCAGCTGTCCATAATTCAGTAAAAATTCCCGTATTTTTTCTGGTAAAACTAATCCGCGTTTTCGTTCCGCCCGATTTAAGGCCTCCTCTGGAATGCCTAATTTTTCGCCATCATAAAATATTTCCAGCGCTCTCAGTGGTGCTATATCCACTTCCAATGCCATATCTAAATCTCCAATAACGGATGCACATCCGCCCCTAATTTATTTAGTCGTCTTGCAAAATCTTGGTAGCCGCGGTTAATTGAATAAACATTTCTGAGAATCGACGTCCCTGGTGCTGCTAACATCGCAATCAAAACCACCACTGCCGGCCTCAATGCTGGCGGCGCCACTAATTCCGCCGCTCGCCAATTTGTTGGTCCCTCTACATACACACGGTGCGCATCCAGCAACTCAACTTTAGCATTCAAGTTCTCCAGATACGTCACATAGACCGCTCGGTTCTCAAACACCCAGTCGTGAATTAAGGTTCGCCCTTTCGCAGTAGCCGCAATTACCGAGAAGAATGGCAGGTTATCAATATTCAGCCCTGGGAACGGCATCGGCGCAACCTTATCGGTTGGCGCTTTTAGTTCAGACTTATGTATTTTGAGGTCTACTAATCGAGTTCGTCCATTCGCACTATAATATTCCGGCGAACGTCCGATATTTGCTCCCATACTCTTCAGGATTTCCAGTTCAATCTCTAGAAATTCGATAGGCGCGCGTCGGATAGTTAGATTTGACTTTGTCACTAACGCCACCGCAATAAAAGACATTGTCTCGATTGGATCTTCGGCCGGCGCATATTCTACATCTTGGTCAATCTTATCTTTACCTTTCACAATCAAGGTGGTACTGCCAATTCCACGAATCTTTACCCCCAACTTTTCCAAGAAAAAACACAAATCCTGCACCATGTAGTTTGACGATGCCCCCACAATCGTAGTCTCGCCTGGATATAATGCTGCCGCCATTAGGACATTTTCCGTCACCGTATCGCCGCGTTCAATCAAAACGATCCGTTTTGGCGGGAATTTCGGCCCAATCTGATCTACGCTACGAGGCATTTCCTCATCTTTCGGCTTTAGAGTCGGCTTCATGGGCGCCACCCTCGCTTCATAAAATCCACTACAATTCGTCGCATCCACTTTTAGTCCAAACCCCGACAAGGCCCTCAGATGCGGCTCAATCGTACGCGTGCCCAGCGTGCATCCGCCCGCATATGGCAAGCGAAAAGACTTAAACTTATGTAGAAGTGGTCCCATAAACATCAAAATCGAACGCGTTTTACGCGCCGCTTCTACATCAATCTTGCTTAGCTCCAATACCTCTGGCGGTGTAATCTCTAAATCTTTATTATCATTTGTCCAGCGACATTTTACGCCAATCGACTCTAGGACTTCAATAATCCTAAATACTTCCTCGATCCGCGCCAAGTGCTTTAGCTTCGTAGTAGCGTTATTCAGCAGCGAAGCACATAGAAGTGCCACCGCCGCATTTTTGCTTGTATTAATCACCGCCTCGCCATGCAGCTCACGTCCGCCATGAATCCGATAGCTTTGCGAAACTGTATCATTCACCGAAAGAATCTGTCCGCCAAGCGCTCGCGAAAGTTTTTTAGTCAATTCAATAGAAATGTTCTGCCGCCCCTTCTCAATTCGGTGAATCGCCGACTGGCTCGTTCCTACTGCTTCAGCCAGCTGAGCTTGCGTCCAGCCTTTTTCGCTACGCAGCCGCTCGACAATACTCCCGATTGCTTCTTGATAGCTTGGTTCTGATGAATGTCTACTCATATGAACATTATATCACAGAATGCATAATTTTTTGAAAAAATGTCTCAAAAACTGCCAAAATACTGTAGTTTTCGATAAAATTATATCATAGAATGAATTTTATTATTTGCCACAAACCACGTTATTAGCATGAATCCAGCCCTCCACACTTCCGCCATCCAAAAACTCTCCATCCGTCGCCGCCACCTTTACGATGCCTCCCTTTGAAATATAGTTCATGATCGGATCAGTTACCACATATTCTTGTCCTAGCGGACCAAAATCGTTGCTCTTTGTATAGTTCACAATCTCAGCCAACAGTGCTGGTGACATAATGTATTTGCTTACGTTAATCAAATTCGACGGCGCCTTCTCGACTGACGGCTTTTCTACGATGCCAGCTAAAACTCCATTTTCCACTGAAAACACCCCATATTTCTCCACCTCGTCTTTGGGAATTTCCACTCCCAAAATCGCCGATTCATCATCGTTCTGTATAGTTTTCAGCAGCGAACTAGCCGCCGATTCGCCCCCAGGATTCCAGATAAAATCGTCCCCCATAAATACCAAAACCGATTCATTCAAATTGTACTCTTCTACCGCCATTGCAATCGGCACCGCCGTTCCGTACTTGCCCGACGGGTCCTGTGTAATATAGTGAATCTTTACATTATCAGGCAAGGTCTTTGCCATCTCGAGGCGATCGGTCTTGCCTCGCTCAGCTAGATATTGATTCAGCGCCACATTGTCCTGATAAAATGCCTTAACCTGACACGGTTCAACATTCGAAATCACCATATAAATATCTGTCACACCGGCCGCTATGAGCTCCTGCACCGAATAATCCACTAGCGGACGATTACCGACTGGTAGCATTGATTTTTCGATTACTTTCGTAATAGGTAGTCTCCGTGTTCCCCAACCTGCCACCGGAACAATTGCCTTCGTAATCATAACAACTCCACTTATTTTCGCTATTATAGCACACCCCAACAAAAACAACCCTATTTTAATCCTTGCCCCGTGTTACAATAAAAATATTACTAAAGTTCAGGAGGTTATTAATAATATGTCAGAGCAAACTCACGAAATTATTTGTCCGCATTGCCATAAAACTTTCACTGTTAATGAAAGTAAGTATGCTAGTTTGCTTAATCAGATTAGCCGTCAAGAAATCGACCAAGAAGTTCGCGAGAAACTTGCTATGGTCGAACGTGAGAAGGAGCAAGCTGTCGTTCTTGCCGAAGCAAAAGTCAAAGGCGAATTACAAGAAGCAATTGCATTCCGTGACGCCAAAATCGCCAAACTTGAATCTGAGAAAGATAATATTGCCGAACTCACGGAAAGTAAAATCCGTAATTCATTTCAAGAAAAGCTTTCCGAAAAGGAGCGAGAGCTTAGCGCTGTTCAATCAGAAATCGAACGCGCCAAGACCGAGCGGGAATTGGCTATTACTAAGGCTGTCTCCGTCGTCGAGAAAGAGCGCGACGAGCTTGCTAGTGAGCTCAAAATGAAAGATGCCGAAAAGCAAACCCTCGAACTTTCACTCAAAGACAAATATGAATCTGCCATCAAGTTCAAAGATGAAGAAATCGAACGCCTCAAAGACATGAAGATTCGCCTCAGCACCAAGATGATCGGCGAAACTCTCGAGCAGCACTGTGAAAATCAGTTCAACCAACTCCGAGCCACCGGTTTTCAACATGCATATTTCGAGAAGGATAATACCGTTTCACGTGCCAGCGGCAGCAAGGGTGATTATATCTATCGCGAATGCGATGAAGCGGGGAACGAAATCATCTCCATCATGTTCGAAATGAAAAACGAAAACGAAACCACCGCTACAAAACATAAAAACGAGGATTTCTTGAAGGAGCTTGACAAAGACCGTCAAGAGAAAAACTGCGAATATGCCGTTCTAGTTTCCATGCTCGAAGCCGATAGTGAGCTTTATAACACTGGCATCGTTGATGTTTCGCACCGCTTCCCGAAGATGTATGTGATCCGTCCGCAATTTTTCATCCCTATGATTACAATTTTGCGCAATGCTGCTCTCAACTCTCTGCAATACAAAGCCGAACTCGCCGCCGTGCGCGAGCAGAATATCGACATCACCAACTTCGAAGATAAGATCGAAGCCTTCAAAGACGGTTTTGCGCGCAATTACGATCTAGCCTCGCGCAAATTTAAGGCTGCCATCGACGAAATCGACAAGACTATTGACCATCTCCAGAAAACCAAAGAAAATCTTTTGCGTTCCGAGGATAATCTCCGCCTCGCCAATAACAAAGCTGAGGATCTCACCATCAAACGCCTCACTCGCGGCAATCCTACCATGAGCGCAAAGTTCGCCGAGCTCAAAGACGCAAAAACCCTCCCCGCCGAATCGTCATAGCGAGATAATATCTGACGCATGCCTGTATATCCGACGTAGAGATTATTGCTGTCAGCAAAAATACTCAATATCGAGAATTATCTTGCTAATAATATTCAGAGTATGTCGCCTATCGCTTATCTAACAATCTAAAACTTTCTTTCCCTAACTTTATCAGTCTATCTCCTGGCAAATTGAAACTTTTGCCTGGCGCATAATTTAAGATCGCCTGTCGGAAGTTTTCTAGCTGCGGCCTCGTGGCACTGATCCCCGCACGCTGTATACCTAGGCGTAGTAGCTCTAGCGCTACTTTCGCATCCAAACCCCTAAACCAAGATCTCTCCCATACCCCAGTATCAACCGGAAGCAGTTCTTGAATAGTATTATCAATTTCTCGGCGTAATGTTTTTTGCAAGTTCCAAAGTCGCCAAATTCTCACTTTTTCATCAGGCGTCACGTCCAGGCATTCCCGCAAGCGATTCCGCAAATAATCGCCCGAATTATTAGTCGGATCTTCTCTCCAACTCAGGTTTCGCTCCACCGCATATTTTATGATTTGCGCTTTCCCCCACGGTATCCAAGAATCGTCATTGTCAGCCATTTCTAGAAAAGGCCTCCGCACACCTTCTGTATCTAAAACCGCCAAACCTCGCCAACCCGTCCCGCGCACAAAGTTAATCGCCACTGTCTCTATCAAATCATCCAAATGATGCGCCGTCCAAATTTCCGCCGGCATATCCCCATCTTTGTACTTCTCAGCTAAGCCATTTAGAAAATTATATCTCGATGCTCTTGCTGCAGCTTCCGATGTATTTTCGCCAAGCTCTCCTCTTTCATATTCAAATATCAACCCATATTCAGCGGCTTTCTGGCGCACGAACTCCATATCTTCTTTAGAATTAGCTCTTATGCCGTGGTCAAAATGCGCAACAATTATATCACCAGACGCATAATTCCTAGAAAAAATCGCCAATTTTCCCAAAGAAACGGCATATTTCTCAAAATTTATATCACCAAATGAATATTTAGTCGCTAGATAGGCCAAATCAAGCATCGCCATCGAATCCACGCCACCTGATACTGCCAAAATCGCCTTACTCATGTCTCTATATATTATATCAGAAATATGCTATAATATCACCCATGGACAGTTCAAAGATTCGCAATTTCTGTATTATAGCTCACATCGATCATGGTAAATCTACTATTGCCGACCGTATGATGGAGCTAACCGATACCGTCGCTAAGCGCGAAATGAAGGCACAGCTGCTCGATAGCATGGAGCTTGAACGTGAAAAAGGAATTACTATTAAACTTACGCCTGTTCAGATGCACTGGAAGGGCTATACTCTGAATCTCATCGACACCCCGGGCCATGTCGACTTTTCTTATGAAGTCTCCCGCTCGCTGCAAGCTGTTGAGGCGGCGGTTCTAGTTGTTGACGCTACGCAAGGTATTCAGGCGCAAACTCTTGCCAATGTTTACCTCGCCCTTGAACAAGACCTATGTATTATCCCTGTAATTAATAAGATTGACCTTCCTGCTGCAGATGTCGAAAAGGTCTCTGCTCAGATTGTTAATCTCTTGGGCTGCCAGCCTAAAGATATTATTCCGGTTTCTGGTAAAACCGGTCAGGGCATTCCTGATATTCTCGACCGCATAATTAATTGCGCCCCTGCGCCGCGCGTTCTGTCAGATGATGACGCGCTTAACAAATCCACGCGAGCGCTCATCTTTGATTCATATTTTGATGATTATCGCGGAGTAATTCTGTACGTCCGTATTTTTGATGGCAAAATCGGGAAAAACTCCGAGATTCGCATGATGGCTGCTGAGACTAACGGTATCGCCCTCGAAGTCGGCTCTCTCACCCCTAAGATGGTCCCGCAGTCTAGCCTCGATGAAGGTAGTATTGGCTATATCGTCACTAACCTCAAGACTACACGCGAAGCTAAAGTTGGTGATACTGTCACTCTTGCTAAAACCCCTGCCAATATGCCACTCCCCGGTTATAAAAATGTCCTGCCTTTCGTCTATGCCGGCTTCTTTCCTGTCTCTAATGATCAATATCAAGATCTCAAAGATGCTATCGAGAAACTTTCCATGTCTGACTCAGCCTTGCACTTTGAGCCAGAGAATTCCCCAGTTTTAGGTTTTGGTCTCCGTATCGGTTTCCTTGGTCTGCTTCATATGGATATTATCAAGGAGCGTCTCGAGAGGGAATTTAATCTCGATCTCGTCATCACTAATCCCTCCACTAATTACGAAGTTACCACGACTGATGGTGAGGAGCTTAATATTCGTTCGGCCTCCGATTTGCCTGATCAGTCCACGATTCAAGAAATTCGCGAGCCGTGGGTGAAGGGTGAGATTATTCTACCTCAAACCATGATTGGCGGCGTGCTCGGGCTAATTAATGAAAAACGTGGTCATCAAACCAACTTAAGCTATATCGAAGACCGTGCCGTGATTGATTTTGAAGCCCCTATGGCTAATCTTCTCACGGATTTTTACGACCAGCTCAAATCTGTCACTTCGGGTTATGCCAGTTTTAATTACGAACTTTCTGACTATCGTCCTGAGGATCTCGTCCGTCTCGATTTTCTAGTTGCAGGAAATCGCGTTGATGCACTTAGTGTGATGTGCCATCGCACGGAGGCTGATGCTCTCGGTCGCGAAATCACCAAGAAGCTCAAAGAAGTTATTCCTCGCCAGAATTTTGAGGTTGCCCTGCAGGCTGCTATTGGCGCTAAAATTATCGCCCGCGAAACTATCGGCGCTTATCGCAAAGACGTCCTTGTCAAAATCCATACTGGCGATCGCGACCGTAAAGCTAAACTCCTAGAAAAGCAGAAAAAGGGTAAGGCTCGCATGAAACGCTTTGGCAAAATCGACATCCCCTCTGAGGCCTTTACTGTCATGCTAAAACGCAACTAATATGAATAACAGCCTTAGAAATCGTACGCCTTAGCGAGGAGTGTCATTCCGGTCCGCTTTACTCACATTATGGTGGTAATCTCCATGAATGTTCGCACGGCGAATCATTTTTACGACTCGTCCAAAATCGTTTTTCGCCACGTAGCTTATACATTCTTGATGAGCCAGAAGCCGCTCTTTCTCCGGTGCGCCAAATGACCTTGCTCTGTCATATTCATGATCTTGCGCAGCAGGGGTCTCAATTTATCATTGCTTCCCATTCTCCTATTCTTATTTCTTATATCAATGGTGAAATTCTAGACTTAAGCCATGACTTTAAGCGTATTAATTATGAAGATACAGAAATTTACCAAACATATAGGACTTATTTAGAAAATCCGATAGGTATCCAGCGACAGCTTTTTGCCGAGGAATCGTAATTACAAAAATGTTGTAATTTTTACAACATGTGACATACACTTTAGAACTTTTTGTGCTAAAATACAAAAGTTGACCCAGCTTGTATTCTGTTACCGGGCGTATAATCGTCAACGATTGTGCGTCTTTTTTAGTCCAAAATATCAAAAATTAGAAAGGAGAAAGTCTAAAAAATGTCTACACCCACAGAAAATAAATATCTTGGCAAGGAAAAGATTTCCAAGCTTCTGCTTAAGTTCTCAATCCCCTGTATTTTGGCGCTGCTTATTACCTCGCTTTATAATATTGTCGATCAAATTTTTATTGGCCATGGTACGGCGGAAGGTTTAGGTGCCATCGGTAACGCCGCCACTTCTATTGTTTTTCCTCTTACTCTCGTTGCGGTCGCCTTTTCTGGTATGTTTGGCGATGGCGTTGCTGCTTTTCTTTCCATTTGTCAGGGGCGTAAGGATACTTCTGGCGCCCATCGTGCCGTCGGTGGCAGTATGGTCATTACATTTATTATTAGCCTTATTTTAGTTCTACTGGGCTTCGTGTTCTGTGATCAAATCCTCACTCTTTTCGGTGCCAGCGCCGAGAATATCCTATACGCTCGCCAGTACTTCTATATTATTCTTGCCTTCTTCCCGATTTATATGCTCGGCTACATGCTAAATTCAGTAATTCGAGCTGACAGATCACCGTCCTATGCTATGATCGCTACTGTTGCTGGTGCCGTCACTAATATCATTCTCAATCCGATTTTTATCTTTGTACTTGATTGGGGGATTCAAGGTGCCGCTTGGGCAACTATTACTGGCCAAATTCTTACTCTTGTAATTTCATTAGTTTACCTCACTCGCACAAAGACTTTTCGCCTTCAGCTTGCCAGCCTCCGTCCTCAGGCTCAAGTTGCTAGCAACATCGCTAAGCTCGGTGTCTCAACCTTCATTACTCAGCTTTCGATTGTTGTCATCTCAATGGTTTGTAATAAAATGCTTGCTACTTACGGTATGGATTCGGTCTATGGCGCCAACGATCCGCTCGCTATTATCGGCATTTGTATGAAGGTATTCACTATTGTATTAAGCATCGCGTTAGGCATTATTATCGGCGCTCAACCTATTCTTGGATTCAATATAGGCGCCGGACAATACGACCGTGTACGCGAAACCTTCCGCAAGTGTCTTCTTTCTGTTATCGTGGTAGGATTAATTGCTACAATTATTTTTGAATTTTGCCCGCAACCTATCATTGCTATCTTTGGCTCCAATTCCGAAAATCCAGAGCTCTATATGCAGTTTGCCGTATTAACCTTCCGAATCTTCTTATCCTTGATCACCTTTACGTGTATTATTAAGGTGGCATCTACCTTCTTTCAGGCTGTCGGCGAACCTATTAAAGCTGCTATTATCTCTTTATCCCGCGACATCATCCTCTTCGTGCCAATGGTAATTATCTTTCCTGCTATCACGCATAACATCGACAGCATTCTCTGGGCGGCACCAGCTGCAGATATATTAGGCATTCTTGTGTCCGGTGGTTTGCTTGTCCATTACTTCCGTCATCTCGGACATAATGTCAAGACTAGTGCAAAAGGTGTTACGGTGCAGACATCACATCCTGGCGTCATTATCACTATTTCACGCGAACATGGCTCTCAGGGAAAGAAGATTGGCGAACTTGTTGCTGCGCAGCTCGATATTCCTTATTACTATAAAGAACTCACCGCCCTTGCGGCCGAAGAAAGCGGCATCACAAAGCAGTATATTAAAAAAGTAAATAGCAACGACGGCCAAGAGATATCTCATGAACTCTATCTCACGACCTCTCCAGCCAAGTATGCTATCGAGGCTCAAGACGCAGTTATTAAGGAGATTACCAAACGCGGTTCATGCGTCATTGTTGGTCGCGCAGCAGATTATGTATTGCAAGATAGTCCCAAGCTCCTACGCGTCTTCATTTATGCTCCAAAAGACCAGCGCATTAAGAATATTATGTCGATGTATAATGATAGCGAGAAAGAGGCAAAGAAGAATGTTGAGCGTTCCGACAAAAACCGCTCTGAGTATTATAGTCTAATCTCTGGTCAAAAATGGGGAGATCCACGTAACTATGACCTATGTATCGATTCAGCAGCGTTAGGTAAAGAGAAAGCCGCAGAGCTCATTTGTGCAGCTGCTAGGGAACGATAGTTTAGGTATTAAACATCTAGCTACACGTTCGCTCTAATTCGTAGATATATCTCAAATAAAGGTCGTCCAACAGGGTGACCTTTATTGTGTAGTCTCGCCTCCGGTATCCTCTAACTTTTTGCTGCCATCAGCACATGCTCAAATAGTGTCGTGACAGTAAGCGGCCCCACTCCTCCAATTTTAGGAGTAATAGCGGTCAAATCCGTTCTTTCCCTTATCTTATCATCGATATCTCCAACCAAAACTCCCCCCTCACTCGCTGTTCCAGCATCTACTAAAACCGCGCCAGTTTTCACCATTTCGTCCTTAATCAAATGCGGCACGCCAGTAGCACTGACGATGACGCCATAATCTTTTAATTCCAGTAAGTTACTTTTCGATCGAAAAACAGTTACATCAAGATTGGACTTTCGCCACATTCGACAGAGCGGTTTACCCACCAAACGTCCATACCCCACCAAGGCAATCCTACTTCTCGTTAAATCAATGTCATATCCTGCCAGTAGCCAATTAATAGCGGTTGCGGTTGCTGACTCAAAAAACGCATTCTTGCCAGTGCTAACCGCTAAATCAGTAGCTAGCCCATCTACATCTTTTTCTGGCATAATTCCAGATACTATCTTGTCTGTCTCATCGCGATTTTCTATTGGCAGCTGCACAATTATGCCATGCACGTCCGCTTGTTTATTAGCTTTATCTATGCCCTGAGTCACGTCCTCGCAGTGCCAGTCTTCCACCTGAACACCGATATCCTCGCCATAGCGTCGTTTTAGCGAGACGTACTTTGTGATCACGGGGTTATTACTATCACGAATAATTACCAGCTTTGGAAAAATCATCTGTGCTCGCAAGGCTCGTACTTGATGAGCTTGATTTTCCTTCATATAGCCTGCTATTTCGGCCCCATTTAATATCTTCATGCGTTTATAATCTCCACCGGCTCTTGTTCTAAAGTAATCCCAAATTTATCTTTCACGGCCTGAATAATTTCTCCGCGAGCTAGTTCTAAATCCTTGTAATTTTTTGCCGATTGATTAATCAGAATTAACGCCGCCTTGTCACTCACCACGAAGCCATGTAGAGTTTTACCTTTAAACCCGCATTGCTCAATTAGCCAGCCCGAATTAACCTTCCCGCGGCCATTCTCATCTCGCCAAAGAGGAATCCCCTTTGACTCCGCGATATCTGCCTGCTCCTTTTCTAAATAAACATTCTTAAAAAAACTTCCAGCACTTGCAGTTGTTTCGGGGTCTGGTAGTTTATTGCTGCGTATCTCGCAAACCATCCTCCGAATATTTTGAGGAGAGAAATCTGTTTCATTATGTTCATCAATATAGCGTTGCAGGGAATTATAAAATGGCGGCTTTAGTTCGCCTTTTTTCAGACGCACTATTACTGCAGTGATAAAAAATCTCCCAACGTCGCTGCCAGAATTAAATCTCGTCTTACGATATCCCGACGCAATCTCTGATTTCTGCAGTTCGACAAATTCACCGGTTTTAACGTCAAAAGCCTCCACGCTAACCAAAACTTGAGACAGATCTTGCCCGTACGCCCCGATATTCTGCACTGGGGCTGCGCCTAATGTTCCAGGGATCATGCTCATTGTCTCAATGCCAGAATAGCCTTTTTCACACGCAAAGCTCACGAAATCATCCCATATAACTCCGCCCATGCCTTTAATCGTAATCTCAGTATCTAATTCCTCTAATACTTCAATGCCGGTTAACCTGTTCAGAATAATCACTCCGTTAAAACTATCGTCGTGACCAATAGTATTAGCTCCGCCACCCATAAACCAAAAAGGTAAGTTGCGCTCTTTCGCAAAATCAAGCGCTTTTACAATATCATCGACATCTGAAATAGTCACAACAAAGCGTGCATTCCCGCCAAGGCGCATAGTTGTTAAACTAGAAATTGGTGCATTCTCCTGAACTTTCATCTTTCTATTATACCATATTTTATAACGTTTATTCTCTAAGATAAGTTCATTATGCAGTCATGTCAGCTCGAACGGAGCTCACATTTACGGGATTACAGATAAAACCGAATTTTACTATTTATTTTTCTAGACATTCGTGGTATAATGACCACATATCCAGTTTGTTTTGGGTCGGTAGCTCAGCCGGTTAGAGCACCTGCCTCTTAAGCAGGGTGTCGTGGGTTCGATCCCCACCCGACTCACCATCATAAAAAGAAGCTCCTAGGGGCTTGTTTTTTATTATGTAGGTACCAGAATCTACACGGGTACGAAGTATAGGAGGTGACTGTAGGTAGAATTGGCCGCTACGACTGTGGGAAAGTTCAGACAAAACATACTTCGTTATCCATCTTATGAATAATTGGTCATTATAAGTTATCGCAAACGCCACTTTTCAATAGCTGCGATAAGGGGGCATGTTCCGCCGGCTTTATATTACTATAAAGTGCAACAGCCCCCTCTCTTAAGCGGTTTTTTGCTGTATAATAAAAAGGTAAAAATAAGCAAGAGAACTATTCCGCTATGAATCATTATACATCGCATGTCTGTAATCCTCGAAATAATATCCAGACGCCACCCGCAGTTGTCAAGAAGATGTGTAATATGACCAACGGTCATATTTCTAATATCTATAATAGGGTATTAGAGCCAGGTTGCGGTTCCGGTAATTTTTTAGTAGAAATACTCTACCGTCGTCTTACTAGCATAGGGAACGACCCAGAAAAGGCGCTCATATCACTATCCACAATTTACGGCATCGATATTTCCGAAGAAAACATCACTACAGCCCGTTCGCGACTCCACGATATGCTAGAGGAACATTTTCCTCAAGCTCAGACCCCGGACTATCGCTTTTGGCCATCCGTGGATTTATTCTTGCGCAGTAACATTATTTGCGCCGATTTGCTAGGTGATTTATCACAAGTCTGCATAGTAGATTGGACATATTCAGGCGACTTAGAATTCCATGGTGAATCCGTCACTTTCCAACAACTCATGCTCTCATCGCGCAAGGATAACTGCTAATATGCTTCACTCATCCCACCTTCATTTACGCCCTGAGCAACAGTCCGCAATCGATCAAACTTATAAGTATTGGCAAGAATCTCAGGACGCTAATCAGCGCAAATTTCTTTGGAACGCAAAACCTCGTTTTGGAAAAACAATTACCGCCTATCATTTTGCGGCAAAAATTCAGGCTAAGCGCATATTAATCATTACAAATCGCCCTGCCATTTCCGACTCTTGGCAACAAGATTTCTTCCAGTATTTTGCCAAAACTTCTGACTACATTTTTGCTACGCCAAAAGGTGACCAAAGGCAGTCTAAAACTCATCGGCCCACAGAAAACCATGTCTACTCTCGCAATGAACTCTTGAATGACTTTCAATTATTGCAACGGCCACTCATCTTTTTCATTTCTCTGCCAGACCTAAAAGGGAAGGATTTATTATCGCAAAGTTTTAAAAAGAAAAACAGCTGGATTTTCGACCAACAATTTCGATGGGATTTATTAATTATCGACGAGGGTCATGATGGCATAAAAACTATCAAGACTAGTCATGTTTTATCGGAGTTAAACGTAAATTTCACTTTGTATTTATCCGGAACCCCATTCCGTGCTATTGCTGATAAAGATTTTGATAGCAGTCAAATTTTTAATTGGTCATATGTCGACGAGCAACGCGCACATAATAGCGATATGCCAAAAATACATTTTCTCGCCATACCGTTAGAAAAAACTTTCGAAAATAATTCGCAGTCTCAGCTTCCGAGCAGTCTCCACGAATTATTTTCTGTTCATAATGATAAGTTTGTGAATCCGCGTAGTGTAAATTCATGGCTCGACGCTTTAGTATCGCTGATTCATAGAACAACCAATCAAGGCCTACCTTTGAACCATAGCCTTTGGTTAATGTCTAGTGTTGCGGAATGCGAAGCCATGCAAAAAGAATTACAGAAACATCATTTTTTCAAAGACTACGAAGTTATTTTAGCTGCCGGCAAAACCTCTCGTGACCAAAAAAATCTAAAACGTGTCCGCGCTGCCATTGGCGAAGAACCTAACTTATCAAAAACTATTACCCTTTCATGTGGCCAGCTCACGACTGGCATTACTGTGCCAGAATGGTCACTTGTGTTGATGTTATATAGTTCAATCGATCTCGAGCGAGTTAGCTCTGCGCAGTATTTACAGGCTGTATTTCGCGCTCAGAATTCTTGTAATATGGAAAACTACCAAAAAACCAAATGTCTCGTCATGGACTTCTCCCCCGATCGTATTTTTACGATACTAAGAGAGTATGCGGTTAATCTATGTACAAAAGAACAAGCCGATGCAAAAAGCGCCATGCAAGAGCTACTAGGATTTCTAAAAGTAAAGCTCTTGGTTGACGAGCACCATTTTAAAAACCTGTCTGCCTTAGATATTATCGAGCTACCCAGACAAACCATTGCCAAAGAAATTGTGGATACAAAGTTCATGGGTTCTAGTCGACTTTTTAATGCTAAAAGTTTTCTAAATATGTCCGACCATGCTCGCAGAATTATTTGTAAATTCAATTCGACGCACAAAGGGCGTGTTGAAAAAACTCCACGACTACTTCCGCCTTTAACTATTGATGTAGATGAAAACGGTCAAGCTCTTCCTGATGTAGAGTTTATTCAACAAGCCTTTCAAGAAACTATCCACAATCCAAAGTATGCCACTATCGCTCGGCTTGGCAAGCAAAAAATAAATAATCTCGCTTTGCTGCAAGCCGCCAAAACGCCTCAAAATAGCATATCTAACGAGTTAAAAAATTATCCTAAAAATAATCAAGAGGAAATTCGCGCATTTTTACGCGAAGTGAATAATTGCGCAACCCAAAATGCACGCAAACATCGCAAACGTGCAGAAAATAATTACCACGACAAGCTGCGTGGCTTCACTCGCACTATTCCTGCCCTTCTCCACGCCTACGGACGATCGGATTTAACTTTTACGGACTTAACCGAAATCACCCCTGATCGAGGGTTCGAAAATATCACCGGCATCACTAAAAACGAATTCAAAATTCTGATCAATGAAGGTTATTTCGAGCAGGTGAATTGCACCTTGGCTTTGCAGGAATTTATGCGGCGTGAGGATGATTTATCAGGCTATTTTTTATCAAATTCTCAGCAAAATATTTTTGATTTTATTCCGTCACACCAAAATAACCATGTTTTTACACCGCGAAGCACAGTAAAATTGATGATCGAACGCATTAAACAGCAAAATCCCATGATTTTTCATTCTTCGCGCACTCGGTTTTTTGATCCATCTTCAAAAAGCGGACTTTTCTTAGCGGAAGTTGTCAAAGAGCTTCTCCAAAACATACATCATGAGTTTGCTAGTGAGCATGATTGTCTTATTCACATTCTGACTCACCAAGTTTACGCATGGTCACCCAGCAGTTTTCTACGACAATCTACTATTAATACGTTATTACGTTTTTTGCGAATTCATCCTAATCTTTTCTCTAACGATGAAATCGAAATGTGTGAAAATCATTTTTTAGAATTTAATCCAATCAAAGAAAAAGGAGGTTTTAATCGTCATGAAATTCGGCAAACAATCAAGGCTCAGTGGGGGAATGATATGAAATTTGATGTCATTCTTGGTAATCCTCCATATCAATATGGACGCCGCCAAGTTTATGCTGATTTTTATCGGCTTGCTGTTGAACTAGATCCAGAGATTATTTGTATGGTATTTCCGACTGGCTGGCAAAAAACTAATAATCACAATGGCCTAGGACTTTTAAATAAACCAAAGTATAAACGCGACCCGCATCTTGTTTTAATTGATAATTATAAAGGCTCCAGTGCTAACAAACTTTTTCCCGAACTTGGTACTGGCGGTGTAAACATTGTCCTGCGAGATAAGAGTCATGACAATCATGGTCAAATTCAGAAGTTTGAGGCGGGCCAAGAAGCTGGCGCTATGATCTTGCCAATTAATGACTCTGAAATCATCAAACCACCTGAACTCACCTGCCTGATTGAGCCATTAAAATTACTGCCGAAGGTGGAATCGCTCGGATCTGCACGCAAGCCTTACGGTTTCTATGCCGACCCGCTTCGTCATCCAGAAAAATACGGGTTAGAGCTATCTTTAAAACCGCAAAGTCCAGATGATGTGCGCTTATTTGGCCTACTTGCTGACAGTACTCGCGGTTATCGTTTTGTTTCTCGTGGTCAGTTACCAAAGATTAGCGCTAATATAGATTCGTATAAACTCTTCGTCCCTAAAGCTTGGGGAAATATGTCTGAAAGAATTGGCTTGGGCGGGTCATATGCTAATATTTGCGTTGCCAATCCTGGAGATGCATGTTCAGAAACTTTCATTGAATTTGGCCCTTTCAAAAACCAAGATGAGGCTATCAAAATGGCTAAATACTTTATGACTAAATTCTTTCGCGCCCTTCTTTTTCTCGCTAAGGATTCCCAGAACACCGCCAAAGATAAATATAAATATATTCCACTGCCAAATTTACAAGATGATATTTGGCAGAACTCCGTTGATGAATTGGATGAGCTGCTTTTTGATAAATACCACGTTTCTCTAACGAGTCAAACTTTCATTCGTGATAATATTCAGCCGCGCAATGAGACGAATATCGAAATTCTATGACAGCTCAGCGAGCGCCAGTTTATTTACGAATGTTTATGCCTGAGGTATAATGTATAAAATATTTTAAGCGCCCGTAGCTCAGTGGATAGAGCACCAGTTTCCGGTACTGGGTGTCGTAGGTTCGACTCCTATCGGGCGTACCACAAACCTCATCTTAGATGAGTTTTTGTTTTTTGGATAAATAATATTTTTTTAAAAGTTCCCTAAAAACAGCTGGCCAAAATAGTTTCAACCAGCTGCAGCCCCGTCTCTAGACGCTAATTTCTTTTAGCGTCAACATCCTCGTGAGAAAGCCTCTATGAATTTTCGCTCTTTTTGCCTTCAATCATTAGTATAAACTTTGTTGTTCCTTGAGAGCCGCTAGCAAGCCCCGCATAGTTATTATATTCATCGGCAAGTTTTGTTAATCGTTTTACTTTATCGGATGTAGTTTTCATGGTTCCGTTTACAAAGTTATTTAACGCCTGAATTCCCTCGCGATCAAACTTTGTCATCCCCGCGCTTAGGTCATCAGCGCCTTTCGCTAGGGCGTTAACGCTTGATGACATTACATTTAATCCATTCATTAGTGCATCACCCATTCCATTACCTACCATCTGCACCATTTGATTAATTACTCCTTCTGCCGTAGCTGCAGCAGTTTGTCTTGCAACGGTTATAGCCAGTTGATATGAATTCTGAAAAAGTTGTTCCTCGAGTTCCGTCTCTAACTTTAAGGCCACTTCTGATATCGCACTCGTCGGGCAGGCGGCTCCTCCAATTTGTGCGCTACAAAGTTTTTCCGCCTCAAGCTGCAATGCATCCTTTAAGACACTATTTCCAGCAAGTTGTTGTTTAATTTCTGCGCGAATCGTTGCGCTCTGCGCTTGCACTTTCGCTTCAGCTGCCATCTGTACTTTTTGCATTACTTGTGCCATCGCTTCTTGGCCGAGTATAAAATCGCTAGACTGCCCAGCAAGCCCCTTACTAATCTGCGCTAGTGCTGCTTGCAATTCCTTAATCCCGTCACGTAGACGGTTAGCGCCAGCTACTAATTGCTCGCTACTTTGTGCTAACTGACTAGACTTCGCTGATAAATCATCTAGTTCTGCAAAAACTTTCAAATCATCATCTTCTAGTAACTTTGGCGTCACCAAGGTGTAAATATCGCTCAGTTCAAATCGCTCGGTTTTATAGGATATAACAATCTCATCCGTTCCACGCAGTGCTTCTAGCCCCAAGCTTTCATACAACCCTGGCGCTGCTACTGCCGTTACTGCCATTGTTCTTCCGTTGCTAATTGCCTTGCCATTTGTAACATTAACGTCAGATACTTTATTCTCATCAAGTGTAGTTGCCACCATTACCACGAATGGTGTCCACATGTTGTCGACTTTCGACAAATTTGTATATTTCAGGCGTATTTCAATTTTGCCAGATTTACCAAGCATCTGCTCAAGCGATTTTTCCTCTCCATCGAGATAGTAGGAGGCATGTAGCTTAATTGGTAGCTCTTTCGTTGCATCGCCACGATAATAAATATCCGCGCCTTGTGCATTCCATTTTATATTTTCACCATCGACCACAAACCCCTCAAATCCATTTAAGTTCTCGATATTCGTCAAGATACTTTTATCAAAAAGATCATTATCCCTCAGGTCATTTATCAAATGTTCCGTCACAGAAATTGTCTGCACATTCCCGTTCGATTGTAATTTCGCGTAGACAGTTTCTTCTTGGGATAAAGCCGACACTGGCAATGAAGTTAATGCCAAGGCTCCAGCCGCTGCGAAACAAAACGAACATTTTAAAATATTTTTCATAATACTCCTCTTTAATTACTTAATTTCTTTCAGACCTAAAGTTGTTCTTACGATAACCTTGTCACACGCCGCCAGCAAAGCTGGAATTACCAATACTACTACAATCATGCTGATAATTGCTCCGCGCGCAATCAGCGTACATAGCGTGCCGATCATATCAATCTGCGAGAACAGCCCCACGCCGATTGTTGCCGCAAAGAAGCACATCCCGCTTACAAAAATTGATTGAATAGAATTGTCTAATGCTAACCTTGCCGCTTCGACTTTATTGACACTAGATTTGCGTTCCTCGACATATTTCGTTGTCAGCAAAATCGCGTAATCAATCGTCGCTCCAAGCTGAATTGTGCCGATTACAATCGATGCAATAAAGGGAATTTCCGTTCCGGTTAAGAATGAAAATCCGATGTTCAGGAAAATCGCAAATTCAATCGCCGCCATCAATAGAACAGGCAAGGAAGCAGACCTTAAAACTACTACCATAATCAAGAATATCACTGCAATTGATGCAATATTCACGCTTGCAAAATCGCGATCAGAAATCTCAATTAAATCTTTCATCAATGGTCCTTCGCCAGCAACAATCGCTTCATCATCATATTTGTCAACGATTGTATTTATTTCACTAATTTGTTGATTGAGTTCATCTGTTGCTATACCGTAATCCGATAGTACTAATATAGCTGAGTAGTTTTCTGTTTCCAGCATCGAGCGCACATCCTCACTCAAAATATCTGTCGATAGTCCATAATCCGATAAAGTAGTTTCGTCTAGGACTGCTCCAATACCATCCAAGGCTGCTATGTCGCGTGACATCGCCTTGATATTTGCCGCACTAGTGGTTTTTTGCGCCAAGACAATCATTTGCGACTCCATTCCAAAGTCTTCACGTAGCGTTGTCATCGCTTGCGTGTATTCATAGTCTTCCGGTATTGAAGAGTCTAGCTTATAGTAGACTTCCACTTTACTATAAAATACATAAGCCGGCACTAACAGTACTAAGAATCCCGCCAGAATAACCTTACGATATTTCAGTACGAAGTTTTTAACTCCCGTAAATTTCGGCACTAATGCTTTATGATGCGTTTTCTCTATCCATTTATCGCAGACAAGAAGTAGCGCAGGGAACAAGGTAATTGCACATACTAATCCTAGTACTACGCCTTTCGCCATCACGATTCCAATATCAAACCCTAGCGTCAAGCTCATCGTACAAAGCGCCAAAAACCCTGCAAAAGTTGTTAGTGAGCTACCGAATACAGAGGCTGCCGTTTCTTGAATTGCCTGCGACATTGCCTTGATTCGATCTTTCTCCTTTTTCTTTGCTGATTCGTACTTATGATACAGAAAAATCGAGAAATCCATTGTCACGCCTAATTGCAAAACCGCACTAATCGCTTGCGTGATATAAGATATTTGCCCTAGCAGAACATTTGTCCCCATATTGAACGCCAATGCTATCCCAATACTACCAATTAGCAAAAATGGCACCAAGAACGAATCCAAAAATATCAGCAACACAAGCAAGGACAAGCCGACCGCAATCGTCACATAAAGCAAAGTCTCATTGTTAAAAAGATTTTTCGTATCGAGCACCATTGCGCTCATTCCACCAATTAGACATTTCCCGTCAGCAATTTTGCGAATTTGTTCTACCGCCTCTAGCGTACTTTCATCGCTGGTACCTTCTGTGAAAGTTATAATCATTAGTTGCGATCCGTCATGAGTGATCTTTTCGCGAATCATACTAGGTAGAAAATCAATCGGAATCGCCGTACCAGTTATGTCGGCTATACTTAGAACCTCCTTTACGGTTTCGACGCTGCGAATCTCCGCTTCGAGCTGCAATAACTCCTTCTGTGGCATATTCTCAACGACCGCTATAGAGAAAGCCCCCATCCCGAATTCTTTCGTCAAAATCTCTTGACCTTTTAGCGTCTCTATTTCTGAGGGTAAATAAACCAACAAATCGTAGTTTACTTTTGTCGCCAAATATCCTAGCGCCGCTGGAATTAATAATAGTATTGACAATATCACAATAGCCCAGCGTTGGCGGCAGATGAAATTGCTAATCTTTTTCATATTCCTCCATTAAATTTCTTAATGCTAATCTTTTTTGGATTCACGAGTACGACCACCCGCTCATAAAAATGACCAACGGTCAGTTTTCATAAGATATTCTACATCTATCAAATCATGCTGTCAATATAAAAAATGACTAAAAGTCATTTTTTTGGACAAACGAAAGCTGGCATTTTCAAAAATTGTATAATATAATATAAACATGTCACTATTTCAGCATCATCAAAAACGCTTTACTAACAAAATTCATAAAAACGAACAGATTGTTGAAGCTGCATATGAACTTTTTCTTGAACAGGGTGTAGAATCTGTCTCGATTCAAGAGATTGCTGATCGTGCTGGCGTCGCTAAGGGAACTTTCTATTTATATTTTCACGACAAAGACGAACTCAAAGAAGCTATTATCACCCAAAAGTCTAATGAACTTTTTCAATACGCTCTTTCCGCGCTGCATCAAACCGGCATTACTGATTTTGAAGCACAAATTATTTTTGTCATCGATTATGTATTGGATGTTTTGGAACACAACCAAGAAGCTCTCAAATTAATCTCGAAAAACCTTTCCTTGGGCGTGTTTAGTCGTCAAGTGAATGACCTTTTTTCGGATCGCAGGGTTAACATCGTTAAAAGTCTCACAGATGCCGCAGAGCGTAATCATATCCGACTCAAAAATCCCGAAATTCTGCTCTATATGATTATAGAACTCGCCAGCGCCACCTGCTTTTCTTGTATTCTCGAATCTAAGCCTCTGGAAATTGCCATTTTTCGCCCGTACCTTTTTGATGCTATCCGTCAACTCATTCGCTCCCAGCAACTTCCTGTCCAAAGTGACGCCGACACTATTGAACCTGATCTCAGCGAGGAAGAATGAACAACTCCATAGCATATATGGCGGTTCTATTCTATGACTTGCGCCGAGCTTCAAGACAAATGTAGAAGATGTTGTAATTTTTACAACGTTCTTATCCAGAGAAAAACGTGAGATTATTTGTCTAGTATACGAAGCTATTTATAAAACTAGAATTTTATGTTATATTGATAATAACTTATGGGAAAACTCATCCATTATCAGCCAAAATTTTTGCAGCATCAGTTTTTAGGTCGTCAAAAACTCAATGTCATCATCAAAGGTCTTTCATGTTAGCGGGCTTAAAGGACACTATTAAATTTCACAAACTTATTTCATGCGGAATTATCTTAGCCATTGTTGCTGCTCTCGGTCTTGATATCTGGATTCTTACTAATCTTAAAGAAGATCGCGCCCTCGATGCCGAATCGGTCACTATAGTTGACGATCCAACTCTTGCTTTCGGTACCCAAGTCCATGTTTCCGATTTTATTTCAGAACTTGATGGCACCTTAGTAGACGACTTTACTATCGAACCATCTACATTGGGTGATCAAGAAATAGAATTTGAGTATATCAATATCAAAAATCGCAAGCGTCGTTTTAGTTTTACAATTAAAATTATCGACTCCACTCCTCCAACGATTTATGGTAGCGGTTCTTACACGGTCGCACAAGGTTATCAGGGCAATCTAACCGACTTAATGCTAAGCATTGATGATCTTGACGACGAGCCTACTCGTGAGATTATTGGTGATTATGATACTTCAATCATTGGTAGCTACGATTTAGAGTATGTGATCACCGATGCTAGCCACAACCAAACCAGAAAATCCTTTACCCTCAATGTCGTCGAACCTAGCGATCCTATTGATAACAGTTGGTCTCCCGATAAACTTCCTCTATCTCAAGTTATCAATGACCACAAAACTTCTAATACTAAAATTGGCGTCGATGTTTCTCAATGGCAGGGAACTATTGATTGGCTAGCCGCCAAAGCTGATGGTGTTGAATTTGCCTTTATCCGTATCGGCTATCAGCGTGGTTATGGCGGGGAGTATATCATCGATCCATATTTCGAACAAAATTTCACGAACGCTAAAGTCGCCGGACTTCCGATTGGAGTTTATTTCTATTCATATGCCGATAATCTCGACCAGGCTTCACAGCAGGCTGATTGGATTCTAGAAGTTTTAGCTGGTCGCGAAGTTGAGCTGGGGGTTGCTTTTGACTGGGAGGATTGGTCAAATCTCAATTCTACTGGTATGAGCCTATGGACATTCAACCGCGTTGCTAAGGCTTTCTTGGAGCGAGTTTCTCAGGCTGGATACAAAGGTCTCCTGTATGGTAGTAAAGTATATTTTGACCGCATTTGGGATGTTTTTCCTCACGACGAATATGACACCTGGCTTGCGCAATACTATGACCACGCTACGTATGAGGGTGACTATGCTATCTGGCAAATGAGTTGTACTGGTCAAGTTGATGGCATAGATGCTGATGTTGATATTGATATCATGTATCTTGACTAACCACTAATTGCTAGTCTATTGGTTCTTTAAAGCCTTTAGAAAATAGACGCCTACAAGCCAAATCTCTCTAGCGCCTACGAATAAGGCTTAGCTAGTACTATATTAAACACACGTTTTAACCGTCATCGCGGAGCTAAAGGTTTTAAAAACTCAACTAATTCGAAACTTCTCTTTAGAAGAACAGAGAGATAAATCAATCTAGAACCATATTAAAACTATGCTCTATATTGTCGATACTAACTCTCCATAGCAAACCCCTCTCGCCAAACTGCGAAAGGGGTATCGCGAAATAGGCTGTCATTAATTGGACTGAATCAATGCGGTATTGAATGGTGCTACAGCTGAAATCACCACTTGGGTACTATAAGTATCAGCTGGAAGAGCTGCGCTAACTTTAGCTCCACAGGTTAATTTTAAGGCTACGCCAGCAGTTGGTCGCTCATAGGTATAAACGGGCGTGTCAGTAGCTGCTTGGGTAGTTAAGCCATGAAAAGTGGTATCAGCAGTTACATTATCATTTGCTGCAGTTACAGTATAGCCCCATGTATTAGGATTAAAATCAGACTGCTTCGACTCCGCGCTAATAGGATCGATTGCCATGGTATTATCTGCCGAAGCGCTGGATAGGCTCAACTTATCATCGTCTTTAGCGTATACATAGATTCCGAAACCATCCTTATTGTTACCTGCTACCTGGAAAGATGTGCTTGCAGTCGAAAATCCGCCATCGCTGATAGTTGGTTGAATATCAATATTCACATCCAAATCTTCACCAGCCTTTGTCAGCTCGATAAAACCATTCACGGTATACTCCAAGTTTGCAGATACAACATCGGACTTCGATGCTTCGATATCATCTTCCTTTACCACGGTCCAACCAAGATTAGAATTTTGCGTATCGGTAGCATCATCATACTTATCATCCTGTACCACCACGAAACTCGTCCCGCCATTTGTATTCTTTTCTACGGTATGATTTTTAGTAAACGCCTCTTTCTCGGCTTCAGTATTTGTTACCTTCTGATCAACTGTCGTAGTTGAATCGCAGCCTGCTGCATATGAACAATCCGTACCGTTAGTAAAATCACCTAACGCATACGTTGAATTTGCTTGTGGGCAAATCATTCCTAATGTGATTAGTGCCAGCAGTGCAAAGCAACACACCGGACCAACAAAATTACTTCGATTTTTATTTTTCAGACGCATTTTTATTTGTCCTTTTTGTTTTATGACCTTATTTATCCCTATTATTGCAAACCATAAACATAATGTCAACACTTTTTTCTATTTTTTTTATAAAATCCTTGTATCAACTGTTTATAAAATGCTCAAAAACACACGTCATTATTAATGCTTGTGCTATAATATACATAAATATAAATCGGGTAGGGAATAAAACTTCATGGATGAACAAGCAGTACAGCGCAAACGCCGCGATAACGAAGAGCAGGCTACGCGTAATCGAGCACGTATTTTGGGATTGCCTTATCTTGATACTCGAGAATTCGAAGCGACTATTCCGCTTGTCACTGATGTCATTCCTGTTGAGGAGATGCATAAAAAGCTCATTGTTCCACTTCAGGCTGGCGACGAAGGTACGCCGTATCGTTTTTTAATTACCAGCCAAACTCCGAATAGTGTTATTCCTGAGTATCGTAAAAAGTATGCTGACCTTGGTCAACATGTGGGATTTTTCCTAGTTTCCAAGTCCGCTTATCAAGTATTTATGCTTCGCTACGATCCCCCAGAGGAAGTCCATTACGAAGATATTCGCATCGCTTCTGAAGGCGATTCCGAAACTATTGCTGAGGTGAGCCAAACCCTTAATACCGTTTCCACTGAAAAAGTTTTCGACTTTCTCATTGATCAGGCTGACAAGCTTAACGCTTCTGACATTCATATCGAGAATCTTCGTCACGAAATCCGTATTCGCATGCGCGTTGATGGTATTCTTCATCCAGTCGCTAATATCGATCGTGATCGATATCGCATTTTTATGGGTGAACTCTCTGCGCGTGCCGATATTTCCACCGCTTCTACTAAACCTCAGTCTGGTCATATGCAAAAAGATATTCATCGTGATGGCGCAACGCATCTCTTGAATATTCGCGTCGAGATGGTTCCTACTATGTACGGTCAGGACTCGGTGCTCCGTCTATTTAACTTTGATGAAACCCTTCTTAATCTTGACCTTCTTGGTCTTTCTGAGACTGAGATGTCTATTATTCGAGAAATCATCTCTCACCCTCGCGGCCTTGCGCTCATGGTTGGTCCAACTGGTTCTGGTAAATCCACTACTCTCTATTCCATTCTCAACGCCCTCAATACCACCGAACGCAAAATTATTACCCTAGAAGATCCAATCGAGTACGGTATCACGGGGATTTCCCAAATTCCAATCCATACTAATGACGGCGGCTCCTTTGCGGAAGGTCTCCGTTCTGTCCTGCGTCTCGATCCTGATGTTGTAATGGTTGGTGAGATTCGTGACTCTGATACTGCCCGCACGGCTATTCAGGCATCCATTACAGGGCATCTTGTACTCTCGTCGTTTCACGCTAATTCTACGGCTGCCGCGTTTTCTCGTATGATCGACCTTATCGGCACAAATCCTATTTTCGCTAGTTCTATTCGGATGCTCATAGCTCAGCGCTTAGTGCGCAAGCTTGCTGATAGCAAAGAAGCTTATCATCCTGATGCTGGTACTGTCGATTATATTCGCAAAGTTCTTGATGGTATTAGTGACTTGAGTGATGTCGACCTGAATAATATCACTCTCTATCGTCCTGTTTCTACCGCTGAAACCCCATTCGGCTACCAAGGCCGCACTGTCTTGATGGAGCAATTAGTCGTCTCCGACGAAATCCAAGGTTTTCTTCGTGGCGACCTTAAAGACATTAGCACCGAAGCTATAGAACGCTCCGCTAAGCAACACGGCATGCTTACTCTCGAGCAAAAAGGTATCTTAGCTGCTCTTCGCGGCGACACTACTCTCGAAGAAGTTTCTCGCGTGATTTAATTTTCAAGGAAAAGGTAGCAGTGCTTTGGTCTGAAGTAGTAACTAGCTTCCAGCCATTTCTATCCGCCAAGGCTTTAGCGATAGCCAGTTCCAACCCCGACCCTTCGGCACTTTTGTCAACCTGGTAAAAACGCCGAAAAACATACAGTAAAATCAAAGCTACTGAAAGCCATAGATCAATATCTTAAGCCAGACAAGTATTTTGCTTCCACGATTTGTAGTTTGTATTTTGACACGCCTATGCAGGATTTAATTATTCAGTCTATTGGTGCCTCAAGCACTGCCTACGATGTCATTATTACTTTTCCAACCACCTATCTGGTAGGAACGACATTCTCTCTAGAAGACGATGATGGCGCAGAGATTATAAGTTTCACGTCGCAAAAATCATTTAATTCAGTTACTTTTAGTTTATCCAGTCTCCAAAAGGACTCTACGTATACTATCAGAATTAATGGCAGCGCCTATCAAAACTTTACCATTTCCTCCCCTGTGACGCGAATTGATACTGGCAATACAATGAATATGAATCCGGGCGGTGGTAAAGCTTCAGGTACCAGACCACGTTAACCGGTGTGCTATAATATCTACATGGAACACTTTTTAGACTACTTCAAACCCGACCATTATAATCTCAAGCTAACTATTGACCGTACTCACGAGCTGATTCATGGTGTAGTAGGTATTAGTGGTTATGTTCTTTCTGAAGTTGTCAAAGTCCATGCCGAGGATATGGAAATTATATCGGTCGAATATGAAACCGAAGCATATGATCCATCTACCGGCGAAGCGAAAACTGTTCCTTGCGAATATACTTATGACGATCATACCATCTCAGTCGTTACTACTTCAGAGATGGCGCCTAGATTTTATCGTCAGCGCACTATTAACGATCTACGAAACCATGACTTTGGCTTATTTGATCCAGATATCTACTTCAAGATTCGTTTTCGTGCCCGTCTTAAAAGCAATATGCAAGGTTGTTACTTATCGACCTATGAATGGAACGGTCAAACTCGTAGAATTGCCGCCACACAGTTTGAGTCGCACTACGCTCGTGAAGCTTTTCCTTGCATTGACGAACCAGCCGCCAAGGCTAGCTTTACGTTGATATTGGATGTTCCAGATCTCGCGTCCGACGAGACTGTGCTTGCTAACTCTGAGCCCGGCTGGATTGGTTTTAATGGCAAGAGTTTTACATTCAGAAAAACTCCCAAAATGTCTACCTACCTTCTTGCCTGGGTTATCGGTCCATTCAAATCCGTTTCCACGGTTAATAATCATGGCGTCAAAGTCACTTCCTATGCTGCGCTAAACCAATCCACGACCTCACTTATTTTTGCTAATGAGACCGCCGCCAAAGCCTTAGACTATTACGATGACGAATTTAGTATTAAATATCCTCTAGAAAAACTAGATCAAGTTGCTCTGCCCGATTTCGAAGCTGGCGCCATGGAAAACTGGGGCCTTGTCACTTATCGCGAATCCATGATGCTTGCAGATAATACCGCCACTCTCGATGCCAAGAAAACTATCGCCACCACGGTTACTCATGAACTTTCTCATCAGTGGTTCGGCGATCTTGTCACAATGAAGTGGTGGGACGACCTCTGGCTAAACGAATCATTTGCAACGATTATGGAGTATTATTGCACTGACGCCCTGTATCCGGAATATAATATTTGGCAGGATTTCTTTGCGAGCGACTGTGTAGTGGCGTTCTGCCGTGATGTATTGCCGGGCGTTCAAGCAGTTCAGCAAGAAGTTCATCATCCTGCAGAGATTGCTACGCTTTTTGATTCTGCAATCGTCTACGCTAAGGGTGCTCATCTTATGCTTATGCTTATTCGTCTCATGGGTAGGGAAGATTTTCTCAAAGGTTTACGTTATTATTTCGAAAAACAAGCCTACCAAAATACCATAGGCGATGATTTATGGAATGCATTGCAGCCTTTCGCGAAGTTTAAGGTCAAAGATTTTATGCATGCTTGGATTTCTCAGCCTGGTTTTCCAAGCTTACAGCATGCTAAAAACTGCGACCAAGAGTGGTGGGATCAGCAACGTCTCTTAATAAACGGCACGACCGATGACTCAAAATGGCCCATTCCTAAAGTTACCGACGACATGTCCGGTCATTACGTAATTGAGCTCACCAGCCAAGAATTTACGCAAAAACTTACAACATTTGATACGCTTTCCAGCGAGCAAAAACTCCGTCTCCTTATTGATCGCATGATTCTTGCCCGCGCTAGCATTGTTAACTCTGCGTCTTTGGTTGAGCTGATTTCTAAGTTCTCATCCGAAGCCTCTGCTGCTACTTGGAGTGTTCTGACAAGTATCATTGGCGATATCAAACTCTTCTGCCCTGTGGATACGCCAGCTTTTGAGGATTACAAGGCCTTTCTCGGCTCCGTCTTTGCTGAGCAAATTGAAGCTATTAGCTACGACGACCTCGGCTCTGATTCCAATGCGATTCAGCGTCGCGACGCTATTATTAATGTCGCCATATACATTCGCGATGCCAAAGTGCTGAAGCATCTTGCTGATTTGCATCACGATAATCTAGCCGAAATTCCGCATGAACTCCGTTCGGCTATACTTAGCGCTAAGATGCTTACTGATGAGTCTTCTAGCTTTAGTGCCTTTCTTGATAGGTATCAATCTGAATCTGACCCTGAGCTGCGCGCCGACCTTCTTTTTGCTATCGCTAGTCACGCTGGCCAGCCTCAACACCTCGATGAGTTACTAGGTTTACTGAAACAGCCTGAAATAGTCCGCCCGCAGGACCATATCTTTCTCTATATTTATCTCTTGCGCAACTATCATGCTCGCAAACGCACTTTACTCTGGCTCACAGAAAACTGGCCTTACATCGAAAAGCTCACTGGCGAGAAGTCAATTGAAGATTATCCGCGTTACGCCAGTAGTATTATTCGCACTCCCGACGAAGCAAAAATCTTTTACGACTTCTTTGATCTCAAGCAGAACGACCCAATCCTAAAACGTACCCTCGAAATGGCTCACTTTGAAATCGATTCCCGCCTCGCTCGTATCAAACGCGAATCCAGCGACGTCCACGCCGTGCTCAAAGACTATATTAATTTGCAAAAGGCTGCAAAATGAAGTTATATCTCGTCCGCCATGGCCAGACCGACTGGAACTTGAACGAAAGAATCCAGGGTTTATCAGATATTCCTCTCAACGACACCGGCATTATTCAGGCTAAAGAATTAGCTCAACAAATCAGGGCTCAAGATCTTACTTTTGATGCGGTTTACGCTTCTCCGCTCCAGCGTGCATATAATACTGCGGAAATTATCACCGACAGACAATATAATATTATAGTTAGTCCACTCATTGTAGAGCGCAGCTTTGGTGACATAGAGGGAACTACACCGTCCGAGAGAACTATCTCAAGTGCAGAAATCGACGACTCTACCATTTGTCCGCAATATAATATAGAGACTATCGAACATATTTTCAAACGCAGCGAACAATTCCTTGCTCAACTCAGGTCTACTCATCCTAACGATGCTACAGTCCTTGTTGTTGCTCACGGTGGTTTTTTGCGTCATCTCCACTTCACAATTGTCGGTCACGACGCTGACACTGATCTCTATTCTACTAGGTTCGGAAACTGTGAAATGCGCGCTTACGAAATCTAGGAGAATCGCTAGTCAAACTCTGTATATAACTTTTAGACGAAGTGAACGGCTGAAGACACAAGGAAAGATTATCCAATAGGGCAGCTTTCTGCTGAACATATATAAGCTATGATCTATTCTATTAGGATAGGCATTCTATCGGTAATACTACTAATCAAATGAATTAGTTACGAGAGGTAAAAACTTAGTATGTTGACAAAAACGCCAATTATAGCCATAAAAGATATTGACATTATTACATATCTGTGCTACACTAGAGAAGTAATCGTGCAATAAATAAGCGAAAGCGCAATCAAAACTTGCCGATTTGTCCCGAAATTAACAACTTTTCTATCATAAAAATGTAAAAATTACATCATTTTAGGCGCTATTTTATAGAGGTCGAGCATAGAAAAATGCAGGATTTTATAAAAAGTCCAAAAAAAGTGTTGACTTTTAAATTAGGGTGGCCTATAATGAAGAACAGTTAAACAAGTTGTTCAGAACAACCTCTGTATTAAGATAGAAACTATGCGAGGTAAATCTATCATCTGATAATTATACTGAGCGTTTAAGATTTCGAATTAACAATTTGGACAACGATGAAGATATTTCTTAATAAGAAATAGAATTGTAAGACGGAACAGTAATTGATCGAACGTCGATTACTAGTTAAGTCAATGCATAAAAAGGTACATAAGGGCACTGATAGTGGATGCCTTG
>CAPNAV010000003.1 GCA_948663575.1 uncultured Candidatus Saccharibacteria bacterium
AGGCTAACTGCGAGCCAACGATAAGTTGAGAGCTTATATGTTCAAAAAGTCGCCCCTGAAGTTGAGCAAAGGGCGGTTTTTTGTGTCTGTGTCATAATTATGATGTAACTAATAATACCCGAGCTAAAATGCTCGGGTGTTTTCTTATGGAAAATTCTCGCATGTATGTTTAGCCAAAAAGGAGAAAATTAGACTTGTTTTTATATGGAAATTCTGTATAATGTAGTATTAAGAAGTAGTGTGTGGTGTTTAAAATAGTTTGTGCTATGTTTGAATTATATTCGACGCTTCTTTTAGAGCTGGCGACTCTAAGGAACGCATCACAGTAATCTTCGGCGCTACAAGTTTAAGAGATCGACGGCAGCAGGTGCACGGCTCCGAAGAATCTCCTAAAATTGACTCGCTTGGCGAGAGATTATCAACACTAAAGTAAACAAGAGGGAAAAGTGAGTAAAGCAACAACAGATGCCGGCCGCGTATTCTTCACGGAAGGCGACCAAGCTCTCCCGATTCCGGATTTAATTTCGCACCAGAAAGATAGCTGGGACGATTTTGTCAAATCTGGACTCCGGGAGGTTTTTAATGAGCTAAACCCTATCGACGATTACAATGGTAATAAATTGTCGATGCGGTTCAAGGATTACTATTTCAAGGATCCTATTGAAGATGAAAAAACTGCGAAATTGAATCTTTCCACTTATGCAGCACCGCTTCATGTGATGGTTGAGCTAACCAATAAGGTTACCGGTGAAATCAAAGAACAGGATATTTACTTTGGTGATTATCCATGGATGACGGATCGCGCCACCTTTATTATTAATGGTACAGAGCGCGTTGTAGTGTCACAGCTCGTGCGCTCGGCCGGTGTTTTCTTTACGGCTGATGAGGCTAATGGTCGCCGCTATTATGGTGCTAAGGTTATTCCAGGGCGTGGTGCTTGGCTTGAGTTTGAGACCACGACTGGCGGCTGTATTAATGTTAAGATTGATCGTCGCCGCAAGATTCCTGTCACCACTTTCTTGCGCGCTCTCGGCGTAGCTGATGACAATAAAATTCGCGAGCTTTTTGAGAAGGTTGATAATGGCGCGATTAGCTATATTAATGCCACCCTCGAAAAGGATACCACCACCAGCCAGCCAGCTGCGCTCCTCGAGGTATATCGCCGTTTGCGCCCTGGTGATTTGGCCACCGTTGAGAATGCCAAATCTATGATTGAACATGCATTCTTTGATTATCGACGCTATGACTCGTCTCGTGTCGGTCGCTACAAGCTCAATCAGCGCCTTGGTTTTGATACTCCAAATGATGCTGCGCATCGCACTTTGCAGATGAAGGATCTCGTTGCGATCATTTCAGAAATTATTCGCCTCAACAACACCCAAGAGCCAGCTGACGATATCGACTCCCTCAGTAATCGTCGTGTTAAATTAGTTGGTGAATTGGTACAGCGCCAGTTCCGTCTCGGTATGCTCCGTCTCCAGCGCAATATTCTTGACCGCATGCTTACCGCCGATCCAAAGGAAGTAACGCCATCTCAACTCCTGAACTCGCGTCCAGTCGTGGCGGCTGTCAAGGAATTCTTTGCCAGCTCGCAGCTTTCTCAGCTCATGGATGAAGTAAACGGTTATTCTGAGCTTGCTCACAAGCGCCGTCTCTCTAGTATGGGCCCCGGCGGTCTTACCCGTGAACGTGCCGGCTTTGACGTGCGTGATGCTCACCCTACTCATTACGGTAGGATCTGTACGGTCGAGACACCGGAAGGTGGTAACGTGGGTCTCGTGCTTAACCTCGCTACTTACGCTCGTATTAATGAATATGGCTTTATTGAAGCGCCTTATCGTGTAGTTAAAAACGGCAAGGTGACTGATGAAGTTGTCTATGTTGATGCCGCTAGCGAAAGCGATATGATTATTGCTGACGCCTCAGTGAAGTTGAATGACAAAGGCGAGTTTGTTGAGGAGTGGGTCTCTGCCCGTGTGAACGGTCGCCCAAGCCAGGTCGCCTCGAACCTCGTCACACATATTGATGCTGCTCACAAGGAGATTCTTGGTACTTCGGCTAGCTTAATTCCATTCGTGGAAAAGAACCGTGTTGACCGCTCTCTCATGGCCTGCGCCATGCAGAAACAGGCTGTGCCTCTCCTTAAAACTGATGCGCCAATCGTTGGTACTGGTATCGAGCATGAAGTTGCGCTCAATACCTCTCACACAATCATCGCCCCAGAAGACGGTGAAGTTCTTAAGGCTGACGGCGTCTCAGTCATCGTTAAATACTCTAAGCTCGGCGAAAAAGAATACAAGGTTGAGCATTTCGAGAAGACTAATGACGACCGCTGCTATAACCAGCGCGTAATGGTCGCCCGTGGCCAAAAAGTTAAAAAAGGTGATATCCTGATTGAAGGTGCATCTGTTAATAATGGTGAACTCGCCCTTGGTAAAGACCTCCTCGTTGCCTTCATGCCTTGGCGTGGTTATAACATGGATGACGCGATCGTGATTTCCTCGCGCTTAGTCGAAGATGATAAGCTTACGAGCATTAACATTAAAGACTTTGACGTTGAGGTGCGCGAGACTAAGCTCGGTCCAGAGCAGGTGACGCGTGATATTCCAAACGTTCCAGAGCGCAGTCTCCGTCATTTAGGCGAGGATGGTATCGTTGTAGTTGGATCGGAAGTGCAGCCTGGCGATATTCTCGTCGGTAAGATTACTCCAAAAGGTGAACAGGAGCTTAGCTCAGAGGAGCGCTTGCTTCGCGCTATCTTTGGTGAAAAAGCTAAAGACGTCCGCGATACATCTGTGCGCATGAACGGCGCCTCCACCGGAAAAGTAGTTGGCGTACGAGTTTACACTCACGAGCAAGGCCATGAGCTCAAAGCTGGCGTGATTATGCAAATCAAAATCTATGTTGCGGAGATGCGCAAGATTAGCGTAGGCGATAAGATTGCTGGACGTCATGGCAATAAAGGTGTAGTTTCTCGCATCCTGCCAGTTGAGGATATGCCATTTATGGAAGATGGTACTCCTATCGACGTATTGCTTAGCCCAATGGGTGTGCCAAGCCGTATGAACCTTGGTCAGCTCTTTGAGATTCACCTTGGTATGGCGGCACGCGCGCTTGGTTATAAAGTTGCCACTCCGTCGTTTAACGGCGTCAGTGATGAAACTATTTCTGAGCAACTTGAGAAAGCCGGTTTTGCTCGCGATGGTCGCGTGCAGCTTTACGACGGCCTGACCGGCGAACCATTCAATGAACGTACATCCGTCGGCGTGATGCATATGCTGAAGCTCCACCACATGGTCGAAGATAAGATTCACGCTCGCTCGACAGGCCCATACACGGCCGTTACTCAACAGCCGCTTGGTGGTAAGGCTCAGAATGGTGGTCAGCGTTTCGGAGAAATGGAGGTGTGGGCACTCGAAGCTTATGGTGCTGCTACTGCTTTGCAGGAAATGCTCACTATCAAGTCAGATGATGTCTACGGACGCGCCAAAGCCTATGAAAGTATTATCAAGCGTGAACCGATTGAGGGTCCAAAGCTTCCTGAAGGTTTCAATGTTTTGGTTAAAGAATTCCAAGGGCTTGGTCTCAAGGTTGACTTGCTTGATCATGGTAATTCCACCGATGCTGGTGAGGTGATTGAACGGACATCTCGTCAGATCGAGAAGGAACGTGACGATCGTTTAATTTACAGTCAACGCGGCATTAGCACTGAAACTGCCGAGACGATAGTGGACTTAGACGAAGAGGAAGCAGTAGAAATGCTGGATGATGAGGGGATGGAAATAACAGAGGCTGAGGATATGGGAGAACCGTCAATCGATGATGGTCCAATCAACGGATTGGGCGATCCAGAATCCGATGACCTCGGAGAGGAGCTATAATATGGCCTGGATGGATAATTTTATCAGCGCCAACGACTTTGACTCAATTCGCTTGAGTGTTGCCAGCAAGGAAGACATTCTCGGCTGGAGCTATGGCGAAGTATTAAAACCAGAGACAATCAACTATCGTACTCAAAAGCCAGAGCGCGACGGACTATTCTGTGAAAGAATCTTCGGCCCAGTAAAAGATATTAATCCGCATGACAGCAAACTAAAAGGTGTGAGGTCAAGGGAAGCAGCTGTAGATAAAGAGGGAAACCTCGTTACTAAGTCGATCTCTCGCCGTGAGCGTATGGGGCACATTACTTTGGCGGCGCCAGTTGCGCATATTTGGTTTATGCGTGGCACGCCTAGCGCACTCAGCGTTTTATTGAATCTTACTGTCAAAAATATTGAGAAAGTTGTGTATTTTGCATCTTATCTCATTATTAGTGCTAAGGATGAAGAAATTGCTCAGAGACTTAGTGACCTCGAGGCTAACACTGTCGCTGCGCGCGAAGCTATTCGCTTGCGTTATGAAAAAGCCGCTGAAGAGCCGAACGCTAATGTTACTGCTCTCGCCGACGAGCAGGCTAAAGAGATAGAGGCTCTTGAGAGCGACTATAGCGCTCGCAAAACCGCTCTAGAAAGCCTACAAAAGGGCGCCGTCATCACCGAGCAAGCATATCGCAATTTGCCGGATGATTATGATGAACTAGTCGAGGTCGAGATGGGTGCTACCGCTATTAAGCGTCTCCTAGATGAAATCGATCTCAAGACTATGATTTCTGAACTGCGAGAGGAAGCTGCCGAGGCTAAAGGACAGAAGGAAAAACGCCTCATGAAACGCCTGAAGGTGCTTGAGGGCATGGAGTCGGCTGGAATTAAACCAATCGATCTGATTCTGATGGTCGTACCGGTGATTCCACCGGATCTACGTCCAATGATTCCGCTCCCTGGTGGTCGCTTCGCTACCTCCGACTTGAATGATTTGTATCGTCGGGTTATTAACCGTAACAACCGTCTGAAGAAACTCCTCGAGCTCAACGCTCCTGCTGTGATTTGTCATAACGAAATGCGTATGTTGCAAGAGGCTGTAGATGCCTTGATCGATAACTCAGCAGTTCACGGCAGCCGCAGCGCTAGCGCTCAGAACGGCCGCAGAAAGCTCAAGAGCATTTCCGACCTCCTTAAGGGTAAGCAGGGACGTTTCCGTCAGAACTTGCTCGGTAAGCGTGTTGACTATTCTGGCCGCTCCGTGATCGTGGTTGGTCCAGATCTAAAGCTTAATGAATGCGGTCTGCCAAAACAAATGGCTCTCGAACTCTTTAAACCATTCGTAATTTCTTGGCTGATCGCTAACGATCATTCTGCTAATATCCGCGCAGCAACCCGCATGATTGAGGCTGGTGACGCGGTTGTCTGGGATGGTCTTGATGAATGTATTAAAGGTAAATGGGTACTCCTAAACCGTGCGCCAAGTTTGCACAGGCTATCAGTACAAGCTTTTCAGCCTAAGTTGATTGAAGGTAAGGCTATTCAGCTCCATCCGCTCGTAGCCTCCGGCTTTAACGCTGACTACGATGGTGACCAGATGGCAGTACATCTACCGCTTTCAGAAGCTGCTCAAGCTGAAGCTGGTGAGTTGATGTCTGCTGGAAAGAACTTGTTGAAACCAGCAGATGGCGCTCCAGTGCTAGCTATTTATCAGGACGTTGTGCTTGGTATCTACTACCTGACTTACAATAAGCCAGGCACCGAAACGAACGATGTCAAACCGTTCAGCTCGGTTTATGAAGCTGAGATGGCTTATGATCAGGGTTTGATTGCTCTGCAGACGCCGATTCGCGTGTTTGCTAAGGGTGAAATTAGAAATACTACCCTCGGTAGAGTGATTTTCAACGAAGTTCTGCCAAAAGATTATCCATATGACGACTCCGTACAAACTAGCAAGCAGCTCAAGAAGGTCATGGCTGACATCTTCGATATGTATGGCTCGGATACAACTGTCAAAACCGCCGATGCTGTCAAGAATCTGGCTTTTGAATATGAAACCATTGCTTCGGTTTCGACTGCAAAAGATGATTACCCAACCTATCCAGAAATCGATGACTTCATCGCCGAAGGTGATGCTAAGACAGCTTTGATTCAGGAGCAATTTGATCAGGGTCTCGTTACCGAGGAAGAACGTTATAATCTTACTGTCGCCAACTGGCGTGATATTGATAAGAAGATTTCTGATTTCTTGAAGAGTAAGCTTGCCGAAATGGATACTGATATCGCCGTGATGGTTAACTCTGGCGCTCGTGGCTCGGTCAGTAATATTAAGCTAGCATCGGCCGAGATCGGTATCATGGTTGATATTAACAACAACGAAATTGAGCTTCCAGTCAAGAGTAGCTACAAGAAAGGCCTCAACACGCTCGAATCGTTCATCGCGACTCGAGGTGCTCGTCAGGGCCAGGTGTCTACGGCTCTCCGTACGGCCGACTCTGGATATTTGACTCGCCGCTTAGTGGATGTCGCTCAAGACGTATTCACCACCGATGAGGAAGCTGAGGACCCAGGCTTTGAAGTCTTTAAGTCAGAAAGTGAATACACTGGCATTGGCTTTGCGGCTCGTATCGCTGGTCGCTATGCTGCCGAACCAGTTCCTGGCTATATTGGCGCCGATGAGTTAATTACTCACGAAATCGCCGAACAAATCGAAAATGATGATAAGATTGATAGTATTAAGATTCAGAGCGTGCTTACCACAACTGCTGTTAGCGGCGTACCACGCAAAGCTTATGGTGTGGACATGTCTACCCGTACGCTCGTGACCGCACATCAACCAGTCGGTGTGATTGCAGCGCAGTCGCTTGGTGAACCAGGTACGCAGTTGACACTTGATACTAAACATGGTTCTGGTGTGGCTGGCTCTGGTGCTATCGCTCGCGGTCTTCCGCGTGTTGAGGAGTTGCTCGAAGCTCGCGCACCAAAGGGTCAGGCTTACATTACGCCTGTAGCTGGCGTGGTTGACGTACGCGAAGAGAATAATAAATACGTCGTGCAAGTCACGCCAGATAGCGGTGATACGATTCGTCTCGTGCTTGATGGGCGCACTCCGCGCATCAAAGATGGCGCAACCGTCCAAACCGGCGACGTCCTCGCCGATCGAGGTAAAGGCAAAGAGCCAATCATTTCTCCAGCTGACGGTAACGCCCAGATTACCAATGACGCTATCGTCGTCGTAGCTAATGCCGGCGCTCCAGTAAAAATTGACATCCCTGGCGATGCGGAAGTGATTGTCCATGATGGCGAACGTCTTGAAGCGGGCGACCGTCTTACGACCGGTTCCTTAAACTTGCAGGATCTCCTCAAGTATAAGGGAGCTGAAGCTACTGCTCGCTACATCATGAATGATGTTATCTCGGTTTATGCTGCGCAAGGTCACGAAATCTCCGCCAAGCACTTGGAGATCATCGTCCGCCAGATGTTTAGCCGTGTCATGATTGATGAGCCGGGCGACTCTAGCTATGTCTCTGGCGATATCGCCTCTAAGGCTGCTATTATCGCAGAAAACGAGCGACTCGTCGCTGAAGGTAAAGAGCCTGCCACTTATAGTAGTCTCTTGCTCGGTATTACTAAGGTTTCAATCTTCTCCGATTCATTCCTCTCCGCCGCATCCTTCCAAGATACCACTCGAGTCTTGATTAATGCCGCTATTAATGGCCGCGTTGATCGTCTCAATGGTCTCAAAGAGAATGTTATTATCGGTCGCAAGATTCCAGTTGGTACTGGCGTCGTGCCTCTCAATATTAAAGATGCTGAAGCCGAAGAAGAAGTGCTCGCAAACGAAGATATGGCTAGCGGCCCTTCTGCTGAAGATGTAGCCGAACTCTAAAACCAAGGCTAAGAAATAAGGACAGTGTATGCTGTCCTTATTTTGTGTCTGTCCGTTAGTGGCGACACGAAATATTTTTATAACCATGTTTTTGGTGAGGCGGACAGGTCTGGTGTCTTAGCCAGCATGCAGCCTGCCTTTTCGCTATAATCTAAACTATTGTTTGCACTAGGTCTTACATACCCTACTGTATCTTAAACTGTGAATTATTGAACTGCATCGTCAAGAACTTTTCTATTTCACGATTAAAAACATCTGACTGTTTTTCGCTTATGAAATGGCCACCTTTAATAATTACGAGCGTGGCATTGAATATGTTACTTGCAATTTCTCTGGTATGGCATTCTTTGATTATCTCATTACTACCAGCAATAACGAGAGTGGGGACTTTGATTGAACGCAGCTCCTCGGTCCTAATATTAGATCATTGACCATGAGTCACAGCATCACAATCGCCTGCCAGCGAACCGCCTTTTTCGTAGTGTAACCGAGCTTTATGGCTTTTTTGGACATCTTTCTCATAAAACACGGTGAACCTTTCCGGGCCGTTAGCAATACCAATCACGCAAGATAGAAGCAGAATAAAGCATAGCATTATACTTTCTAGTAAGATTAGGATTAAAGTTACCATTATGTTTATCTCCTCTATAAATTGTAATCTATCTACTTCTCGCAATTTTTGTGGTGGGCTTTGAGTTTCTTCATTGCCCAGTCGTAATGACTTGGCATTACACTCACAAAATATGATCCTAAATCGGTATTCACCCAAGCATAAACTCCACGACCAAATAACTGATCGTTGGTGTATCTTTCGGCAAGTTTCAAAACTTCGGCGTGAGATTTTTCAAACATCTGCTTCGCATCTTCTGAGCTAGTTTTCTGATGTTTTTCCCAAAACTCCACATTCATATCGCCATAAGTTTTCCAAGAATACGGTTCGGGAATAAAGGGTTTTTCTTCACCACTCTCGTTTGCTTTGATCCAATTTAGTAAAAGTTGATGCCACTCGTAGAGATGAATGTATATGTCTCGCAAGTTTTTATCGCGGCCCCAATGTCGTTCAGTCTTTTTCGGGTCATCAGAAAAATCAAATTCGGTATTAAGTTCTTTTTTCGACAGCGAATTAATCAAGTCGTTTAACTTCTGATATTGCTCATTACTGGCTTTGATTAAATCTTCTTTATTGCGTGCTCGTGGCATAGTGTTCCTCTGCTATAAAAATTATAAATTCTCTTTATCTGATTATAGCATTTTTCAGTCACAGTTTGTCGCATATCTTATGTATTTACACAATAGACCACAGAATGGCAACATCACTTACGACTACCGATTGTGAAGCCTTTATCAGGCGCGAACTAGATAAAAACGAAGTACAGAACTTTGATTTGTTTTTGAATGTCGCGACACTCCGGCTGAACATTTTACTCAGTAGAGATATTGCCGAGATTATCGCGCCGGAAGAATTAACTTTGATCAAACTCCTAACCGCGCGGATGATAGCCGTGATTTCTGACGAACAGGCGCAGGCACAGGCGCGTGGGGTTGCAGCGAAGGCCGTGGAAGATTTCAAGATTGAATATGATAAAAGTCAACGATATTAAGGACTTATAGAGTAGACAAATTGCCACAGTTGCCATTGCTCAGCAGATTAAGAAGCTTTGCGATCATAATTTACTGAAACCGGTCAAAGATGGTGGTCGTGAATATGAAATTTGCTTTGAAAATAACCAATTAACCCGTATGGCCTTAGAGCAAATGGATAAAGCTGGATTACTTTCAATTAGGGTGAACTAACGTTGGTTAGTCCATGGAGACCCCAAGCAATATTTAAAAAGAAATAATTTATCAAAATGTCGACCTCACCTTTCATGCAACAACTAGTTGCAACTTATTCTGTCCGCTACGCCATCAGAATAAGTAAGTGGAGGTTGACGAAGAGAACCAATATACTGAACAATGTCTTAAAGCTAAACTAATCAACAAGTTCAATGAACTTGGATTACCAAAATATGATTGGATAAAATAGCCTATCTAGCTAGCGCGCATAAGCATGCGCTAGTAGCAGGAATTATGCAACAAGGCCCCAAAATATAAAAAAGGCTTGTATTAACTATGAAGAAGTAGTATACTCATATATGTGTTCAATGACGGGGTAATACGAGTACATTACATGAAAGGTTGAATGGTGAAAAAATGAAGAAAACTCGTAGTATTTTAGCAATAGCTCTGACTGTTATTATGTCCTTTTCTGTTACTGTTCCGGCGTTTGCTGCTGAAGAAGTGGCGCAGCCGACCGTCGCTGTGGTTAGGTATTCCTGACGGTGACACGATAAATGGCGACGAGGGGATTATGCCGTTAGAGTCGAGGCCGTGGCAGCTTGATAGCAAGTGGACGCGGGTAGTATCAGGAAATATGGGTGGACGGAATATTGCTATTCAGGTCCAAGACTTTAATTCAGCTCTATATCAGGTAGATATTATGTATGAGAACGCTGCTGGGCGGGAGATTAAGACGGAGTGGAATATTACCGGGGTCTTTTCGGATAAGACCGTCACCTGTCCGAGCGGTACATTTTTTGTTAAATACAGAATTGCGCCACGTTTTGGCTGGGTGACAGGAGAGAAAATATTTAACGCAACCATAACTTGGTAATGCTGAGTTTTAAGATGCTCCATACAATTATTGTCAAGTGGTAGTAAAACGATATCTGTAAACGATAATTTACCTACATTGAACACAACAAACCCCCGACGTAGTCGGGGGTAATTTTAAATCCAAAGAATTTACTATAATGCCCCTTCCCATCTCCTCTCCATCATGCTACAATAACCCTATGATAATCAAACTCGTGGAGGTGAACAAGGTTTACTCTAAGAAGCCTGTTCTTTCCAATATTAACTTAGAAATCCCTACCGGCAGTTTTACCATGCTGAAAGGCATAAGCGGCTCTGGTAAATCTACGCTCCTTAGTATTATTGGTGGTATAGAACCGGTTACTAGCGGACAGATTATAATTAGCAATCAAGCCGTAGACAAACTCAAAGGCAAAGCTCGTACAGATTTCTATCGCCATAAGGTCGGCTTTATCTTCCAGGGTTTCTATCTTCAGCCTCAACTCACTATTAGTGAGAACATCGCTCTCATGGGTATGTTTGCTGGTATGCCTAAGTCAGACCGTGAGAAAAGAGCCCAAGAGCTAGCCGCGGAGCTTGGTATTGTCGATGTTCTCAAGAGCCTCCCCTCTGAAGTCTCCGGTGGTCAGGCTGAGCGTGCTTGTATCGCTAGAGCTATGTTCATGCATCCAGAAATCATTCTGGCTGATGAGCCCACCAATAACCTTGATCCGGACAATGCTAAGAATGTCATAGAAATGCTTAGGAAAATCCAACAGGAAACCGGCACTACTATCGTCATTGCCAGTCATGACCCGATGGTGGAAAAGTATTCCACTCAGATCCTCCATATCAAAGACGGACATATTAGTAGTAGTGATGCTAGTGTAACCGATATCGATCATACCCCCAACCCCGGAGCAGCATAATCATGGGCCTTAAATTCTCCGATGCCCTCCATCTCAGCTGGAGCAATATCGCCCAGTATAAGAAGCGCAGTATCCTCATCATCCTTACCGTCTCCATCCTCTTTGGTATAGTGCTGGGGTTTAGCTTTATGTTGGAAGGCTTAGGGAAAACGACTTTTGATGCAGCAATGCAAGCTAGCGATGGTAAAATTTATATCGAGACGGGCTATGCCGAAATAGCCCCAGAAAACGAGGGCTACTATGAGAAAATAAATAACCTAGATGACGCAAAAAAGCTTATTACAGAGAATGCTGAGCGATATCATGGTGAGGTTATCGGCCAAATTGCTCAATATAACACTGCCAGCTCTCGCTGGGTAATAAATCAAGAGTTGGCGGAGCGGTTTAGCGACCTAGATTTTAGTATTTTGCAAGATGGCCAGCTCCCTTATCTTGGGCCGGTAATAGAAGATGAGTATTTCAATAAATTTCTCAAAGACCCCGATGATAATAAGGATAAGGCATTAGTGAAAATCGGCACCTACCCTTCCACTGAGCCAGAAAAACCGACACTGCCTGGTTTTAATCCGCTTAACATATTATTATCTGGGGTGCATGCGTCATCAAATTATCCGTTAATCATAGATGACGGCTCTGGAAAAATAATGCAGTATTTACAAGATCAAGCTAGCAGGACGCCCAGTGCGCAAGGTCAAGAAATTATTCCGTACTTAGATCAAATAGTTGTGATGTTTGATAGCTATGACGACGCGATAGCGTATTACTGGGATACCGCAAATGGCAAAAGTATCCCTAAATATATAGAGACTCCTGATGGCAGAAAATATAGCTTACATAGCGGGGAAATTTTTAGTGCAGTAATTAGCTCAAGGCTCACTGTCAAGAATCAAAAAGTTTATCTCATCATGGTTGAAGTTTTATTTATCATTATTGCCGTCATCATAACTATTCTTACTTTTGCGCACCTCATTGATCAAGATGCTTCTGCTATTGCACTTTATCGTTCATTAGGTGCTAGCACTGGTGATATTTATTTAATCTACTTCTTGTATTTGCTAGAAATGTGCGTATTGGCAGTGTTGGCCTGTATTGTCATCGCGGTAGTCTTAGCTGGCGTACTTTGGCTGTTTAATGCTAACGCGCTGGCGCAAAGATTGCAAGATTTTTATATGCTAGACAATGCGCCAAGGATCGTTCTGTTTGGTTTTACTGACATATTCACTGGTATTATCCTTTCGATTATGATTGTAGCGCCCATCACGTTCATCTTTAGCCTTCGGCATTTTTCTAGAAAAAATATCGCCAAAAAACTGAAGGAAGATTAAATGTGTCCGCTTGATTATTTACGGCTCGGCTCCGCGCAAATTAAGGCTCACAAAAAACGTACACTAACGGTAGTGATGATTGTTGGATTGCTCTTTAGCGTAATTATGACGGGAGCTTTTCTGATACAAGGTATCCAGAATGTTGCCTTAGGTATAATGCTTGCGCCGACTGATAGTAAAGTATTAGTGATGAGTGGCGTCGATCCGAAAGTGTGCGGCGACGAATGTAATCCATCGGATGAGATCGCTGCAATCAAGAACCTTGTCGAAAAATATGGTGGCCGCATTATTCCAGCTACAATTACTCAAAACTCCGACGGTGTTTTTTATCATCTAAGCGAGGATGTTTTTACATACTTAGCTAACACTGAAGATAATGTAACGATATTAGCCGTTTCTCCATACGACCTTACTAAGCTCCTCGATAAAGACATAACAAATCAAACCCCAGATGATCGTATAAGCACAGAAGAGATTAATGAGCTTCGGGACCAGGCTCTGCACCAAGTTGTGACAAGCAAAACTGGCCAAAAATACTATATTGCTGACATCCTGCCTGGCGGAATCGGTGCTTCGAGCCTCTCCTTGTCTAGTGTTGATCAGAGCAATAATCCTCTAGACTTAATACTGAGCCAGATCAATACTGGCTTAGGGGTAAGCTTCATTATCGACGTCGCAGATGTGGACGCTGATTCCGAACCGGGTAATTCGTCTAGTCACGAGCGTCCATCGGGAGTAGTTGAGCAGAAGAATGTCGACATCGAAACTATTGGCTTTGTTTTCGCGGAATTTCCCAGTCTAAAGACTGCCTACAACTACTATCGAGACGAAGCCAATTATTGCTCAGAATTTAATCGTTTCACGGGGAATTGCGGTAGGCATTATCAATATCAAACTATTGCTGCCGTCTCTGATCCAATCATCACTTACGATAACCTGCAAACTATTTGGCAAATATTTAAAATTATAGCAGCCGTGTTAGCAACGATCGCACTCATTATTGCTGTCACGACCTATGTGCGCATCATCGACAAAGATATCAAGGTTAGCTCGCTTTATCGCGTAATGGGTGCTACAAATTCGCAAGTTCGCCTGGTTTATTTGACATACCTATTTTTGTTGAGCATTCTCGCGGTGGTGTTTGCGGTGCTGATAGGGTTGATTTTGGCTACCATTCTCAGCTTCGTCAACCAGGCAGCCTTGCAAGAAGTGTTTATGCTAGGTTTTGGCGTGGCGCCGGCATATATCTGGCTGGTTGGATGGGATTCTATATTTTGGTATTTGATAGCATCGGTAATGGCAGCGGCAATCCTTGCTCTTGTACTGTGTCATGGGCAATTTCAGGGCAAAAAACTAGCAAAAGCTTTGCGCTAAAAGTTAAGCCAGAGGTAGCTATTAGTTGCAAAAACTGAAACCATAGCTATTATATTAAAGGTAATAGTAACTTACAGTTTTAGTTTTCAGGATTCATCAGTAATCCAGAATAGGAGGGGAATTATGACTATCAAACAGAAAAAGCGTTGGCGTGATCAGGAGCCGGTGAAGTACACGAAGAGTGAACGAATCTCGCTGGAGTTTGCCAGCTGTATTGTATCTCTAATTAGCTTTATCATCAATCTGCTCGGTGCGTTGGCGGGGCTGGCGTTAATAAATGAGACGATGGGGTTGGCGCAAATTGGCGTGTGGGTGCTCAGAATTATCAGTACGCTAGTCTTGTTTTGGGTAGCTAGTAATATTATCTTTCCGCTCATTATGACAGCTTGGCGCCACTTGCGGCTTCCTATGCCTGCGGAATCAAAGTCACAGGAGCCCGAAGAGTATATGACACTTGACAAGATCTTAATGGCTCTATAGGATAAGTTGCCTTTTTCAAAACTATGGCATTAATCATCATTGGCGCCATTATTAATGTCATGATTATGTTGCACCATGAGGTAGTCCTCGAGCAGAGTATGATAATTATTGGTTGTGTGGTCGCATTCATGTGGGTGAGTTTTGTTGGTATTGTGATTTGGTGGGCAAGCGTGATTGTCTCAATGGAGCACGCCCATCCGATCTTGGAAATCATTCCGCCTGAAAACGAAAAGTCCTAGCTAGTCTAGGGCTTTTTCTATGCTACAATATGTTTATGAAAATACTAAGTAAACCAATTTTCAAGACTGCCTTGGCTGAGTCAGAATATATTTATGATGGACCAATGGTTAAGGGCGTAGTGGACGTTGAGCGAGGGCTGGTAGCGATTGACGCTGATCTACATGCCGACCTTGAGCAAGCGCTATTGGAAGACGGATCTAAGCAGGATAATCTGTGGGGAATTAACTTATGGTATGAAGATGACGGGGATGACTTTGTGGAATTTGACTCCATGATCAATGTTCGCCCTCGCCAAAATAATAATAGCCGAGACGTGGAGGACGCTGCAATTCGTAAGCAAATTATTGATCTGGTAGAAAAATGGATACAATAAGTTCTCAACATCGCAGACTGGCCGACGGCGGCTGGGCAAAGCTCTCTTTCTGTCTGCAGATGGGGAATCTTGGCAGCGAAGTTTCGCGTTCACTAAAATGGTTTAATAAAAATCCACGCCGTTTCCAAGTTTCATTCGAACGCGCCTTGGAACTGTTCGACCTCACTATCGAAGCGGCTTGTCAGGAACCGGGCGATAGTCAGATTATTCCTAGTCGCTCGGCAAAGCTTAAAGAAGTCTGCCGCGCGCGCGAGGAGTTTTGCGATTATTTCATGGGTAATAGCTGGGGTACTAATCCCGCTAAAATGCAACGATACTACGACCAATTCGCTATTAAAGGTCGCGCTGATGAGCTAAAAAGCCAGGCTTAGGGCGGCCGGCAATAATAGAAGCTGGGTATTCTAATAGTCTAGGGCTTTTTCTTGCCAACATCACGGCAGCGCGCTATAATTACCTCAATGAGCAAACAGCCAACTAGCCAAGAAGCCTGGGAATTGATTAAAGAGCTGACTATCGATAAGGAGTCGGCTACATTTTTGCATCTTCGCGGCGTTGGCGATACGGCCGGAAAGATTGCCGAAGCCTTGCGCGAAAAAGGTGTCGAGGTTGATTCAGATAAAGCCCGTGCTTTTGGTTATCTGCATGACATTGGTCGATTAATCGGTCCAGGGCAGGATCATATCATCAATGGCTACCACTATCTTAAAGATCATGATTTTGCTGAGGAATATTGTGCCATCAGCCTTACGCATTCTTTTCCAAACCATACCGTCGACTGCATCTTGAGTACGCCGATTGACCCGATGCGCGAGAAGCTAGTTCACGATTATCTACCTACGCACCAGTTCAGCCTTGAGGAAGAGCTGGTTTGTCTTAGCGATTTAATGGTGCATACTCATGTCACGACCGTCGAGAAGCGTATGATCGATGTGATTAGTCGTCACGGCACGTGGACCGGTACGCAGGATTGTATTCATGTCGTCCTCGCTCTCAAGGATAAAATCGACCAGATGCTGGGCTATAATTTGTACGATTTGTTTCCAGAAATTAAGGATAGTTTATGAAGTTTCAAGCGCTGTAGGCCCCTCAAAAACCCGAACAAACAGTTTTTCCAAAAATAGCCAAAATCATCAAAACCTGAACCGCAAACCAAGTTTTACGATATTTTGCGACATTACCACCCCTGTTAGCTATTTTTAAAACCTTAAACCTAGGTTTAAGGTTTTTAGAACCACTGCGAATCTGGAGTTTGTTCGGTTTTTAAGAGGGATTCACAGTACTCTTCGCGCTGCTCGATAGCCTGTAAGCGCTGGCTAACGGCCTTGATTTCTTTCATTAGCTGGTGCTTGCGGGTTGCTAAAATCGCCTTGCGTTCAACGATAGTCGAATTACCGATGCGACAAAGGTCGGTATATTTTTGCAAAGTCGCAATGTCTAGTCCCGCATCTTGCAATTCTAATAAAGTTGTCAGCCAATCCACCTGCCACCGCGCAAACATTCTATATCCAGCCCGGCTATGTTTTAGTGCTGGCACTAGCCTGTGTTTGCATAAATATCGAATCTTAGAAGTTGCTACCCCGAGTTCCAGGCTGACTTGTTTAATCGTCAAAAGTTCTTCTTCCATGTCTCAATTATACCAAACTTAATTTTGATGTAGTATAATAAAAAACATGGAAGTTAATCAGGAAGTAATCGCTCACCTCGCTGAGCTCTCAAATTTCGCCCTCACCGAAGCCGAAAGTGCACACTTGGTGACGGATTTGAATGGTATTATTAACTATATCTCGCAGCTCGATGAACTGAATACTGATCATGTCGAGCCGACTTACCAAGTCTTTGAGATGGAAAATATCTGGCGCGACGATGAGATTCTCCCCCAAGAGGCTGATCCTGACCAACTTTTAGCGCTGACTAAGGCAGTTGAAGGTCATCAAATCAAAGTGCCAAAGGTTTTATAGGAGGGAATTATGAAAACTGCGAGTAAAGAAATTACAGCTATGTCGCTAGTTAAGGCGGCGCTCGAGAAAGCTCATCAACATCAAGACGAATATCATATTTTTACTTTTCTGAATGATGCGAACGCCATTAAAAAAGCCGCCGAGATTGATGAAAAGATTAAAAACGGCCAGCCAGTTGGGCGTTTAGCAGGCGTGCCATATGCCCTGAAAGATAATTTCCTCAGCCCAGAAGGCGAGACTACGGCCTCAGCCCATATTCTCGAGGGTTTCACTAGTCCAATCACTGCTACCGCCGTCAAAAAACTCGAAGAAGAAGGTGCGATTATGATCGGCCGCACTAATCTTGACGCCTTTGCGCATGGCTCGAGTACTGAAAATAGCTATTTTGGCCCTACCAAAAATTCCAAAGATCTCACGCGGGTCGCAGGTGGATCGAGCGGCGGTTCGGCCGTGGCGGTGGCGCTTGACATCGTGGAATTTGCGACCGGCACTGACACTGGTGGCTCGATTCGTCAACCGGCCAGCTTTAACGGTGTTTATGGCCTCAAACCGACTTATGGCACGGTCAGTCGTTATGGCGTGGTGGCCATGGCTTCTAGCACCGACTGCGTAGGCTTTTTCGCCAAAGACCCAGCCGATCTCGATCTACTAATGCAGATTACTTCTGGTCAAGATGCGAATGACTTAACCACCTTGCCGGATTTCTATAACAGTGATACTAGCGGATTCGACGATCCGGTCAAAAAAATTGGTATTGTCAAAGATTTTGATAACGATGCTGTGGCGCCGGCCGTACGCAAAGCTTTGCAGGACAAAATAGCAGAGCTTAAAGCCAATGGTCATGAAATCGTTGAGCTGAGTATGCCAGCTCTAAAGTATGCTTTGGCGGCCTATTATATTATTGTGCCGGCCGAGGTAGCCAGTAATCTCTCGCGCCATGACGGTATTCGATATGGTTTTCGGAGTGAGGATGCCGGCAGTCTCCAGGATCTCTACGGTCATACCCGCAACGAAGGCTTTATGCCTGAGAATAAGCGCCGCATTATGATTGGTAACTTTGTTTTGAGCTCGGGTTTTTATGATGCGTATTATCTCAAAGCCGCCAAGGCGCGCACGCTTATTATCGAGGAGTATGATCAAGCTTTTGAAAAATGTGATTTTATCTTGACGCCAGTCAGTCCTAATCCCGCTTTTAAACTCGGCGAAAAGGTTGATGATCCGGTAGCGATGTATCTTGAAGATATGATGTCAGTGTCGCTGAATCTCGCCGGCGTGCCGGGCTTGGCTATTCCTGTCGGTCAGACCGAGGACGGGCTAGATCTAGGTTTGCAGCTAGTTGGTCCGCGCCGCAGTGATGCTGCTCTGCTGAAATTTGCCGCCGAGATGGGTCGTCAAAGCAGTTCCGGCAGCACGGCAGACGACGCCGACATTATGGGAGGGAATGACTAATGCTGCCACCAGTAGTTTTTCTCATCATTGCGATTATAGCCGTGGGGCTTTTTGCGCTAGTTGCGATTATCTTGAACGGCAAAACACATCGTCTCGACGTCGAAGAATATCAAACCCGTTGGCTCAAGATTAAAAATAGTCTTGTGCGTGGTGACGAGCGCAGTTATGCTTTTGCGGTTATGGAGGCGGATAAGCTGCTTGACCGCGCTTTGCGTGAGCTCGGCATCCCCGGCAAAACTATGGGTGAGCGCATGAAGAGGGTTGGTAATCGTTTTTCTGAGGTAAATCGAGTCTGGGGTGCGCATAAAATTCGCAACCAGCTGGCTCATGAACAGGATTTTACGGTTGATTACGAGACCGCCAATCGCGCGTTAGCGTCATTTCGTCAAGCTTTAAAGGATTTAGGAGCAATTTAGATGAGTAAAAAATATATTCCGACTATCGGTATTGAGTGTCATGTTCAGCTCTGCACTAAGACTAAGCTTTTCTCTGAAGTTGATAATGACGCTCGCCTCAAAGAGCCAAATACTTGCGTTTCACCAGTTGATTATGCTCTCCCTGGCATGCTGCCAAGATTAAATCGCGAAGCGGTTAGTTATGCTGTGAGAGCGGGGCTCGCACTCAATTCTCATATTAATCTTGAATCAAGATTCGACCGCAAACATTATTTCTATCCTGATTTGCCGAAGGGTTATCAAATCACCCAAATGTATCAGCCAATTATCGGTGCTGGTTATGTTGAGTTGCCGGATGGTACGCGCGTGGGGATTGAGCATGCTCACCTCGAGGAGGATGCCGGCAAGCTTAGTCATGAAAGTTCTTATAGTCTAGTCGATCTCAACCGTGCTGGTACGCCGCTCGTAGAAATTGTTTCAGATCCAGATATTCATTCCGCCGCACACGCTCGTGATTACGCTAAAGAGCTTTGGCGTCTCATGACTTATGCTGGCGTTACCTTTGGTGATCTCTATAATGGTAATATGCGTTTTGATGTTAATGTTAGTATTGCTGAGGAAGGCGCCAAGGAGCTTGGTACTCGCGCCGAAGTGAAAAACCTCAATTCTTTCCGATCCGTCGAAAGAGCTGTAGAATACGAAATCAAGCGTCAAACTAAGTTGCTCGAGAAGGGCAAAAAAGTTATCCAGGAAACCCGTGGCTGGAGCGACGCTACTGGCGAGACTACGAGCCAACGCAGCAAGGAAGTCGCCGCCGACTATCGCTATATGCCCGAGCCAGACGTGCCTCCTATTCGTCTTGATGAAAGAGTCGTAGAAGCTGAGCGTGCAAAAATACCTAAGATGCCTGCAGATTACCGCCAGGAGTTTAGTCAGATACTCGGTGCTGATACTCTAGAGATTCTTCTGGACTATCAAAGTCTCATTGAGAAGCTCGATGAACTCGGTGACCATGCTGCCGTCAAAAAGATCGCCAACCTATTTAGTTCAGTGCTTCTAGCCGAGGAAAATGCCAGCCTGCTCAACGACGAATTGCCAACCAAGGACCAGTTATTAACACTCGTCGAAATGAATACAAAGAACGAACTCTCCAGCACCGCCACTAAGGAGGTTTTCCTTAAATTCTTTGATCCGGAAATGCACTTCAAAGATACCCGTACTATCGCCAAGGAGCTAGGCGTTATCCAGGAGAATGATCTAGGCGCGCTTGAAGCGATTGTTGATGCCGTCCTCGCTAAGGACGAGACTAAGCAAGCTCAGGCAGATTATAGAGCCGGTCAGGAGAAGGTGTTAGGCTTCCTAGTTGGGCAAGTTATGAAAGAGTCTCGCGGCAAAGCTAACCCGTCCGCCGTGCAAGAAATCTTAAGGACAGAACTCAAATAGATGACAAAATCCTCCCTCTCCGGGAGGATTTTAGATGAAAACGCTTGTGCTAGAAATGTAGACGAGTGTAGCGACAATGCAAAAATTAATGAATGCAGAGATTGGTTTATTAAGCATGTTACCCTGGGTGGCCAGCCCTATACTCTCGATTCCGATCAAGCTCGAGCGGTTTTTGATAGCCATAAAAACACTCTAGTTACTGCTCGGGCTGGCTCGGGCAAAACTCGGGTCATCGTAGCGAAAATTGCCTATCTTGTTGCTAGCGGTCAAGCCAGGCTCTCCGAGGTCGCCGCCTTCATGTTTAATCGCACTGCCGCCGCCGAGGTAAATACACGCATTGCCGATGTAAGAGTTGACGGGCGTACTCTCGCCGAAATTGACGGCAATCCAGACCAGGCAATCAAAACCGCCTCAACTTTTCATAAATTCGCTCTTGATGTGACTAAAATAGCTGGCGCTAAATATCAAATTATATCGGAATCCGAACATGAGTGGCTGGTGAAAAATTCTCTCGACCAAGCCATTTTGCGCCGTCATCAAAAAATCTCCAGTTCAGAATATGTCGAGCTACTCAAGCTAACCAGTACTTTTATAGCTCGAGCTGGCCAGAAATATGTCGGCAGAAACAGTTGCGGCGGTCTGAAGGGTGAAGTATATAATTATTATTTGCTCAATCGTAATAATCCTGCCTATCAGAAGCATATTCGCACACATGTTTTGGCGGCCACGGCCTTTGAGATTTATCTTAAGTCTATCCAGCCTCCTCGCATTGATTTCAACCTGCTGATGACTCAGGCCACCGATTTAATGCTAGACTGTGCCAAGAATAATTCCAAATCTACTATGCAACAAAACCTCTATCAAAGAATCTCCCCCTTGCGCTATATTCTCGTGGATGAGTATCAGGATTTTTCATTTCTTTTTCTTTCAATCATTCATGCCATGCGCGAGTTATGCCCAGAGGCGCACCTCTTTGCTGTTGGTGACGATTGGCAGGCAATCAATCGCTTTGCTGGTTCAGATGTAGATTATTTCATCCATTTTTCTGAGTACTTTCCAGAAGACGTTACTAATATTCCGCTTATGACGAATTACCGCAGTGCTCGTCGCATTGTTGAGAATGCTAATAATTATATGCTCAAAAATTATGACCATGACGCTACGCGTGCTATCCCATTTAGTCGTCAAAAAGGCAACATTAAGCACCTCAATCCGCAAAAGATTCGCTTCGATATGACCGATATTAGAGAGGATGGTCTCGGCGATGCTAGATATCAAGTTGCTCTACTTGATACCATCTCTAGTGTCGCCTCTCTTATTCCGGAATCTCAGCAAAAATCCTTAGTTCCAGCCGCGCGTCTACTCAAAGCCGTTGTCAAAATTATCAAAAAACATCGTCATAGTCAAATTATGCTCTTGCATCGCCATAATTTTACCTCCATACCAGGCGTCACGCTAGAAATATTTATGTCGGCTCTAAAAGAAACTCTCATTAGTCAGGCCATTTTAACGGAATCAGAGTTTGATCAACAGATTCGTTGTCTGACGATGCATAAGTCTAAAGGCCTAGAATCAGAAATTGTTATCCTGCTAGAGCTTGATCGAGAAATCGTCTTGAATTCTCACCCTCATGCTGCATTATTCTCGCTGTTCGGCGACAGCCTCGACACAGAAAGAGCCGATCAGCATCGGCTCCTCTATGTTGCTATGACTCGTGCGAAACAGCAACTTTATATTTTAAGCTCCGACCGCATCGCTCCATTCTAGTATTTATTGATTTTTGTTGACTTTGTAGCCTTTCTCTTCACCGCGACTTTTGATTTTTCGGTTTTTGTTGTCTTGGCTGCTTTCTTACTCTTCGCAGTGCTATTATTCTTCTTACCATTATCTATCATCACTGGAGCAATTTTTAGATACTTACGCAAATTGAAGTAAATCGCAAAGCTTCCCGCGAATACAACTAGCAGAATCATAATAAACGCTCTAGATAGAACCGCTTCGCTGAAATCGCCATTAAACAGTCCTACCATTACGTCCATTACTACGCCGGTATTTGGCACTAGTGCAACCTCTCCGAGTGGCGGGATATAAATGAGGCCACCATCTATCTCGTCACTTGGGATGTTTGGAATCACTGGGATATTATTGGATGGATCAGTTGCGTCCGGGTTTTCTGGCTCTGCTGGCACATCCGGCTCTCCTGGTGTGTCTGGCTTGCCCGGCTCCTCTGGTTCTCCCGGTTCTGGAGTATCCGGTTCTCCTGGCTCTGGTGTATCTGGCACTACATCATAAGGAGTTTCATCGTAATCAAAGGTCACGCCGGCTCGTCCGTTCAAGGTTGTATAGTAGCTGATCGTACTCGCCATTATGCCGGTTTTGTCAGAGGATTCGCCGTAGTATCGGAAATATAAGGTGTCTCCTGGCTGTCCATGTGGCGACATTCGGATTGGCGTGGCGAGGTTAAAGCCAGAGTTAGAGTTGTCGGGTGCAGAAATGTCTACCGGTTGCCAAGAACTATCATCGTCTGGAGTGGTAGTGTAGAAGAGACTAGTTTTGTCGAGCGGCAAGAACCCTTCGCTTTCGCTACCACTTCCTGTGGTTTCGTGAATATAAGCCGCTAAACGCTCAAGGTCGAGTGGATACTCCGGATCTGGATTCTGAATACTTGTATTAAATTCAATGATTCGATTCTCGCTACCCTCAACTTTTCCAATTACCTCTGCTGTAATGTCGCAGTCCGCTGAAGCTGGCCACTGCATATGGTCGATTGTAATTTTCGTATTTGAACCATCCGTGCTACGCTCAGCATAGAAGAAATCAACATTCACGATTTCGTTCATTTCGAGATCGAAGTCTAAGTTTTGACTAATAACGTCCCTAAAGGTTGATCGGACGAGCTTATTGTAATTGTCGACACAGGATAAATCACCGTATACTCCATCACGGATGCGCATGCATTCCACCCACGAGCCGGCACGAATACCGAGATCATTAACTTTCTCAATCCAAGTCGTGACCGTACCATCGGCATTAATTTGGAACCAGCCAGATATAGGTCCATGTAGGCCGCCGATATCTAGCACCAACTTATTATTCAGGAACACCCATACATCATCATCACCCGAGAATTCAAAACGCTCGCTACCACTCTCTGTAACTTTGATTGAAAATCCGAGATGCGCGGTGAATCCAAAGTTATGTAACTGACCTTGCCAGTCTAAGAGCCTTACGTCGGTCGCATCCAACCCCATTACGTCATCAATCGGATAAATATCCTGCCCGCCATAAACATAGGTTCCTTGAGCCGTGCGGTTGAAGGTGACTGTGCGTCCGTCTATGCGCTTAGATAGTCCGGGAACCTCATGAAACCAACGATAAAAGTTGTCGCTTGGTTGCACTGGATTGCTCCCGAGTACATTGATAGACAATGCATCATGAAGTGCCTGCCAAGACGACTCCTGGTCAGAAAAAGCTGGCACCGGCAAACGATCGGACCCTAGCTGAGCTTGTACGATACCTTGAATCACGCCGTGAGAACGATACCCGCTGCACAACATCCATTCAAACTGGCGATTTTCGTCGTCGCATGGATCGGCCCTTTGATCCCAATAAGTGATGGGGAGAGTAATAGATTCTGGTTCGCCAAGTGATGCAGCTTCCCAGATTGATGGTACACCGTTATCGTTCTCGATTGTCTCAAGCGACATCGCTCGCACTAATGACGAGGCAGCGATTACTGCCAGAACCAAAAAAGAAGCGCAAGCAGTTGCGCGAGCACCGATACATAAACGGCGTTTTTTAAGTTTTTGCTCAATTTTTTTCATAAGCTCATTATACTACTAATCCTTATTTTTAGCGCAAAAACATGCCTTCAATATAGAACATACCCGCAAATTCCTCTACCATTTTTCCACTTTTATGCTAAAATAAAGAAAAGTCCGTTTCTTCTATATGCTACGGATAATGTATCCGTAGAGCAAAGTAGATATGGCCAAAAACATAATTATTATAAAGGAATAAACTTTCATGGCAAGCGAAGTCAAAGACCTATCAAAGCTCCGCAATATTGGTATTATTGCCCATATCGATGCGGGAAAGACTACTACCTCAGAGGCTATCCTCTATCGTACTGGTCTTAAACACAAAATCGACCTAGTTAAAGGTGGCACTGGTGGTGCTACTACCGACTGGATGGAACAAGAAAAAGAGCGTGGTATTACGATTACCTCTGCTGCTGTCACTGTTTATTGGAAAAACCACAAAATTAATATTATTGATACTCCGGGCCATATCGACTTTACTGCCGAGGTGGAGCGCTCTCTTCGCGTGCTCGATGGTGCCGTGGTAGTCTTTGATGGTAAGATGGGCGTCGAAGCTCAGTCCGAAACTGTCTGGCGCCAAGCTACAAAATACGGCGTGCCTCGCATCTGTTTTGTCAACAAAATCAACCAAATCGGTGGCGACTTCTATAAGTCCTTGGATAGCATTCACAAACGCTTGTCCAAAAACGCCGTAGCTATCCACTTGCCAATCGGTTTCGAAAAAGACATTTGTGGTATTGTTGATCTCGTCGATATGAAGGCTTATACTTATAACGACTATGCAGATCACGAGTTGACCGTTGGCGAAATCCCAGCTGATATGCTCGAAAAAGCTAAGAACGCTCGCAGCCTTCTTGTTGAAGAAGCTGTCCAGGCTGATGAAGCTTTGATGGACAAATTCTTTAACCAAGGTGAAGAATCTATTACCGAAGTTGAGCTTAAGGCTGCTCTTCGCAAGCGTGTGCTTGATGGTGACTTCTTCCTTGTTACTGGCGGCGATGGTCGTGGCGTGATCGTTGAAAAGGTGCTTGATCTTGTTACTGATTATCTCCCATCTCCACTCGATCGCGATCAGGGCCAGACTGTTGGCGTCGATCCCAAAACCGGCAACGAAGTTATTCGCAAAGCTAGCGATAGCGAACCTCTTACAGCTCTCGCCTTTAAAATTGCTACCGACCCATTCGTAGGTAAGCTTATCTTTATTCGTGTTTATGCGGGTAAACTGAAATCTGGTGATACTGTTCTCAACGCCACTACTAGCAGCAAGGAACGTATTGGTCGTATTGTTCGTATGTTTGCTGATAAGCGCGAGGAAATCTCCGAGATTACCGCTGGCGATATTGCTGCGGTAGTTGGCATGAAAGACGTTACTACCGGTACTACCATCTGCGATCCAACTCATCCTATTCATCTTGAGGATATTACTTTCCCAGATCCTCCAGTATCTATCGCCGTTGAGCCAAAGACTAAGTCTGACCAAGAAAAAATGGGTCTCGGTCTCCAGAAACTCGTCGAGGAAGATCCAACCCTCCGCGTTCATACCGATGAAGAAACCGGCCAGACCATTATCTCCGGTATGGGTGAGCTCCATCTCGAAATTGCCATCGACCGTCTAAACAAAGAACATGGTGTCGAGGCTAATACTGGTGCTCCGCAAGTTGCCTATCGCGAAACTATTCGCGGCACTGCCGAGGCTCAAGGTAAGCACATTAAACAATCCGGTGGTCGTGGTCAATATGGTGACGTTTGGATTAAGTTTGAACCAAATGAGCCAGACAAAGGTTTCGAATTTATCGACCAGATTAAAGGTGGCGTTGTTCCTCAAGAATATCGCAAACCAGTCCAGCAAGGCGTCGAAGAAACTCTCGCTGGTGGTGTTATCGCTGGCTATCCAGTCATCGACGTTAAGGCTACTCTCTATGATGGTTCCTATCATGACGTCGACTCTAGTGAGCTCGCCTTCAAGCTCGCTGGTGCGCTAGCTACTCGTGAAGGTATTAAGAAAGCTCAACCAGTTTTGCTCGAGCCAGTCATGAAGCTTGAAGTCACTACTCCGGAAGAATTCATGGGTGATGTTATTGGTGACATTAACTCTCGTCGCGGTCGTATTGATGCTATGGAAGACCTTGCTGGTGGCGCTAAGCTCATCAAGGCTTTCTGTCCGCTTGCCAATCTCTTCGGTTACACCTCCGACCTCCGCTCAATGTCACAAGGTCGTGCTGCTAGTACTATGGAACTCTTTGCTTACGAGGAAGTACCACCAAACGTAGCTCAAGAGGTTATCGAAAAGAGAAACACGAAGTAGTAGAACAGCAATAGAGCCAAAATACCTCCATTTGGGGGTATTTTTGGGAAAACTACTCAAAGCATTATATAATATACATGTTATGCACCGAATACTGATTATTGAGGATGATGTTGCTATGCGCCAAGCTCTGACTAATCTTTTGTCGAGCTCGGATTATACACCTGTTGCTATTGAAGAATTTTCGCGAGAGAAACTCCTGTCAGCAATTTTGAGTAGCGAGACGGACTTAATATTGCTCGATTTAAATCTGCCCGAACAGAATGGCGTGCAGTTGCTCAAGCAAATTCGGCAGACATCTCAGACACCTGTAATTATGGTGACAAGTAGTAACTCTGAGATTGATGAAGTGCTTTCCATGGAATATGGCGCAGATGACTACGTCACAAAGCCTTATAGTCCTAATGTCTTGCTGTTACGCATTGCTGCGGTTTTGCGTCGTTCGGATACTCCTAGTCGCATGATAAAATTCCGTGATCTTAACATTAATATGGCTCGCGGCACCATCGAACAGAAGCCTAATGGATCAACAAAGCCCAAACGCATACTTCTAACCAAGAACGAAATGATTATTTTAGGTCATCTTTTAGATCATCAGGGGGAGATTGTTGCCCGCGATGCACTTATGACTGATCTCTGGAATAATCAAGAATACATCAACGATAATGCGCTCACCGTCAATATCAGTCGCTTGCGCGCGAAGCTGGAATCCTTAGGCGCTGGCGATGCTATCGAAACCCGTAAAGGTCTGGGGTATATATTAGCATGAAGTCTCAACTTCAAACATCGGATTGGAAAACTATAGCCAGCTTAAAAGTGTTTCTGCGAGACCGTATCTATGTTATCATGCTGGCAGTCGCCTCTTTGTTTACCTTGCTACTCTTTTTGTTGGCTCTCAAGATTGCATTGGAAGTTATAATTGTCGTTGCTGTAGTTTTTATTGTTTTTGTAACCATTAGTCTGGCTATTGAGTACTCCCGCCGTCGATACTTTTATCAGAACCTATTACAGAATTTGCAAACCCTCGATCAAGCCTACTTAATACTGGAAACACTAGAACCACCTAACTTCTATGAGGGTAAAATACTTTGGGAGACTCTTTATCAAGCCAATAAGTCCATGGCTGAGCATGTTAAGCGTCATGCTATGATGACTAAGGATTTCCGCGAATATATTGAACTCTGGATCCACGAAGCTAAAACTCCACTTGCCACTTTAACTATTATGAATCGAGATCCGAGAATATCCGAGCAGCTTCAGCGTCTTGATGGTTATCTCGAGCAAGTTTTATATTACGTTCGCGCCGAACATGCCGAAAGCGACTATTTAATAAAAAAACTTACTCTAGCTAACGTTGTCCATAATCTTGCCATGCATCAACGCGAAATCATCCAAGCGCGACATATTGACTTCTCGACAGAGAACCTTGATTTCATGGTTTTTAGTGACGCAAAGTGGCTAGAGTTTATCCTCGGGCAGATTCTTACAAATAGCATTAAATATGGCAGTAATAGAATCGTTGTCGCTGCCGCTCAGAATCAGGATGGCGACATCGAACTCGAGATATCTGATAATGGCATCGGCATTGCCGAGAAAGACTTGTCGCGAATTTTTGAAAAATCTTTCACAGGTGCAAACGGGCGTCAGGCGGATTCTAGTCGTTCCACTGGGATGGGGTTATATATTGTTAACACACTATGCCGTAAACTAGGTCATCAGGTTTCTGCTGAGTCCATTATTGGTCAGGGAACTACCATCAAAATAGTATTCAAGAATCATGATTATTATCATGTCACTAACTCTCAATAATAGACATCAAAAGCTCAATCTTACAAAAAAGTAATCCAAATGTAATCCTCTACCGACGACAACTAATGGGGAATCAAATATAATCAAACCATGAAAACAATTTTAGAATTAGAAAAAGTAGAAAAATACTACGGCAACCATTCGTCGCTCACTAAAGCTATCGACAATATCTCATTCAAAGTTGAAGAGGGTGAGTTTGTGGCCATCATGGGCGCCAGTGGTTCCGGTAAAACCACCCTGCTAAACGTTATTTCCACTATTGATCGTGTCACGTCCGGTCATATCTATGTGGATGGCGAGGACATTACCAGTCTACGCGGTGACAGTCTAAATCAATTTCGCCGCGAAAAGCTAGGTTTTATTTTTCAGGATTTCAACTTGCTCGATTCGCTAACTGCCTTCGAGAATATCGCCTTGGCATTATCGATTCAGAATTTTGATACACATGAAATCGAAGATCGCGTCAAAAAAGTTGCCAAGAAGCTCGATATTGAGAAAGTTCTAAAGAAGTATCCTTATCAGATGTCCGGCGGCCAGAAGCAGCGCGCTGCTTCGGCTCGAGCGATTATTACCGACCCGAAGCTGGTTTTAGCCGACGAACCTACTGGTGCGCTCGATTCAAAGTCGTCAAAGATGCTTTTGGAACAATTCGAGCAGCTAAATCACGATTATCAGGCTACTATTCTGATGGTGACACACGACGCCTTTGCTGCATCATACGCTACACGCGTGATTTTTGTTAAGGACGGAAAGATTTTTAATGAAATTCGCAAAGGTAAAGATACTCGCAAGCAGTTCTTTGATGCTATTATCGAGGTAGTTACATTACTCGGAGGGGATGCTAACGATGTTTTGTAAACTTGCCCTCAAAAACATCCGGCGCAGTATTAAAGATTACGCTATTTACTTTTTTACTCTCGTGCTTGGTGTCGCTGTATTTTATGTCTTTAATGCCATTGAGAGCCAAACCGTTCTACTTGATGTTACGCCGCGCATGCGCGATATGATCGAGCTCACCAATGGCATTCTCTCTGCTGTCAGTATTCTAGTTTCACTTATTCTTGGTTTTCTAATTATCTATGCTTCTCGGTTCTTGATCAAGCGCCGTAGTAAGGAGTTTGGTATTTACCTTACGCTCGGTATGAGTAAGCGTAAAATATCCACTATTTTGCTTCTGGAAACGCTTTTCATCGGTCTCATCTCTCTTGCTATCGGCTTGCTTGCTGGCGTAGTTATTTCACAGTTTACTAGCGTATTAGTAGCAAACATGTTTGAGGCTAATCTTACGAGATTTACCTTCGTCTTCTCAGTGTCGGCTATGCTCAAGAGTCTCCTCTATTTTGGTGTTATCTATCTAATCGTGATGATCTTTAATACTGTCAACATCAGTCGTCAAAAGCTCATCAATCTCTTATCTAGTAGTCGCCGCAGCGAAAAAGTAAAAATGAAAAACCCTTGGGTTTGTACCGTTGTTTTCTTAGTCGCATGCGCTATGCTTGCTTGGTCATATTGGATGGTAACAGCTGGAATTGCAGACTTCATTTCATCGGTTGAGGAAAACTTCTTCCTAGTTATTGCTACGGGGGTAATCGCAACCTTCTTACTTTTCTGGTCTTTATCTGGCTTGCTTCTTCGCATCTTCACTAGTCTAAAAGGCATCTACTATCGCAAACTGAATAGTTTCACGCTTCGTCAATTCAGTAGTAAGATTAATACCACTGTCGCTTCAATGTCATTAATCTCCCTCATGTTGTTTGTCACGATCTGCGTTCTTAGTTCTGCGCTTTCAGTTCGGAACTACATTAATGCCACCTTGCGCGACGAAATCCCCGTTGATATTGAATTCGTCAAATACTATCATACGGATACTGATGGTAAGCCCGAAGCAACTCAGGTTGGTTCATTTAAAGATGAGCTGGAACAGATTCTAGCCGATCATGGTATTAACGCGGATGAAATATTTTCAGCAATAGTAGCCTTTCCTCGCTACGAATCTAATATTTTGAGTCTACGAGATACGCTTGGCGAGTTAGCTGATGAGATAGAACTCACAAACCCAGAATTATATATCGACTCCCCTGAGGAAGTGATACATCTTAGTGAATATAACGCTCTTGCAAGAGCTATAGGCAACCCCGAACTCTCACTAGCAAGCGACGAATATGCGATCGTTGCAAATTATCAGCCAGCCATCACGACTTTCCGTAATCCGGCACTCGCCGCTAATACTGAAATTACCATAGCCGGTAAAACCTTACGACCTAAATACTCCGAAGTTCAGAATGGCTCTGTGCGCTTATCTCAAGCCTACGGTAATGATGGGGTAATCATAATTCCGGATAGCATATCGCTTGACAATAAAGAAGTAATAGAATGGGTCGCCGAATGCGTTTATCGCGACAATATTGACAAAAAAGCCGCTGAGGCTGCCATCGAAGACGTCTTTTCCCACTATGGTATCTACCAAAGCCCTGATTCCGATGGTACATATAGTAGCTTTATCTACTTCAATAGCCGCCAAGAGATAATCGATAATAGTGTTAGTACAAATGCTATGGTCACATTCATCGGATTGTATCTCGGTATCATCTTCCTAATCTCTAGTGCCGCCGTCTTAGCTCTTAAAGAACTTTCCGAAAGTAGTGATAACCGCGATAAATTCACTATGCTCCGCAAAATCGGTACCAGTGAAAAAATGTTGACTAGCGCCTTGTTCTGGCAGATCGCCATCTTCTTTGCTTTCCCGCTCTTAGTTGCCATCATTCACTCCATCTTCGGCATTAAGTTCTGTAGCTTTATTCTAGAAGGGTTTGGCGGTATGGATCTAATCGGCGCTATCACCACCACTGCAGGCATTCTCATTCTTATTTATGGCGGTTATTTCTTAATTACCTTCCTATGTAGTAAGAATATTATTCGCGAACATCGACATTAGTGAAAATTATAGTGTCACTACCTACATCCCCGCCACATCAATGGCGGGGAATTGGTAGATTATTTATCAGCAAAATTCGTCTTGCTACCGGCATTTTTGACCAATGTTAGCACCTCTCGATAATGCTCGAATGCTTGCTGACACTGCGAACAGATGTTCTCTAAGCTATCAATCTGGCTAGCCAGACCGCCCGCCAAACCATCGTGCAGGGAAATGTTGATAAAGTTTGGCACCAAGTTTAATCCAGAGCAAATTATCGTTCTCGTATCTTTTATAGTACGATCAATATAGAATTCTGCTACCTGTCTGGCTAATAATTTTTGTGTATTAATCGGATTTCCGACTATCGTATTAATACCGAAGAGCGCCAAGAATGATTTAGCCATTTTGAATAAAAACTCCGGCGGCGCTACGTCATGTTTTGTAAAAACTCCCATCATTTCTACAAAAAACTGTTCTATTGAAATTTGATGCATTCTTTGGTTGATCTCGCCCATCATTACGGCTAATTCTTTACGATCAACTTGTTCAAATGTACTATGTTCAAGTAATAGATCCACTAGCGTCTCCGTCTTTCCGGTATAAGCATCAAGCAGCAGCTGGCGAGCTAGTTCCGCTTCAGTGGCATTTAACTCAAAAATCAACCCCATGTCCAAGAACCCGATATTACCATCACGGTCAAGATAAATATTGCCTCCATGAGAATCGCCATGAAATACAATCGTTTTACCGTGCAATAAGGCATAAAATGACAACGACATATATGCGTCAATCGCTTGAATAATCTTACTCTTATTTTGCGGAGTCAGCGGCGTCCGATTTATAGTAGTTTCATGAATAAATTCCATCGCAATAATATTATTAGTGCAGAAATCTTGAAAAAGCCGTGGCGTCACTATCCTAGTAGTGACGTTTTTAACCTTCCCATTAACACTTTTTGCGAAATCTTGGTAGCGTAAAATGTTTTGTTGTTCGTTACTGAAATCGGTTTCCTGATAAATCCAATCAAGATAATATGTTAAACCTTTATCAGCGCCAATCAAATTACGAAAACAGGCTAAATTTCCATAACGTCGGATTATTCGACGAATTTGCCTGACGTCTCGCTGTATTCTACGGGTCAAATCTTGACGTTTTATTTTTAAAGCTACTTCGGTGCCATCTTTCAGCGTGGCGTGATGTACTTGCGAAATTGATGCTGATCCAACTGGGATAGGATCAACACTAGTAAAATACTGCATATAATTCTCGCCATATTCTAATTGCAGGATTTTCTGAACCTTTGCAAAGGGAATCGGATCGCAGCGGTCGCAGATTTTAGCTAGCTGTTGCCTATCTTGCTCGTTAAAAATCTCTCCCACGTTCTGCATGGCCAAAATCTGTGCTAGTTTAATATAGACTACGCCCATCTTCTGCGCAAAATCACAAATCACGCGGCCAGTATTTTGTCGCAAGATAAACTTCCTGATTAACATTATCAGTCCAAACCAATATAACCGCATTCTATCTCCTCTTTACTTCAGTATATTAGAATTTGTAAAATAATCAAACCCGTATCTATACAAAAATATTCCGCTTGTGCTATAATCAAAATATTATGGAGGTGGCATTAATTATTCTCGCTCTCGTTAATATTATCCTGCTAATAGTTTTACTTCTTCGTAAACCTCGCATTGCCCAGATGGATACTTCTCGATTAGAGGAGCGCCTTATTCGCGTCGAAAGCGTACTCGATAAGGTTAATCCCAAAATCGAAACCGAGTTTCGCGAAAATCGCCGCGAAATCACCGAAAATTTCCAGCGCATTCAAAATACCGTCGATGCGCGCGTCAAGAGTCTTCAGGAAGATAATACTAAAAAGCTCGAAGAGATGCGTATTACGGTCGACGAAAAGCTCCAGCGTTCCGTAGAGCAGCGATTCAACGCTAGTTTTCGTCAAATTTCCGGCCAGCTCACGCAGGTTTATCAAGGCTTAGGCGAGATGAAAAATCTCGCTAGCGGTGTTGGCGACCTCAAGAAGGTTATGGAGGGCGTAAAAACGCGTGGTATCTACGGTGAGGTGCAGCTCGGTAATATCATTTCCGACAGTCTCAGTAAGGATCAATACTCCGAAAATATTATTACTAAGCATAGTAGTAATGATCGGGTTGAATTTGCGATTCGTATGCCCGGTCAAGGCGAGAATGAAGTTCTTCTGCCAATTGACTCAAAATTTCCCATCGAGAATTATGCGCGTTTGCTGGATGCGTATGATAATGGCAATAAGGAGCAGATTGAACTCTATCGCAAGGCTTTGAAAGCCGACGTCAAAACTCAGGCTAAGAAAATCTCTGAAAAATATCTCGATCCTCCTGCTACTACTGACTTTGGCATCATGTTCGTGCCGACCGAAAGTCTCTATGCCGAGATTATTCGTATTCCAGGTTTATTCGATGAAATTCGTCAGAAAAACAACGTCACTCTTTGCTCACCCTCTACTCTGCCGGTAATCTTATCTGGTCTCACGATGGGCTTTCGCACTATTGCCATCGAAAAACGCTCTGCCGAAGTTTGGCAGACTCTCGGTGCCGTCAAAACTCAATTCGGCAAGTTTGGTGACTTGCTTGCTGCTACGAAACGTAAACTCGAAGAAACTGCCAATAAGATCGGCTCAGCCGAGGTGACGTCGCGTCAAATCGAACGCAAGCTTAAGAATGTAGAAACTCTCCCCGAAAGCGAAAGCATCAAAATGCTTGGCAAGATTGAGGTTGAATAGAAAATGCCGCAGCAGATATTATATACAATCTCCGTCTGGTTTCTAGTTTTCATAATATACTCATTTCTCGGTTGGATTATTGAGATTATCTCCGTCTTTATCAAAACTCACCGCCTCACCAATCGTGGTTTTCTAGTTGGGCCAGTAGTTCCAATTTATGGCACAGGCGCCATCCTAGTGACAATTATCCTTCGCCATATCGATGACGCCTTGGCGATTTTTATTATCTCTATGATTGGTGCTGGAATCTTGGAGTACGTCACCAGCTTTCTGATGGAAAAACTTTTCGGGGCTCGCTGGTGGGATTATTCTAAGGAGCCTTTCAATCTCAACGGTCGCATTTGCTTGCAGGGCATATTAATGTTTGGCGTCCTGGGCGTAGTAATCTCCAGGGTTTCTAGCCTTTTTTTGCTTGACGCGCTATTTCATCTCGACCGTAGTTTGGTTTGTTATACTGCGGCAGTGCTATTTATCATATTCCTTTCTGACATTGTTATTTCGCTACGTTTAATCTCTCACTTCCGTCGTGTAGCAAAGTCGGTGCGCTATGACGCGACCGACGAAATCTCTCGGTACATTCGTGAGACCATTATGACGCATAGCAAGCTGGGCAAGCGCCTAGTCAAAGCTTTCCCCAATCTAGAAGTCAAAAAGCCTCAACCTCGCACACGCCGGAAGACTCAGTCTGGTCGTACTAAGACTACCAAGAAGCAATCTGCGACAACTGCCCGCACTAAACGTCCGCAAAAATCCAAAAAATAAAAGTAAAATCTAAATAGCATGATATAATGGTAACAGTTATGGCGAAGGTTATTTGTATTACGAATCAAAAAGGTGGCGTAGGCAAAACTACGACCTCGGTCAACCTCGCTTATTTTTTGGCGAAAGACAAAAACCGCGTCCTTCTTGTCGATGTTGACCCTCAGGGCAATGCTTCATCTGGCCTTGGTCTCGATAAGGGTGGTCTTGATGCTAGTATGACGGAGGTGATGTTGGGGGCAGCCAATTTCGCTGACATTATTCAAGAAACTGCCTTTAAGAATTTCGATCTCGCCCCCACTACGCCGCAGCTTGCCAACGCCGAAGTCGAAATGGCCGGCATGGGTCAAAAATTCGTCATGCTCAAGCGCGCCATTTTATCGGTTGCTAGAGATTATGATTATATTATTATTGATTCGCCGCCCAGCCTTTCGCTCTTAACGGTCAATGGTATGATTGCAGCTGATTATTTGATTTTGCCGGTGCAGACCGAATTTTACGCCCTCGAAGGTGTAGCGCAGCTCCTCGAAAGCATGGCGATGGTACGCAAGGCTATGAACCCCGATTTGAAGCTCCTTGGTGTTCTCGCCACAATGTATGATAAACGTACTAGCTTGAGTGTTGAGGTTCTCGCTGAAGTTCGCAAGTATTTCCGAGAAAAAGTCTTTGAGACCATGATTCCGCGCAATGTCCGTGTCGCCGAAGCTCCTAGTCATGGTGTACCGGTTGGAGCCTATGACAAATTTAGCAAAGGCGCAAAAGCATATCGAGATTTCGCACGTGAGGTAGAGGAAAGGACAGGGAAATAGATAATGGTAAAAAAGAGTATGGGGCTTGGTCGTGGGTTTGAAAGCTTAATTCCTACCGACTTAGTGAATGAGGAATTCGATCCCACTCACAACGAAGACGAAAAAAGTAGTAAGCTTGTCGAGCTTGACGTTGATGAGATCGTTCGCGATGAGGAACAACCTCGCAAAGAATTTGATGTGGCCACCCTCGAAGAACTGGCTAATTCTATCAAAGAGCACGGCGTTCTACAGCCCATCGTTGTCGTCAAATCTGGCAAAAAATACCAAATCGTTGCTGGTGAACGTCGCTGGCGCGCTTCTCAGCTCGCTGGCAAGGCCACTATTCCAGCCATCGTCAGGACGCTAGACGCACAGAATAAGCTCGAGCTGGCCTTGATTGAGAACCTGCAACGTGCCGACCTCAGCCCAATCGAAACCGCCACCGCCTATGCTAAATTGAAGGAACAATTCAACCTTACTAACGACGAAATCGGCAAAAGAGTCGGGAAGAGCGGCGCTAGCGTGGTCAATACTATGCGATTACTGAGGTTGCCAGACGAGGCTAAAAAAGCCATGGTCGAGCATCATCTTATGGAAGGTCCAATGCGTCCACTTATCACTCAACCCCCCGAAGTCATCCATGAGATTCTGCCCAAAATGGTTGAGGAAGGTTGGTCGGCTCGTAAAGTCGAGCAATATATTGCCGGTCGCAAGAAGAAGAGTTCCGTCAATGCTGTCAAAAGCGACAAGATGATCAAAGAAGAAACCCGCCTTGAAGAAAAATACGGCGTCGTCGTTAAAATCCGTGGCCGTAGCATCACCTTCAGCGCCAAAAACGACCAAGAACTCAAGAAATTGCTCAAAGGTTTTTAAGCCAAATGATCTACCTAAACAACATTACAAAACAATACGGCGATAAGGTAATCCTTCAAAACGTTAATCTAGAGATTCCAGCTGGCAGTTTCACGATTCTTCGTGGCGAAAGCGGTGCTGGCAAGTCGACTTTGTTAAATCTTATTGGCGGATTAGAGTCTCCTACTAGTGGGCAAATAATTGTCGACGGCAAAGATGTTGGCAAACTCACCGCGAAGGAGCGTATAAACTTTTATCGCCATGAAGTCGGCATTATTTTTCAGGGCTCATACTTGCAGCCCGAGTTTACGTTGATGGAAAATATCACCTTACCAGGCGTATTTGCCGGTATGGATGAGAAGGCGCGAGTGGCAAAAGCTGAGGAGCTAGCAAAAATGCTAGGTATATCCGAGAATCTCAACTTCTTGCCAAAAGAAGTTTCCGGCGGCCAAGCCGAGCGCGCTTGCATCGCGCGAGCGCTTTTGCTCAGTCCGAAGATTATTCTTGCCGACGAGCCGACCAGCAATCTCGACGAGGCCAATGCTAGGACTGTTCTAGAAATCCTAAATAGCGTTCGCAATCAGCTTGGCGTCACAATTATTATCGCTAGCCATAGCCGTGATGTTCGCGAGTTTGCTACGCAAGCCATAATGATTCAAAACGGAATAGTAACCAATGAGACTCCGCGAACTTTATAGGCTATCTCATCGTGAGTTTACTGCCTATCGCACGCGTAGTCGAACAACGGTAATCACGATCGGAATATTATTTGGCATTTTGTTATCTATCGTCATCATGTTTCAGGGATTAGAAAATGTGGCGCTCAAATATGCTGAATATACCGCAGAAAATCTACCTGATGAATCTACATCGGATGGAATATCTCCATACGAAAAGGTTCAAAACTACTTTCAAATCAATGATAATAAATTCGTTCGTCCAGCTAGTGTCGTCTTGCTTATTGCATCAGCTTTTATCCTAGCTTTTACGATGGCACACCTTCTTTCTACTAGTACTAGAATTTTCGTACTTTACTATTCTATTGGCGCCTCGAAAAAACAGCTTCTATTGATCTATCTTTTCTATTTGCTAGAGATTTGTGTACGAGCAGCAATCTTTGCGATCATCGTTGCTTTGATAATAGCTGCAATCGCCACGGCAGTGTCATGGAACTATGCCCTCAAACTTATGGCGGCCAATTTTCCTGGTACACCAGATTTTCAGCCAATTCTTGTTGGTGTCAATCTAAAATTCGTCGGAATAATCTGCAGTATATTTTTCATAGCACCGCTTTCGTTTTTGCTTTGCTTGGATCAATTTTCATACAAAAAACTCGCCATCAAATTAAAAGGAGATTAATATGAAGCTCAAGGATACTATCAAAATCAGTCTGAGAAATATTCGTATTCATCTCAAACGCAACTTAATTGTCGTAGCGATTATGAGTGTTATTTTTGTACTTATTTTTGCAATGAATCTGTGGCTGCAGGGCGTGAATAATTCATACACGAAGCTTACCAACCAAAAAACCGACGGCAGGGTGGTGATTCAAGCAACCAGTCAATCAGATAGCATGGCAGCCGATGATGAAGAGTTACCGGAGATTACACCCGAAGAAATGATAGCAGATATCGAAGCTCATGGCGGCAAGATTCTTAGTAGTGGCAAGCTTGGCGACATAGTAAAACATGGTGACGCTATTCTTCTGCCCCAAGATATCGTAAAGAACATGATTTTAGCTGACATCTCCAAAGCGCCATCGGATGCCATGCCAGTTCTCATTACGCCGTGGGATGGCGCACGCTTGCTCGGCATTGAATTTCCGCAAAACTTTGCTAGCGTTGCCGAAAAACAAGCCGAATACAGAAAATATCTATCCTCTATCTTAGGCAGAACTTTTGTCAACGATTCTGGCTCCAAATACTTTGTAGCTGGGCTAGCAGATAATAACTTTCTGACGAACGATTTGTCGTTTGATAGTTTAGGCGGTAAGAATAAGAATATTCTCAATCCGGTTCTTGCCGCTATTCCTGCTCCTTCTGGCTACACTATTGCGATTGATAATGGCAAGACCGAATCTTGGCTCATAGGCGAAACTATTGGATCGGGCAATATGTCAGACGATTATTGGCAGATGATTGAAGAAGATCTTGCTAAAAGGATCTCCATCATCGCGGTTTTCGACAATCCCGAAGATGCTTATAATTATCTTTTGCACGGTCATGCTTGGTTCTCGCAGAATGTTCTTGAAGATAGACATACTTACGTAGCCAGCACTATAGCGGGTCTGTCGCCTGAGTATCAATATGTAATGAGGATGCTGCGGCTTGCGGCTAATATTATTTCGGCAGCATTAGGCTTAGTTGCGGCGGTCATAGTCATCTTTACGAACATTCGCCTCGTCGACCAAGATAGCAAAAACATTACGCTATATTACAGTCTTGGCGCTACGGTCGGTCAGGTTCGCAAGGTGTATCTCGCATACTTTCTTGAGCTTATGATTGCTGCTCTGGTTTTAGCCTTCAGCATTTCTAGCATTGCCGTGTTACTATTTAACCTTTTTAATCACGACCTTATCAGTGCTCAGTCTATGCTTGCTTTTGGCTTGTCGCGGCCATCTAGTGAAATCTGGTATGGCGTCAATGCGAACGTTATCGTTACTATCATAGCTATGCTCGCACTCGCGCCCATCTGTGTCCTTGTGAATAATAAAAAACTGAAAAAAGCATAACATCCTCTTCGACATTATTATGACTGAGACGTCCATTATTCAAAGATCAGAAAAATACTCCGCTCATCAATTTCATTAAAATCGATAACCTTATTTGGGTTATTTCAGAGGTCGAAAAATCAAATCCGCATAAAATCCTTGCAAAAGCCTCAGACTTTGTTATAATAGATGTATCTAGAAAGACTTTCGGGGGATTAACTAGGGGAATAAAGGAAAATATGAACAATAGTAAAGAAGCGGAGCGCCGCGCGCGCTTAATGAAAATGCGTAACGAGCGCCTCCCAGATATCAAAAAACAATTTGAAGAAGCTCAAAAACGCAATTTTAACTCCAACTTCTCGGCTGGAGGCAAGGATGCTAAATTAGTTCGAAAACCTACTAAGAGTAGCACCAGTAGTGCTTCTAAAAGTGGTGCTAGGTCAACTAAGCCTATTGCAAAGGCTGGCTCTCGCGCCGTTGGGAATGCTAAAAAGACCACTAGTGCTAAGTCTGCCACAAAAACTACCCCAGCCTCGTCCAAAAAGGTTGGCTTAGGTGTTTCGACGCGCAAAGGGGAAATGGTTCACCATCAACGTATGTTATCTCAGGATGTGCACGCACAGGCTACGCAGCATATTATTGGCGTTCCTGTCAATAAGAGTCGCTACAATGGCTATGATGGCAAGCAGGTAACCAATGCCCAGCTCAAAGCCGCTCACCCCGATCCAGAAGCAGTCCGCATCATTCCTATGGGCGGTGTTGGCGAGTTTGGTATCGGCAAAAACATGACTATCATCGAATATAAGGGGGAAATTGTCCTTGTGGATATGGGTTCACTCTTTGCTGGCGCTGACTATCCTGGTGTCAACTACATGATTCCAGATATTCAATATCTCGAAGATAATAAAGACAAGGTCAAGGCGATCTGCTTTACTCATGCCCATCTTGATCATATTGGTGCCTGTCGGCATCTTTTGCCGAAATTTGGTCAGTATGTGCCAATCTACGCTACTGCTTTCACGATCGGCATGATCGAGAAGCAAATGTCTGAGCTAGACGATGTCCCCGAGCTAAACTATCAACCCGTCGATCCTCTAAAGCACGAAATTATCAAAGTCAGTGAGCATTTCAGCGTAGAGTTTATTCATACACTCCACTCTATTCCTGGTAATACTGCCATCGTAGTCCGCACGCCTAATGGAGTAATCTACCTTTCTGGCGACTGGCGCCACGAAGAAAAACCACTCGGCTTGCAAACCGATTATGAGCGTATCGACGAAATCGTCCAAAAAGAAGGTATTGCTCTAATGTTAAACGAAAGCACTAACATTGACAGCCCCGGTCGTCATCCACATTCCGAGTATGATGTTGGTGAAAATATCGGCCGCGTCATGGATCATTACGCTAATGGCCGTGTTATTATCAGTTGTTTCTCTAGCCAGATTAAGCGTATCGAGTTGATTTTAAACGAAGCCTCCAAGCGTGGCCGCAAAGTTGCTTTTGCTGGTTTCTCTATGATCAATAATATCGAAGTAGCACTGCGTGCTGGAGTTATCAAGGTGCCAAAAGACACTATCATGAAAATGGAAGATATTATTAAACTTCCGGATGATCGTATCACTGTCGTGTGTACTGGCTCTCAGGGTGAACTTAATGCAGTGTTGAATCGCATGGTCACCGGCGCTCACAAGTATATCAAGATTAAGTCTAGCGATGTTATCGTCTTTTCGTCTAATCCGATTCCTGGTAATGAGCCGCATGTAGTGAATACGGTTGACGGTCTCTTGCGTGAAGGTGCTGGCGTCATTCAGAATGGCAAGAGCCATATCACCAACCTCGGCCCTCTGCATTTATCTGGACATGCCTACTATGAAGATCATGTTACCTTCCTCGAGCGCACCAAGCCTCTTAATTACATGCCTTATCACGGTGAGTTCTACATGCTTGAACATAACGCCGAGATGTCTGAGAATGTCGTGGGCATCAGTAAAGATCGCATTCTTGTATCGGATGACGGTGACGTGGTCGAGTTGATGCCAGATAAAACCATTCGCAAAAATGGGCGCATCTCTGTCGGCAATAAATTATTCGACGATGCTGATAAGCCAGTTCACGAAGCGGTAGTGAAAGATCGTATCCATATCTCTCGCGAGGGAATCTTCATTATTGTCTTGACTCTTTCTAAAAAGAATAATCGCCTCATCAAAACTCCAGACATCGTTTCGCGTGCCTTTATTTACCTAGACAACTCCGAGGAGCTCGTTGCCAAGATTCGCCATTATCTACGCATTCGCACCGAGAAGCTCCAAGGCGATGATATGAAGGCCCTCAAAGAAGAAATCAAGGAAGACGTTACCCATATCCTCTTCGATGCAACCGGACACACGCCAATCGTCATTCCCGTGATTAATCGCGTCTAAAAAAAGACGCTACCATGACAGCAAAGAGCCGCCTATCTGGCGGCTCTAAGTTTGAGATAACCTTCGGTCAGTTCCTCGGCCAGAACGGCAGATTGAGGAGTGATTATGCGTAAAGTGCTGCGGGTTTCGGGATAAAGCAGCCAATAAGCCACAAAGTCCGCCAAGTACTCGCTAGAATTTTGCTGAGAATAATCTCCTAGCGTCATCTGCATAGTGCTTGCCTCGTCTTTGAATACGTCATCCAAGAACTCTGCAGTCCACCCTACGCGGGAGGCGGCAAAATGCGTAAACTCGTGTAGAGTTATTCGTGCAGACGTGTTGCAGATGTAAATCGTTTTAAACTCATAGTATGTCACTCCCATCACAGTTCCATTGGATGTGGGATTGATAGACTCATAATTCTCGGGCAACTGAAACTCGATTTTCCAGTCACATGCTTCAAAATCCGTCAACCATTCCGTCGGTATTAACTCATAGCTGCTAATAAAAGAGTTTCGTCCACGGTAAGTATCTACATTCCAAGCTGGCTCACCCGCTATCTTGGCGACATTTTCGATGTCGAGGATATACTTAGAATCGCACTTGGGAGCAGGTAGAACTACCTCCCCCAATTCTAGTTTCGAAACCAGCTTCCTCAAATCTTCTAATGTCATCAAGGCGTCGGGACACTGATCTTCTGTTGTTAGACCACAAAGAATCGCAGTTACACGCGCATTAGCATAGTTTTCTGTTAGCGCTGTCGTATATGGATATTGCGGGATATTATAACATTCATCTGGATATGGATATATCCCAAACACCGGCAAAAGAATTCTCCAAACGGTAGCATAATTTAAAAAACTATCCCCATCAGCTAATAACTTTGCCTCGGCGGTGGTTAAATATTTCACCTCTGCCAACTCCCCAATACTTGATAGACCCGTTTGCTTATATAGAATGTTCAATAGGTCATCCGAAGTAGTAAGCCTAGGGTTAAATGAGACTATGGCGCTCTGCCTATGGTTATTCGCAAGAGTCGCGATGAGTATGCAGTAAAGTAGCACAAAAGTCAGCAAGAACACACGAACTGCCTTAGAAAATTGATCTCTATACATAGCAATTCCTCCTTTTCATTGAGAACCAAAGGTCTTATTAAAGTACAAAAAAGACAAGAGAATCTTATCCTTGTCCTTACTTTACCATAAGCGTAATAAAAACATCAAGCTTAAGTTCTAGATTCCGCGATAGACTACCTCTGCGTCATGGAGTATAATATAAGATATGGAAAAGTTTCAAGAGTTCTTAGATGGTAAGAAACGCATTTGTATTATTCAGGCTGAGAATCCTGATGGCGATTCGCTCGGTTCGGCTATTGCGCTCGATTATATCCTGAAGGATTACGATAATCATCTCTATTGTCCAGTTGATATTCCTGGATACTTACATTATTTTGCAGATTGGTCGCGCGTAGAAATTGAGTTTGACTATAAGGCCGACGGATATATTATTGTCGATACTGCCTCGAGCATTCTCTTATCTAAGCTTCTTGATGATTCTGCTATCCGCAACTGCCTCTATAGCAAGCCCGTCCTAGTTATCGACCATCACGAAACCGAAGACGATCTTGATTTTCCGCACACTGCCATCATCGAAACACGTCCAGCCTGCGCTGATGTGATTTACCAAATCGCCAAACATAATCATCTGACAATCCCCCAAGAGGCTGCCACTGCTCTCTACGCTGCTATCTCGTCAGACACTCTGGGCTTGGTTAGCGCCTCTGTTACATCTGACACCATGCGCACAATGGCCGAGCTAATCGACCTTGGCGCTAATCCTGCCGAGATCGACGAAAATCGCCGCGAATTTATGAAAAAGTCCCCGCGCATTCTCGATTATAAAGCCGATCTTATCAAGCGTATTGAGTATTCCTTGGATGGCCAGCTTGCCACGATCCACATTCCATTCGAAGAAATTCAAGCCTATTCCAATGAGTACAATCCTAATGTTCTTATTCTCGAGGAAATGCGCCTTGTAGAAGGTGTAATCGTAGCTGTCGCTATCAAGACTTATCCGGACGGCAAGGTGACTGGCAAGGTTCGCACTTCTGAGCCTATCGCCGAGCAAATCGCTGGATATTTTGGGGGCGGTGGACACCCCTACGCTGCTGGTTTCCGTACTTATGATACTAGCTATGAGGAGGTTGTTGCTGATATTATTCGCATTATGCCGGAACTTTTGAAAGGCGCTAGTGACGACTCTGACGCATAAAATCTACGATTTCCTTACTTGGTTTTGGCATAAAGTTTTTCATGTTCCGATTCGCCTAGCTGTGGGCTATGATAATCACGTTTCTGATCCTGTAGTTACGGTTATATTCTTACATGGCATTTCTGCAACCTATAAGACCTGGTCTACTACAATCAGTCAGCTCTCTAAAAATCCCGAGTTTAAGCAGACGCGTTTAGTGGCGCTCGACTTGTTAGGTTTTGGCAAGTCCTTGCATGCCAATTGGCTGGATTATGATTATCACGATTATAATCAGGCTCTAGCTAATACTATCAAAAAACTCAAAATTACCACGCCGATCGTTCTGGTTGGGCATTCCATGGGCGCGCTGATCGCTGCTGAATACGTCAATGCTAATTCGTCTAGCGCAAAACACCAAATTATTAGGCTGATTCTTGTTTCACCGCCCGTACTTATGCCGGACGAACTTGCTCGTTTGCCAGACCAAGTTTACATTAAATCATACAGTTCACTGCATCGCCTCGCTGCCGATGTGCCAGCTATGGAAGTTGTTGCAAAAATCGTTCAGCGCTTTAGTAGCTTTCGTAGTGACTATATCAAGACCGCCGCTTTCGCTAAGTCGATGGAGCAAGTTATCCTTAATCATCAAAATTTTGCCACTTTTACCAAGATTCATGTCCCGACTTTGCTATTGCATGGACATTTCGACCCGCTCGTAATGGGTTCGAACCTCCGTCTCGCTGCCAAACGTAATCCAACCTATCTCCGTTATCAAAGCGTGATTGGTCATCACGACATTTCTGTTGGCAAACGTGCTAAAATAGAGCAAGAATTGAAAAGAGCAATCAAAGATGGAATCAAAAATTAAGCTATACAATACCCTATCGCATAAAGTCGAAACTTTTTCTCCGTTTAATCCTGCGGAGGTTAAGATTTATACCTGCGGTCCTACGGTCTACAGTCAGCCTCATATCGGTAATTTTGCCGCCTATATTTATTGGGATTTGCTGGTTCGGACTTTGCGAGCTAATGGCTACGGAGTAAAGCGCGTTCTTAATCTCACGGACGTTGGGCATCTTACATCGGATGGCGATGACGGTGAAGATAAATTGGAAAAAGGCGCACGCGAGTCACACAAAACCGTTTGGGAAGTAGCTGAATATTATATAAATGCCTTCCAAAAGGATTTTCGCGCCTTGAATCTGGTCGAGCCGGATGTCACTGCTCGTGCTACGGATTATATCAAAGAAGATATGGAGATTGTCGACCTGCTCACCCAGAAAGGCTACACTTATGAAACTAGTGACGGCATCTACTTTGACGTCAGCAAATTCCCGAAATATGCTGACTTTGCTCGCCTCGACTTAGAAGGTCAAGAATGGGGCGCTAGTGGTCGAATCGAATTGAACGGCGAAAAACGCAACAGTGCTGATTTTGCAGTCTGGAAATTCATTCAGCCCGGCGAAAATCATGCTATGCGCTGGGATTATTTTGGTCGCCCTGGTTACCCCGGCTGGCATCTTGAATGCTCTAGCATTATCCATAGTATCCTCGGCGAAACCATTGATATTCACACTGGCGGTATTGATCATATTCCAGTACACCACACCAATGAAATCGCTCAGGCTGAGGCTGCTTTCGAAAAGAAGCTTGCTAAATATTGGCTACACTGTAATCATCTCACTAGTAATGGTCAAAAAATTTCTAAAAGTCTCAAAAATGGCTATACTCTAGCCAACTTGGAGGAATTAAAATTTAGTCCGCTTGATTTTAAAATGTGGGTCTTGCAGGGGCATTATCAATCCGAACGTGATTTTACTTTAGAAAACCTTTCCGCTGCTCAAACTCGCCGTCTCAAATGGCGGAATATGATTGCCCGATGCTATCAGGGGCAAGAAACGGACGCCGATTTTAGCGAAATACTCGTAGCTGTGAGCGACAATCTTAATTCTCCGCAAGCTTTTGCCGATATTGATGCTGTAAGTGTCGCCAATCTTGACTTTTGGCGGCAGGTCGACGAACTATTTGGACTTGGTTTGCTTGATGATGCACCTAGATTGTCCACCGAGCAGAATGAGATTATTGAGCGTCGTCGCCTTGCACGGGAGCAAAAAGACTACATTCTTTCTGATCGACTCAGAGATCAATTGCTGGAGCAGGGCATTACTATTTTAGATACATCGGATGGCCAAATTTGGCAATATACTGCCTAGTGTGCTAGAATAGATTAATGAATAAAGTTATTGAGGTCAAAAATCTAGTCAAAGTCTATGGCAAACGCTCCGCGGCTTTTACTGCGCTCAAGAATGTTAGTCTAGACATTTTCGAAGGCGAGTCAGTCGCCATTATCGGCAAATCCGGTTCCGGCAAATCAACCCTAATGCACTTGCTCGCTTTGCTCGATCGCCCCACGTCCGGCACTATTAAAATTAATGGCGTTGACTCGACCAAGCTCAACGGTCGCAAGCTTAACCAGCTTCGCAACCGTAGCTTTGGATTCGTCTTTCAACAGTTTTTTATGAACCCTAGTGATACCGTTTTAGAGAATGTGGTTTTGCCACTCAAAATTGCTGGCATTAACCGCAAAACCCGTCGCAGCCGTGCCGAGAAAGCCATCGCCACGGTCGGCTTGCGTGAACGTCTCAAATTTAAGGCCAATGATCTTTCCGGCGGTCAGAAACAACGCGTTTGCATCGCTCGAGCCATCGTCAACGATCCAAAAATCATTTTCGCGGACGAGCCGACTGGCAACCTAGATAGCGCTACGGGCGAAAAGATTATTAAGCTCCTCTTTGACTTTAATAAGAACAAAGGCGCCACTCTAATTATCGTGACACACGACGAGGATCTTGCTAAGCTCTGTAATCGTCAAATTCGCATCTCCGACGGCAAAGTTATTGAAGATACCAAGTCTAAAACCCCTCAAAAGCCTTCAAAAACCACTAAACAGTCAAAGGAGAAATAAAAATGGGCTTTTTCGAAACCATTAGAACCGCTAATCACAATCTTTTTCGCAACAAAGTTCGCACCTTTTTGACGATTCTAGCAATCTTTGTTGGTAGTTTTACAATTATCCTTAATGTCGCCATTAACACCGGTGTTAACGCCTTCATTGATGAACAGACTACAGCGCTCGGCGGTGACAATTTTATTATGCTCATGTCCAAAGATTCTGAAGCTATGATGAGCGAACAGATGTCCGCTTCCACTGGTCCGCAAGAATTTACCGAAAAGACCAGTACTCTAGGCACTTTAAGCGACCAAGATCTTAAGAATCTCAAAAATATTGACGGTATTGACGCCGACAGCTTCTATTCTCCCACTCCACTGAACGGTACTGGATATATCACAAGTAGCAAGACTGACAAAAAGTACAACGTCAGTAGCGTCATGATTTTGCCACCAGGGAATTTTAACATACCACTCGCTGCTGGCACATTGGTCGATCAGACCGAAGATGCCAAGCGAAAGAACCAAATCGTCCTCCCGCCAGAATACCCTCAAGCCCTAGGCTACGAAAAAGATGAGGATATCATCGGTCAAACCGTTACCTTTGCACTCAAAGACGAGTTTAATAACACCTTCAAAAAATTCTCAGCCGAGGTTGTTGGTGTAGAAGCTAATGGTATCGTCTCGTCGCAATTCGGCATGTTACTCTCTCGCAATCTTTATGATGAAATGTACGCTTTTGCTACTAAATATTACCCTGACGACTATGAAGCGCCAACATACTATGTTATGGCGACCTTCGATAATTCTCGCTACAGCGAAGACGAAATCAAACAAATCATTAGCGACGCTGGATATTCCGCCTGGACCATTAACGATATGATGGGTGTCATTCGTACGTTCTTTGATGTCATCATGATTGTCTTTACGATCTTTGGCGGGATCGCCTTACTCGCTGCTGCGATTGGTATCGTTAACACTTTGCTCATGTCAGTTGAAGAGCGCACGCGCGAGATTGGTCTCGACAAGGCACTCGGTATGTCTTCTGGGCGTATCTTCGCTGAATTTGCGACTGAAGCCATCCTCCTCGGTTTTTGGGGATCGATCTTTGGAGTCGCTGTTGCCTTTGGTATCAGTTCAATCGTTAATGTCGCTGTCCATGCTCCAGGTGCTTTCCTCGAAGTCTTTCCGACCTTTGAGCTATTCAAATTTACAATCGGTAATACCTTGCCAATTATCCTTACTATCATGTTTATTGCTTTCGTTGCTGGCACTGCCCCTGCTTCAAAGGCTGCCCATAAGAATCCTATTGAGGCTCTCCGTTACGAATAATATATCACCAGATGAATAATCAAACGCCAAAAATGCCTCAAAAATCCTCAAAAAAGCCAAAAGCTACTCCAAAATATATCACCGAACGCATAAGAATTGAGAAATTAATCCCCGGCGGCCAAGCCCTAGGAACGCTGGCGGAAGGCAAGAAAATTTTTCTCTGGGGTGCACTGCCTAGCGAAGTAGTTACAAAAGTGCAAATTACCAAAGAAAAAAGCACTTTTATCGAGGGAGTTGCCTTAGAAGTTGAACGGAGTTCCGACAGGAGGATTGAGCCTCGTGACGCATGCTATCTCTCTACCTCGCCTTGGCAGATTATGGATTATGATTACGAGCTGTTTTGGAAGAGAGCCATTCTAGAGGAAATCTTTCGTCAGCAAAAACTCCAGTTGGATAAATGTGAGATTTCGGAAGTCCAGACTGATGGCCGAGATTACTTTTATCGAAACAAAATGGAGTATGCGCTCTATTATAGTCATGAGGACGGGCTTATTCATCTGGCTTTTCATGGGCGTGGTTCTCATCGCAAAGTTATAGCTGAATCCTCAAGTCTCGAACGTCCAGAGATTTATGCTCGCGCTCAGGAAATTGTCAGAGAATTGAACGCCAAGCATGCCGAAGCAAGGAATTTTCAATCGCTCTTACTTCGTTGTGATCAATCCGGTCATGTCGAGGGTGGTCTTTTCGAAAACCATCAGCCTCGACCTAAGTTTCCGAACCTAGAAGACCAAATTTTGGGGCAGCAATATAGCTATTCGCCAAACGGTTTCTTTCAGATCAACTTGCCAGTCTACGAAATGGCGCTCCGCGAAATCAAAAATTGGGTAAATACTGCAGAAGTACTCGATCTCTATGCTGGTGTGGGTACGATTGGACTTTCAGTCGCAAGGGATAAGAATCTTACTCTTGTCGAATGTGACAAATCCGCCTATCGCGAAATGCAGCACAACTGCGAGGGTACTGGCGCCAAAGCTATCTTGGCCAGGTCGGAATCAGCTTTAGAATACATTCAGCCAGCGCAGACTGTTATCTTAGACCCGCCTCGTGCCGGCTGTGCTACAGAGCTTATCGAAAGACTGCATGAAGTTGAGCCGCCAGTAATTATTTATCTATCTTGCAATCCGATTACGCAGGCGCGCGATCTCAAGATGCTTGAGTCTAAGTACCGAATTCAAAAAATCGTACCATTTAATTTCTTTCCGCGCACTCCGCATCTAGAAAATCTTGTGATCTTACATCATATTTAAAAGAAAGGGGAATATATGCCACTCAATGATGAGCAAAGACAAGCCGTAGAGTATCTCGAAGGGCCACTCTTAGTTTTAGCGGGGCCAGGCACCGGCAAGACTCAGCTGCTTTCCGCCAAGGTGGCATATATTCTGGAGCATACTGATGCCAATCCAGAAAACATCCTCTGTCTGACTTTTACTGAAGCCGGGGCGCAAAATATGCGCGACCGTCTGCAAACTATGATTGGTAAGGCCGCGCAAGATGTCAACATCCATACTTATCACGCCTTTGGCAAAAACTTACTTGACCGCTATCAGAATTATGCTGAGAATCTTGAGCGCCGCCTAGAGAGTCCGATTGATGGTACAGCGCAGTTCAAATCAGTGGCCGAAATTCAGAAGAAGCTTCCGGCCACCGATATCCTGCGCAATGCACCTACAAAAGACATTATTGAAACAATCGGCAATGCCAAAGCCGCGCGTCTCGCCGCTAGCGATCTAACCAAAATTGCCCAGCAGAATATCGAGGATAGTAACGCGATTAGCGCCGAAATCTCGCCGATTCTTGAAAATGCTCCGAAGCGCGCTAAATTCGATGTCGCTGTAGCTGAAGTCTATCAGCCGATTCTTGCAGTGTTAGCGCAGTATATCGCTAAAGACCCGATCACCGGCAATATTGAGCGCTTGGCTAATGTGCTAACTCGAGACCTGAACCTCGCTATCGAGAAGGCCGGTGCCAGTGAAAAGCCTAGTGTCAAACTACTTACCGCTTGGAAAACCAAAAACATTGAGCAAGATGACAAGGGTAATTATCGCCTCAAGGATTACATTGCGAACAAAAAACTCCTTTCCTTGGCGAAGATTATGCAGCAATATGACGAGAAGCTAGAAAAAGATGGCCTTTTTGACTTTAACGACATGATTGAGTGGACGATTCATTATCTTAAGACTGATCAGGGTTTTCGGCTTAGCCTGTCTGAGCTTTTTCAATATGTCTTATTGGATGAATTTCAAGATACTAACGCCTCGCAGTTTGAGCTGATTAAACTCCTTACTGATTATGAAAAACCCTGCGTCATGGCTGTGGGTGATGATGATCAGGCGATTTATGAATTTCAGGGCGCCAATGCCTCTAATCTGATGGATTTTCGTGAACATTATCAAGCTGGAGTTATTCCGTTGGTCAAAAATTATCGTTGCACCGGTGAAATTCTCGATCTTTCGCGTAAAATTGCCGATCAAATTGATGATAGTTTCGCGAAGAGCTACTCCTCGGTCAGCAAGCGTCTTACGGCGATAAAGGACCTTGGTCGCGAAGTGCGTTCCTCGCAAATCTCTCGCCATGAATTCCCCTGCGCCGAGGCCGAATATTATTGGGTGTCTGAGAAAATCCGTGAACTTATCGATCAAGGCGAGGATCCATCTGATATTGCCATCCTTGCCCCTAAACACAAAAACCTAGTTGCTATTTTGCCGTTCCTAAAGGACCGTGATATCGCGGTTGCTTACGAAAAGCGCGAGAATCTCCTCATTGACGAAAAAATGCAAGCAATTATTAATCTAGCCAAATTCATCCATCAGCTTGCAAGTGGCAGGCAGCCCTCCTCAATGTTGCCGGAAATTCTTTCCTATGAATTCTGGGATTTGCCAATGCTTGAGGTGATGCAGCTTTTTACTGATCGTCATACTAAAAAGGGAACTTTGGAAATTCTATCTAGCGTTGAAAAATTTCAGCCACTTGCCGAATTCTTTGCTAATCTTGCTGCCAAGGCACTCACTGCCCCTCTCGAGCTCTGGCTTAATTATTTGATTGGCTCTGCAGAGTTGGCAGGATTCTGTTCGCCGTTCTTGGAGTATTATCAAAAGCGTTCTAGTGATGCCGAGCTGTTAGAATTTTATGAAAATCTCGCCACTTTCCGCCAAACCATCTTAGCTCATGCCAAGGCCCTTGGTATTGGCCAAGCAGATTTTGTGCCACATCTGTCCGAATTTGTTGCAACTATTGAGGATTATGAGAGCGCCGAAGCGGAAATTATGCGTATTAGTAATTTCCGTGGCGCCGAAAAAGCTGTTCAAGTGATGACCGCCTTTAAGAGTAAAGGCTTAGAGTTCAAACATGTTTTTTTGGTTTCGGTCGATGATATGGCTTGGGGTAAAGCAAAGGGTAATAATAATCTACTCGCTCTACCAAAAAACCTCGTGCAAATCCGCCATACCGGCATTAGCGACGACGAAAAACTACGTCTCCTCTTTGTAGCTATGACTCGCGCCAAGGAATCTCTCACGATGACGAATTCAGAAGCCAATAGTGATGGCAAACATATTAACCGTCTGAGTTATCTCAACGAAAGTAGCCCAGAAGATGTAGCGCAAGAATCAAGTTTCTTGCCAGTGGAATCCAGGGCGATAGTTATTCATGGCAATGAACTGGATAACGTCACTAAGATTCAAGCCCTCGGTCTCAGCTGGATCACTCGTTACCAGAATCAAACCCCCGAGCTTGAGCATATCATGCGAGATCGTGTAGAAAACTTACGTATGACTGCCTCGACTCTCACCGACTTCATTAATCTTATCTATTCTGGCCCTCAAGAGGTCTATCGTCGCACTATTTTGCATGCGCCAGACGCGCCACCAGTGCCACAACAGTTATATGGTACACTTGCTCACTTGGTTTTTGAACAAGTTACAAGTCAGGGAATTGATGATGCGGTTGCGCTTGAGATTTTTCGCGAATCCGCCAGGAATGCTGCGCTCGATGAAGATGATCGTTGTAGCCTTCTTGAGGCCGGAGAATATAATCTCGGCATCGCCTTGCGGGAGTTTGGCTCGATTTTGCGCCACCCTCACGCCAAGGCCGAAGTGAACCTTTCGCCCGAGCATCCAACTCTCAATGGCGTACCGCTGACCGGAAAAATTGACCATCTCGAGATTAATCCTGACACTAAGACTATCGAGGTCTTTGACTATAAAACTAGCAAATTTCATCCTGAAAAGTGGAATTCCCACCCCTCGCTTTACCAGTATCGTCTACAGCTCGGATTTTATAAGCTCCTTCTCAATCTCTCGCCGACCTATCAAAAATATCAAGTCACTAAAGGGCATATTCTCTTCGTGACGCCTGATGCCGAGGCCAAGGTCTATGATAAGGTTTACGAGTTCAATGATGAGGATGAGGCTGAGCTAAAGGCTCTTATTGAGCAGGTTTATTGGCAAATCACCTCGCTCAACTTTGTCAAAGATACAGAGATTTTCCTGCCAAGCAACAAAAACTATAGCATGAAACAGATTCGTGAATTCGTTGAAAAGTTGCTAGAGGGGCATGAGTTGTCTGTTTCGATTAAGAATTAGTGCAAATAGTTAAAAACATTGTATGAGACGTTTGGTGTTCTTCTCTTTATCATTATCCATTATTAGTAGAGACTAGGCAGCGGAGGGAAAAGGCTAAGCGGCGATATAAGGCATATGATGGTCTAACATTGGCGCTAGCTACGAAACGTCCAGCTATAGTGGCGTTAGTGCGACTGTTAGCTGACCAGGAGTTGTTTTCTATGCCACGACTTACGATTGCCGTATCTTGTAGCATGCCACTACGTTCAAAAAAGAGAGGGGATAAACTAATATTATATGAGGCATTCGTTATTATAGGCAGGCTGATGCCAGCGTTGGTCTCGCTATCAGGTCGATTATCATCGCTCACCAAATTTATCTGCGCTATCACACAGAAAAAGCTTCGTCAGCTCTAATAATAAAGCAAGACTTTAT
>CAPNAV010000004.1 GCA_948663575.1 uncultured Candidatus Saccharibacteria bacterium
ACCGCCAACATGAACACTCTCGCTCGTCAGCTCAAAATTTACCAAACTTTCTACCCTGAACTTATCACCGAAATTACTACTACTGCCGCCGCTCTTAACGTCGCGCCAGATCTCCTGTTATATGAAGAGCTGGCTTCTTCGGTCGATCAACAACGTCGCCGCGTTCGTCGCCATACGCATGGCTGCACTATTTTTGCTATTCACGAAGGCGACAAGACTTTCGTCGGGCGCAATTACGATTGGCTGCCTCAGGCGCGCGAGTTTTTTGAATCTTACGATCTCGCGATAGAGGGGGCTAATCACTACGTTGGGTTCTCTGATGAGGGTGTTTGGCGTCGCCACACCGGCAAGAACACCCGCAAACCTTATTTCGAAGACGCTATCAACGAGCATGGCCTCTATATCGGTCTTACTTATGCGCATATCGACAAGTGGAACTACGGTCTCAAACCTGCCCATTTCATTCGCTACGTTGCCGAAAAATGCCAAACCACCCGCCAAGCTCTCCGTGTCTTCGCCAAGATCCCTGCTTCCATCCCCAAGAACTACCTAATCGCCGATGCGACCGGCGACATTGCCGTTGTTGAGCATGCCGCCAAAACTTACACTGTAGTTCGCCCTAGTGCTAACGGTGTCATCGTCAAGACTAACCACCTTCTTTCGCCTGATTTGCAAAAAATGGATCGTATTCTCCGCGATGATCCCTACACCGATTCTTTTGTTCGTCAATCCGAGGCTAACTATCTCATATCTTGTCAACTCCCAGGCTTCCAATTCACCGACCTCTGGCGCATCCTCCGTGAGTCGCATTATATCTATAACGAAGAAACCATCTGGTCGCTCGCTCTTGAGCTCTCCTCTGGTCGTTATGGCTTTTATTTTGATAGTGCTATTGGGCAGCAACACCAAAAATTCACTTTTTAACCCCATTTCTTGCCCCAATTTACTACTATCTTACAAAATACTACTCAAAAATGCAAAATGAGTATAATCACTATTGACTTTTTTCACTATCTGTGCTACAATAGAAGCATAAGCCTAATCCAAGATACTCTACTCAAGGATTTAGCTTAGCAATTTTCACCTCAATATAAAAGTTGTATTAGAATCTTCCTCTCGAAGTGGGATACTCGCAGGTAGGCGCCATTTCCCTCCAAAAGTAGCATTCTATCTGCGAATACCCCGCTTTGAGAAAGAGGATAAAGTCTCAAACCGGAGTGAAAATTTCATATCGCATAGAAAGTAAGATGCATCCCGACAGCTGCTTTTTAGCGGCAGTCAGATAAAGCTAAGGCTTGATGCTGAACTTTCTATGACCCTTTTACCCTAAAACCCAGTTGCCAGCGACCGGCGGATAGGTCGCAGAAGGAGAAAACATGAAAAATTTTAAGATTTACAAGAAGATTTTTGCCACTGGTATTATTCATAGTGGTGCATACTCAGGTCTCAGCAGAGACCTCGATGGTAATCCAATTGATACTGATTGGATGATTTATCTCGAATATCTGCCCGATTTCCTGAAGCTACCCGAAGATGCCGAGCTTGGCGTTGGGTATAAAAAGTCCGATGTTAAAGATTTTCTCGTCTATACGGACCGGGGAATTAGTGTAGCTCTGTTCACCAGGACGGAACCCGGAAAGTACGAGCATACCATCACGGCCAAGGCTCACTTGGTGCCGCAACAGCTTTGGGAACTCGTGTATCCCGACGCACGTGAGCGCGCCATTGCCAAGGTGCAGAATCTCTTCTTTATGGGCTTTCGTCAGTGTAGCTGGTATTTTGTCGGCAAAGAGTCTAACGATCTCTATGCGGTCATACCAGAGTATCATCTGGATGAGACTTGCATTATCAATGCTTTCTGCTGCAATATGCAACAGTCCGCCGCTGCCGATGGTTTCGACATTGCTCAATATGGGCATTCGTCATCATATCTACCGGCCAGCGTGTTGGATGGCATGGAATATTCGCAGTTTAAGCTGGCGAATCCGGAGGAAATCTTGGCTTTAGTAGACGAGAATCCATTAATCATACGCGGCCTACTGAACTACGGTTTTACTATGAGTGAGCTCGGATTAGAAGATCTGACTCCCAAAAAGCCACAGTTTTCAGCACTCATGGCCTACATGGGCTGGCCGAAGAGCGTCGCCCACGAATAGGATAATACGATTTCTCGTAATCACGATACCTAGGCCAACTTTGAAGTAGATTGCCTCGTACTGAACAACTGCATATTGAGCATTACCCCTGGGCTGCGCATCTTAGAATGCCGCATCATAGCCCAGGGGCGTCTTTTTTAGTCCCGTGATCAACCCTATCTCTTGTCATTCTCATGATCTTATACTTAGAAATTCATATGGCGAATTGTAAAACAGTCCGCATTCTCTATCAAAACAAAGATGCGTTTCGGTATCATTATCTAGGCATGCTACCCTGTATTTTTTTACAACATAATACAGAGGTAACTTGATGATAAATAATAAAAATGTTGTAATTTCTACAAACTTCGTGTATAATCAAACTAAAGGTTCCACCCTGCCGAACGAGCTACTACGGCTCTTCTCCCTGTAAGGAGATAGGTGGGGTGGTCATCATTTCTAGTAGTATTCTACGGTGCCACGGGCAAACAAGTCAAAACTACTGGCTTGGATATTTTTCAACGATGCAATTGGTCGCATCTCGCCTTTTTCAAGTGATACATATTTTGACCATGCGCAATAGTCTGCAATCTGACCATTAAAATCCGTTAGAACACGATGAAAGTGGATCTGGTATGGTTTACCGAGGCTCTTGAGCTGGGGCTTTACTTCTTTAAGAAAGGATTTTGTTCTTTACCTCGTAAACATTTGTCAAAAATAATGATCACCTTCAAATAATCACTAGACTTATAGCTGATAATAAACTTCATAAGCGCTGCACCGAGTTTCGCATAGAAAGCTGGTGCGTTTTGAATGCTAGGGTTAGTCTTATTCTTCTGTGCAAAAATATAATGTGCCATAATCATATCCTGCATACTTTTTATAGCATCAATCACGTCATTACGAATATATTGACGGTCTTCGCTAGCATGGAATATCTCAACATCATCGCCACGCTCCAAATGGGAATATTTTAGTTTTTGTAATAGGGTAGCCGAACGTATTGGATCAGTAGTTGCTACTGCGGCTAAAACATAGAATTTTGTACCGCTAACGCTGAAATCTAGATTGCCAGATTCATCAACAAAAACAAATAAGGAATTGTTACTCACGCCATTCATATCGCTCAATTATACCATATCTAATGTACTGCTAGTTTTTCGCTAACGAACCGCCATCAACCGAGGCCCGATAATAAACAAATAACGAGCAGACTTATGCTATAATTGCTCCAAAAGGAGTTATTTTCATGGAAAAAACTGAAAAACTATTTCTCGTCACCAATCCAGGCTCGTCTTCCCGCAAGTACGGTCTCTATCGTGGCGACGACGAGGTTTGTAGTCTACATTTTGAGATGGAAGGCGACGATGTTGTCTGTACCATCAAAAAAGACGGCAAGAAACAAAAACTTGACCAAAAGTTTAAAAAACTCACCGACACTGTCAAATATGTCCGCGACATTCTTGATGACGAAGGCTATATCAGCGCCACCTCTAAGCTTGATGCTATCGTTGCTCGCGTTGCCGCTCCTGGCAAATATTTCGCTGAGGATCATATCGTTGACCATGATTGCTTGAAGCGTCTCGACGCCGCAAAAAAGCGCGCACCGCTCCATGTTCCGGTTGCCGCCGCCGAGATTGAAGCCTGCGTCAAAACTTTTGGTGACACTCCCGTCATTGCTGTTTCTGATTCGGCTTTCCATACTACGCGAGACGATGTCCACAAATATTACGCTATCAACAAAGATCTAGCCGACAAAATTGACGTCTATCGCACTGGTTATCACGGCCTTTCTATCGGCTCAATTCGCGAATATCTAAAAGCCGCCGACCTTGAAGCCGAAAAGGTCATTGTTTGTCACATTGGCTCCGGTTCCTCTGCTACCGCTCTCTTGAACGGGGAATCGGTCGATACCACAATCGGCTATTCGCCAAACGGCGGCCTCATGATGGCCACTCGCTGTGGCGATCTCGATCCTGCTGCCGCCCTCGCCATTGCTCGCGAGCTCAAGCTCGACAACGAAGGCCTCGAAGCTTATCTCAACAAAGAATGTGGTCTCAAGGGTGTCGGTGGTTCTGACGATATGCGCGAAATCATCTGCAAACGCGACCAGGGCGACGAGAACGCTACTCTTGCCTACGACATGTATATTTATCGTTTGCAAGTTATCATTGGTCAGCTAGCTGCTGCCATGCACGGTGTTGATGAGCTTATCTTCACTGCCACTGTTGGCGAACGCAATAGCATGATTCGTCGCGATGTTGTTGCTGGCTTAGAATATCTCGGTTTCAAGATCGACGCTGCGAAGAACGATGAAGGCTTAACAGACGAGCGTCATACTCTGATTTCCGCCTCTGACAGCAAGCCTATTTATGTCATTGCTACTGACGAGACCGCCGAAATGTTACGCCGCGCGAAATTACTCCTTAGCTCCAACTAGCCGCATCCATCAATAAGAAACCCCCGGTCCATGCCGGGGTTTCTTTAGGTCTAGTTCCAAAATCATCAGCATTAGTAGTCTTTTTCCGGAGCCAATGTGCAACCTATTCTCCAGAGCGACCGCACCACGTTATCAGCGCAGGATTTTAATCCACACATTGATAAAATCTCCGCGTAAGTATGCCGTGTGAGCTGATCTACTGTCGTGATACCCGCCGCGGTCAACAATCGGTAAGTTTTTGCCGTCAATCCGAACATTAAATCATCCAGTGTCATCTCCACAAGCGGTTTGTTGCAAGGTATGCTTGCGTAGGGCAATGTGGCGCTTGCAAAACCATACCATTCCGGAAAAATTTTCATCAACTCAATCCGATGCAAAGGATGGCGTAGCCTGCGTAAAGATTTGGCGACATATTGACGGGCTCGCTCACTAGTAAAATCAAATTCTTTCCTAATCCGCTCAAGAGTCATGGGCGCTTTAGCTCCTAGCCCAAAATTCATTTTCAGTATCTGAATCTCCCTCAGTGATAAAAACCTATCAATGCATTTTAGGAATCGCCTTAGCTGATCATCGGTGAATTCGGTGCGCGCCTCGTATTGACTAGCCGTTTCCGGTATAGGTCGAAAAGTCGTCTCCAAAAGCTTGCGCAGTCTTGCAGACGTTTCCGATTCATGCATAATGAATCCCAGCTCATCGACGGCCGCCGTTATCCTTCTTGCCCTCGAAAAGTCAATTCCGTCCAGCTTACACAAGCTCCCGTGCCTTGCCGCCATAATTATCGTAAACGCATCGTATCCGTGTTCGACAATCACCTCCTTTGTAGCTTTGCTAACTCTTAGTTCATCAATACCGATAGATGTTTCCAGTTTTCTCACTTTCCAGTCCCTCCTCTGTGTTTTTCGAAACTTCCTAAAACAAGTTGCATTTGCCTAATCTCGGGGAGACAAAATACCCCATCCTACCATTGTATCATTGATTCACCCCTGTTACAATAAGCCCACCATAAGTACTATACAGATCGGTTAAAAGCCGATCTTTTTTTGGTTCCATTGAGGCGAGAACTTTATGTGTATGTTGTCACCTCATAAAGCCAAGAACGATCTGAAAAACTGAGGAATGCGCGTAAAGTTAGCGATTCCCGACAGGTCGTTTTTTCGGCAAGAATATCAATTTTATGGAGGCATAGAAATGTCTAAGCGGGTCAATTTTAAGAAGACAGTCAGCTGGATGGTTGGTATACCATCGGCACTCGTAATGTTCTCGGAAGTAGAGGACATGCGATACTGGTTTGTTCCTTTTGTAGCTGCCGGATTGCTAGCTGTAATCCTGTATTGGAATAACGTTTTTGATACGGAGAAGTCAAATGGATGAAGATGTAGACTCAATTCGAGAAATGCGTGAGGAACGCGAACAAGAATTACAAAAGAAAATTCAAAACGATCAGTATTGGCAGCAGCTAGAAAGGAGTTGCGGACATGACGACTAAGAATAGACTTCCAGAGGTTGTTACTCCAGACGACCTACTAATGACAAATAGTCCTTTTACGGCAGAACAACTTTCCATATTCTACCAAAAAACCCCAGAGGACAAACTGATGAAGCGTCCAGCGAAAGGTGGTGGAACGTGGGATTACGTAAAAACTGGATATGCTATTGACGTACTAAATCGTGTCTTTGGCTATCTCTGGAGCTTTGAGGTTCTCACGAGTCTAGAGGAAGCTGCAAAAATAGCCGGAAGTGGAGTTGTAGTAGTAAAAGGTCGCTTAACCGTCTATGCAAACGGAATACAACTCGTTAAAGAGCAATTTGGTCGTTGCGAGGTGAAGTTTAAGACAAAGTATGACGATAACCTAAATAAGAAAGTACCGACCAAAGAATTCTTAGACTTTGGTAACGATATGAAAGGTGCTGCAAGTGACGCTCTCAAAAAGTGTGCCAGCGAATTCGGCTTATTTCGTGACGTTTATCACAAAGACGATTTTCAAGAAATGGATGTTATCAGCGTTGACGAGAAGCAGCAGCGGGAGGATGAGGTAATCGAAAAGGCTAAAGAGGATATGCGTAAAGCCGAGAATATGGCAGAGCTGCAAAGTGTCTTTATCCATCTGCCAATAGAAGTCCGCAGCAACCAAAGCGTAATCGCAAGTAAGGATGCTCTGAAGCGAAAGTTTTTGAAAAAGAATAAGAAGGGAGAGAGCGATGAAAGTCCTAAAGATTAAACAGAATAGCGAGGAGTGGCACGAATTTCGCAAAGGTAAATCTGGCGGAAGCGAGTTCAAAGATTTATGGATACCAGGCTTTCCACTCAAGAGTAAGATTGTTGATCTTCTTGAGCGTGATGGGCAGAAACTGCCACCAGCAGATAAACGGCTCAAAGTCGAGGATTTAGCCGCAATGCTTGAGCCAGAGGAGCTTGCAGAACTCAAACTTGACTCGAATCCAAAAAAGAAATACTACGAGCTAATCGCATCTGAAGTAGCACGACCGCTCACACCTAACGATTACGCTGATCGCCTAAATGGTAAGCCATACAGCGACATGGAGCGTGGTCATATTCTTGAACCTGAAGCTTTAGACGCTTTTGCTAGAGGCTTGAAGCTAAATAGTGAGTTTACCATTAACAAAGAACCAGGTGTATGGGTCAGAGATGATAACCCAAATATCTATATTTCTCCAGATGGTGCTATCGAGGACGAGAATGGCAATATTCTCGCAGCTATTGAGGTTAAATGCCTAGCCAGCTGGGAAATTATTAAGGCTTATCTGACTAACCAATATCCTCAAGAATATGAGCCTCAAGTTATCAAGTATTTTGTGGTCAATGAGGGGCTAGAACGACTATATTTCCTGCTATACACCGACTTGATACCCGGACTGGAACTGCAAGTTTTTGAGATCAAACGTGAGGACGTGGCTGATAGAATTGCTGACGCGAAAGCCTTTGAGGATGCGATTATGGAGCGTATCTTGGCTGATATAGAAAAGATTAAGGGAATAGGCTTTTAGAAGCCGAGAAGATTGGAGGTAAAAATGGCAAGCAATCTACAAAAAATCGGCCGTCTGATGGTGAAAAATGGTACCTATACAGATAAAGACGGCAAAGAGAAAAATCGCTACCACGAAATCGGCATAGTTCTAGCAACTCCACATCATAGCCAAATGTGCGTCAAATTACACGCAAACGGCTTCGGCGAAGGTCAATTTGCCAGCATATTCTATGACGATGAAAAGAAGCCTAATTTTACCGACAGAAAGCCTCTCGGTGCCACCGAAGCGAAAGATATTGCACCGGAGGACATACCATTTTAGTTTATTAAATTTAATTCATATAAGGAGAAAGTATGAACGAAGAAATCAAAGTTAATGGAAATTTTGCCGTACGAGTTGGGAACATGTGGGCAAAACGTGATTATGAAGGAGCAAAACTTACAGAGCAACCAGATTCCCTTATGAAATTCGCGGATGCCTATAAACTAGCCAAAAAGATTGGTGGTAAAGTCCACATGTTTAAGCCAAAAGAGATTTCGGAGGCAGAAATAGAAAGCCTAATTTTGGCTGCTGGCATCAAGGAAAGCGAAGATGAGGATTAACCAAGATGCTACTCAAAAATAAACAAGACGGCAAGAATTATCGTGTTCGTAGCGAAGAATACGAAGGTGGCATCCGCATCTTTGCCGTAGCCGAGCAGACTGGTGCAAAGGATATGGTGATGCACTATCACACGCTCAAAGAGTTAAATGACGAATGGGAGGACGCAGACTAGAAAAGATCGATGGCTCTCCGACCAATCTGCCATTGCAAAGGAGTTGGGGACATAAGTTCGTGCCATCAAAACACCTCCACAAATCTTAAAAGTTACGGTCTCTGTTCGGAGATATATACGTCATTGATTAGGGGCATCAAAAAGGGTTAAGCAGTTTTATGTTGCCCCGCGAGTATGGCTTCAATCAAATACTCGTAGAACAATATAGCTCTAAATGGGGATCGTAACCAACAAGAAGTGGCGCTATAAACAAGTCAACGTAAGCTTATAGTCGTTAGACCGTGCCACTTCCTAGCAGATTACTAAAAATTTACCCGCTTATTTTAGTAATCTACTAGGGCGTCTGTCCTGGACTGCGAGGAGGAGAGACGCTCTTAAATATTTAGGTGCTAATAAGGAGGAATATGGGCGTGAGCCAATCAAAGTTAGAAAAGATTCAAAGAGCAATTAGGTCTAAGCATTATTCATATCCACGCATTGCCGAAAAATACAATGTGAGCACTGAAGAAGTTCGTAGGATTGCTAAGCCTTTGCAGCAAGAATGGGACCAACGACGTAAAGCTCGAAAAGAGCTGGATAGAATCACGAATGAAGCCGAATATGATCGTAGGGATTACGAAATTCCTAAAAGCCGCGTGCATAATTTTTGCGTAAGAATTGTCGGTATATTTCTTCTAATTTGCCTCCTTGCCGTAATAGGTAGCGTGGCAGTTGGTATTGCGCGCTGGGCATTAGGGGTTTAGATATGAAAGAGTTTGATTTTGAACATCCAGATTTTATGAGACACCAAGAGAGTGTACGAAAATGGCTAAAATCACATTATCACCAAACTGTTACAGAGGATGAATATGTTGCCGCCATGAAAGAATTACGCAAAAATGACAGCGGTAAGCGCGTCAGGCGTAGTCGTTGTCCATCCAATTTAAGATACCACTATCGTATGCTAAACGAGAAATTTGGATTTTTCGTAGGGGAGAAAGCGTAATGATGAGAATCTTAGAAAAAATAGTGCTAGTGGGCATATTCTTATTAGCTATCGTTATTGGTGTTGGTGTGGCTGTCATAGTTATAGAAGCGGTTGACCACACCCGTCAAACAGCTTGCTTTGATTATAAAACGCCAGAGGCGTGTGAGGGGGTCGAATGAACAGTAATTGGCTAGAAATCGTCGAAGAGAGAAGACGTAAAAACATTCTTCGCAAGCAGCATGTTGCCGCACTAAAAAATATTTATGACACGGAGGAATGAGTATGATTGATGAAGAAACTTACCAACGACAACAACAGGCAAAGCAAGGGCGTCTTAAAATTCGGCAGAAAGGTAGTAATGACGATTTCGCCTTAGCTAAGGCGACCCACATTGGAAATAGCAGATTCATGTACACGTTCATTGAAGGTAAACGCAGGGGGCAAATACTTTGGGAAGAACAAGTAGAAATTAAACCAAAAGGAGTAAAATAAATGACAACATTCTTTATTTCCCAGCCTATGAACGGAAAAACTGATGAAGAGATTAAGGCTGATCGTAGAAAATGCGAAGCTTGGCTCACTAAAGCCTTTGGGTCCGCTACTATCATTGATAGCTTTATTGCAGAAGATCCGCCAAAGGATTGCAAGAATATTCCTGTGTGGTATTTAGGTGAATCTGTCAAGAAGCTTGCAAGAGCAGATGTACTGGTACTATGGGGCGATTGGATAGGCGCAAGAGGATGCCTATTGGAACGGGAAGTAGCTATTAAATATGGAATACCAGTTATTGAGAATGGAGGAGAATAAATGAGCGTAAAGATTAACTTAACTAGGTGGCCAGGTGGTCTAGGATTAGACGTTGAAACTACTAAAGATGGCTATGGTTTTGCTGGGGTATGTGGTGGAGGAGTTGGTCATACTGAAAAAAGTTTTATTCTAAGCGAATATAGTGCTAGGGAACTTTTGAGAATTCTGGAAGAAGAATTGAAGGTGGAGGAATAAATGATTAAGATAGATTTTCAACCCATGCCCAAACGGTTTATGGTGTGGGATAGACATAATAAATCATTCCGAATTAATAACGACAATGATACTCAGGTATTCGATATGGCTACGCTCATTAGCTTCTATATGTACGAGGCTGAATGCGGAATACCTTATACCGATTTTGATTTAGTTCAATCCACCAATCTCTTTGATAAAGATGGCAAGGAGATATTTGAGGGTCATATAGTGCGAGTGGGGGGAGAAACGGGTACTGTTCAAATGGTGCGTGGTGAGTGGCACGTCGTAGGTGATGACGATATACCTTTGTCGGTCTGGAAATCATCTGGAATTGAGATACTCGGCCATATCCTCTCAAACCCAGAGTTGTTGGAGGAGGAAGAATAATGACGGTAACTAGAGACCGCAACGGAGAGGCTTTAGAAAGATTCGATGTCTGTCGTAATATCCACCAAGAGGGTGGTATTCAATTCTATTACTATATTGGAACGAATGAAATGGCAGAGTTCCGTGGCAAAGTGATGGCACTATTCTCCAACGTCAATAGCGGTCGCGTCCACACCTACGAGCGGCGCAATGGCCAGGTGCAGGCAATGAAAAAAATACCAGACTTGAGTGGTCTCACCGCCGAAGCCCAAAAACGAGTCAAGGAAGAAATAGTAAAGTTTGAAGACTAATTATTTGTGCTAAGAGGATGGAGAAAAAAGACGATGCCTAAGATTTTAGTAATCCCCGACATCCATCTCAAATACGAGATGTTTGACCGAGCAGAAAAGATTTTAGAGGATGGCAAAGCAGATTTTGCTATACAACTAGGTGATATGTTTGATGACTGGGATATGCAGTTTGCAACTGCATATTATCAGAGAACAGCAGAACGCGCCATAGAGTTCCAGAAGAAGTTCCCGAAGACGCTTTGGTGTATGGGAAATCATGACCTTGGCTACTATAAGCCAGAATATGGCAGACGAGAAACTGGACATAGTAAGATTATGGAACAGGAGATGGAAAAACTGCTACAAGAAATGCGAGGCAGCGGAATTCACCAAAAGATAGCCCATGCCGTGGATACCGTCGTTTTCAGCCACGCTGGAATAACAGAAAGCTGGATTGATCGACAAAAACGACTTATAACTTATCCCGCTGATGGTTGGGTTGGAGTTGGGGATATGTTGCGACTGGCAAATAATGCTGCGCTCGATGAACTTTGGCTGGAGAATTCCCCTATTTGGGCGCGACCACAAAATGAACAACTCAAACTATGGTGGCCAGAACGGTATATGCAGGTAGTCGGGCATACCCCAGTAAAAGGTATTACTTTTGATAATAATCTATTATCTACTGACGTTTTTTCTACATACTCCTACGGCGCGCCGATCGGAGATTGTAGGTTTGCGGTAGTTGATACGGAGAAGCAAGAATGGAGCTGCATTGATGAAGATGTATAAAGCAAATAGTAAAGAAGCTGCCGACCTATTGATTGATAAACTTTCTACTAAAGACGGCGTTCCATTCGTAATGGGCTTTGATTACTGGATAAATTCCCAGCTTAGTGTTGCCAGGTACTACGGAGGAATGACCTACAATAATGTTCATTATCAAATTGACTGGGATACTGGTGATTTGGTTCGCAGTGATTGCTATGATCTTTATGTGAAATTTTACAAAAATGATAGACCGAAGCTGGAGGAGAAAGATGCGTAAATTTACGGCAAGGACACGACTACGCGGGTTCACGACATACTATCAAGCAGAGTGGATGATATTTGATGACGGTAAAGGGCGAGTTAAGTTTATTGAAGGTCCACTCACTGGTAAATACACACTCGACGAGGTTGTGATCGCTAAAGATGAAGAGTGGAAATTGAAGGAGGAAAACGACGGCTAAACCAGAAGAAATTCTACAGGAGAAAGTCGCTAATTATCTAGTCCAAAATTACCCAGATGTATTATTCCATTCGGACTATGGATCTGGAGCTAAACTAACGAAAGGTCAATCGGCAAAGCAAAAGAGACTTAATGGTGGACGGAGGGCATGGCCAGATTTAGTAATTGCTCAGCCTCGTGCTGGAAGTATTGAATTTGGTCCTTTCAAGGCAGAAATGGACGAGAGAGGGCGAGTCCATTGCCTATCCCAGCAGGTTAATTTACCACCTCAAATATTTTGTGGCCTGTACCTTGAGTTTAAAAAGGAGGAAGAAAGGCTACACCCTGGACCTCGTTCTCGCCCTTGCAACCGCTTTAAGTCAATAGATGGCGTAGAATACAGAACTAGGCATTTTATGGAGCAAGCGGACGTATTAGAAAAGTTACGTCAACGTGGTTATTTCGCTGCATTTGCCGTCGGCTATGATGAAGCAATTAATATGATTACTACCTATCTCGGCGAACCAATAGAACAAGAAGTTGAGTTTTAATTCACTGAGTAATGGAACGGTTATAGTCCCCTGGCAATTTGAATCATGGTATAATTTACTTAACATCAATGACGACTGGCAATTTTAGCTGGTCGTTTTTCAAGGAGAAACGAAATGGCATTACAGCAGTCTATTACTAACGAAAAAGGCGCTACAACCACATATCATCGCATCGTAAAAGCAAAATTAGACTTTACAATCAAAGAGGCGACTTTGATTGTGTTTTCATATGCTACTGAATCTCTAAGGCAAGCCGAAAAGGAAGATTCGTCTAAGTTGGTAGACCGCGACAAGCTTGTTGAGCGACTAGATGAGCTGGTATCTAACCCAACGGAGGAAAATGAGCAAGAACGCATAGAACTCTCTGATAAGCTCAATTCTTCTGCACCCACCGCAGAATCTGCGTCTTTGCATCTTTTAGAGACTGAGTACATTTTGCCTCTTAATGATGATTTTTCAATTAAAGATGCTTACAAATGGCTCAAAGAAAATGTTTTTGTTGAAGCTACGGATGTTTAGGCAGTAACACTGACCGTTGAACAAATTCCATCGCATAGTCACGGAACATGGGCTTCATACTCAAATACCTCTAGTAATAATAAGATAAGTCTCGGTAGCACCTATTGGTTGGGCATATCTGACAACACTGCCGCTACTGGCGGTAATCAAGCTCATACCAATCTGCAGCCATACGTAACTTGCTATATGTGGCGAAGGACAGTTTAAGCTGTGCGACGCCAGAAATAGCACGTAATATAGGGTTGTAAATTATTATGTGAGCTGCTACCGCCAGAATTTGCAGTAACTCCCCCAGTCTTCCATGTAAAAGTTACGTAGTTACCGCCAGCAAACCCAAATTTTTGACCAGCAGCACTATCTACCCCCACGAAATCACCTCCACCAACAGGTTTATGGTTATGGCTTGGTATCTGTGCAACAGTCAGTGTTACTGCCTTAACACCTCCCGTTTTATTAACCATATTAAACTCACTTTCGCCAGTATTTACCCCAACTGGCACCCTCCCGGCACCCCATGTTACCCACGTACCACCGTAAATTTCTGCAACCTTTGCTGCAGTGTCCAGAGTTGTAGACATGATAACCTGACCAACATGCGTAGGCATAAGGGGTTGATTCTTAGCATAAATTGCCGTCTTGGCTGACAAGTTATTCGCGGTGACGTCATCAGTCAATTCCGCTGCTGTACCATAGATTTTGCCAGCTACTTCTAGCTGTCCGTTATTCCCCTTTAGCAAAGACTTCTCTGGTCGTTTGCCGACAGACACGCGCCCATCATCACCAATAAAGAACTTTGGAATCCCCATTGATAGCACAAGACTAACTGTGGTAGTTGTGAACTCATCTGTTGCGCTGACCTCAATATCCCACTGTGAGCTGTTATCAAACGTCTTTACTAAGTTACTGGTCTCCCAAGCACCTTCTTTTATTACGACGGGTCGCACCTCCCAACTACTCCACTCACTGCTAGAAGATTTCTTATAGCGGTATTTGACCACAAGGGAGTTTTTCGCAGCACCATCAATAACAACAGGTGCGTAAGTGCCTTTGATAGCGAGCGTAGAACTTGCCTCAAAGCCATTCTCGCGGGTAATATTGGCGGCAATCGTAGGCTCACTCCACGGATATACCATCACATCTTTAGCTACCTGCGTAGCGGATTGAAGCGCGTCGACCGCTAAAACAGCAAGCACTAGCGTCGAAGTTTGAGTTGGCGCCGACAAGGTTTTACTTACATCCTCCGTATCCGAATAATCCATGAAGTAATTCTGACCACTAAATGCGATGTTGTAGCCAGACATAGCAGTATTTTGATTGCCAGTGGCTTTTTCTTCTATGGGAATCGTAACGATTGGTATAGATTGGCGTTCGATAAATACTTGATCACTACCAGTAAGCGCAGTAACTTTAACATTATCGTCTCGAAACGCGAAATCTTTGAAGTTTGGTGCAGCATGCGTGCTCAATGTGCTGAAAGTCAAAGATTTAGTGGACGAATCGCCAGCCGAAGTCGTTAATTTAGCTTGCACTATAATGCTTTTACTGGAAGGTAAATTGGGGATTGTAAATGACCCAGAGGTTGCGCTGGCAGTACCTGCGTCAATCCAGTTACTGTAGCTACTTCCGTTATCAATCGAGTACCGGTATTTTAGGGTGCGTGTTAATGCTCCGCCATCAGACTGTCTCGACCAACCAATTGTCGCTTTGATCGTATTGTATGTACTATATACCTGCGAGCTTAGTCTTAATGTTGATAGTGGTGGACACGGGGTTGTGAATGTCGGCCCTTGAAATCGAGAATCTAATGCACCATTGGACGCGTAAACGCCTGTATGGTAAGTCTTATTACCGATTATCGTAAAACTGTCGCCAAACATGGTCGAACTATTCGTCACGGTAGTCGTTGCGCCGTTTACAAGACCAGAATTCTGCCGTGCTGGCACGCCAGCAGTATAGGCTTTTTCTAAGATTTTGAGTTCAAGGTTTTTATTGGTATTTGGTGTACCAAATGAAGCTACGCCTACTTTGGCAGTTACGGAGTTATAAGTTTTGCTTATCACATTGACGTATCCGCCTGATGGTGCGACGTACCCAGCTGGAACACTAAACCCAGTCGAACCAGACCCGTTGAGATTTGTTGAGGCTGCGCCGCTAGTGGCCCAAGAGATTGTGATGTTGCGAGCTGAACCGCTGAAGGTCTTGCTAGCCGTTAGAATTGGACCTTGCCAAACATTTTGCTGTCCGCCAGCGACTGTTACAGCACCAGAACCTGATGTGGTTGTTCCATCAATAGTGATAGATCGGCTAACATTACTATCGTAGGTCGGTCCACTATAGTTATTGGTACGCCGCATGTAGAGCTTGGCGGTAACGGTAACGTTTCCACCACTTTTGCTTATAATGATCTCTAAACCACCCTGAATATACGAGTTGGCGGTATTTGCAATTGCATAATCAACTGACATATTTCTCCTTGTTCTTAATCCGTTGGAACGAAAGCCCAACCGTCTCTTTGAGGTACGATTTTAATTGGCGGCATACTAATCTCCCTAGTAGCATTAATTTCCGGGGTTACAAGACCGCCGTTTGTGAGTGAACTAATAATGTTACTGCCATCTTTCGTATAGAGCCCCTGCGAAGTAAGTTGGCTACTAGTATCATCAGTAGTAGTGGAACTAACTTTGACCCCCTGAATATCCACCTGTGTCTGAGTGTTAGCTAACTCCCCGTTTGCCTGTGTCCATTGTGAACGATAATCACCGACTGCCAGCATCATATCAGTTACACTAAGCTCAGATTCATCACTGCCAAACACAGTGATGACGAGCACAGAACTCTTTGGCAGGATTTTCTCTATTGTGTACTCGTTGTAAATCGGGGCTTCGCCGTTAGGAACTTCAATCTTCCAATCGCTATAACCATCCGTGATGATGATTGAACCCTCACCGGCAGCAGTTTTGCGAATCCGGCACGAGAACGTATAGTAGGTTTTGTTATCTTCAGCAATATCTGCCGAGTCAGCCTTAACACTCACAGTTTGAGCTATCGATTTATTTTTAAGTCGAATAACCTGCCCTGACAGTGAGCCAAAACTTGCTGCTTCGGCGGACGGCAAGACTGCTATTTTACCGTCGTCAGATAACGTCCAAAACGTATATGACCCGTCTGCATCCTTAAAGTAAAAGGCGGAGTTTCTAATAAGATTGTTACCGCCCGAACTTTGCACGGATGTGATGACTGAGGAGATGTTTTGGTTGATCTGAGTAAAATTATTATTTACTTCGCCCTCAAAGATCTGTTGCTCTTCAACAATAGAGTCAATCCTTTGGTTTTGCTTATCAACTTTAATTTCGGTGTTGTAGAGTGTCTTAGTGATTCCGCCAGCTAAAGCATAGTTAGTTTGAGTTTCGTCTGGCGCAATCGCTTTAATAACCTCCTTAATACCGCCTCCACTAAAAACTAATTTTATTTCCGTAATTACGGATTCCCAATCATTTTCTCCATCTGTAACTAAGATACGATCCCCAAATTCGTGCCATCCGTGCCCTTCGGTGGTTGCATCGATAGGAGTAAAGGTAAAATTTTTAACGGTATCTAGAATCGCTGGAGCGAGGCGTTCGCGGGCGTCATCCAATATCTCATTGTTGGCAAGCTTCAGTTCCGTGAGCCCGTTGCTCGCTATACTTTCATCATCCGACAAGACAATATTGTCTTCTTGCGGCGTGCGCGCGAGAACGACGGAATTTATTGGTCCATAAAGCGGCAATCTTTTGATGTCCAATAAATTATCATAGGAGAGGACGTCAATAGCTTCAGCAAGTGGAGGCTTAATAAACTCCAACCTATCATTGTGCATACGACAAGTTGTACCTGTTGCTCCAGCAATCTCTGCTAGAATGTTGCGGTAGTTGGTTTCAGAAATCTTTTCGTATAAATCCTCCTCGATAAGGTAATCATAATTTGCCAGAGTTGACATATCGGTTCCCAATTCAACACCAATTCGTTTTGCTACCTGTTCAGCTAATGATCCGACAGTGCACTTCCACTCAATGTCACTAACTACATATGGTAAGTCGGCTGCCGCACCTATCATGTCGTAACCTCTACAGGTTGTTGTGCCAGTTTTTAGATCAACTTCTTGTTCGTTAATTCTAAAAATACCATAGTCTATCTCGTTCCACTCGCTCGGATTGGTGCTTATTTGCGCCTGTAAGGTGGGTCTAATGTCGGAGCCAACTAAGTTTACGCCTGTGCCGATTAACCGTATCACAATTGCTTTGGCGGCAGTAGAGAATAAGCTGCCAATTGTCTCAATTTCCACTGATACTAACGAATCGCTTGCCCGAAATACTCGATGATCACCATTCACCTCAGTTAGATACATGCCAATCATCTTAACGGGCTGACGCATAGCTGTCTTGAATCGTTCACTAGCGTTAATCATCTAGCTTCTCCTCGATATTGGGATCAGGCTAACAGAAAAGCCTTTGAATAAGCCTCGTCTTCTATCAAGCAGCTCCAAGCTATAATCATTACGATAATATTGCGCCGTAATCTCTTGCCCAGTTCCGAGATGATAGTAGGTGACATCGAAAAATGGCTGCGCAAGCTGATTATATATCTGTGTAATTTCTGCTTGAGTCAATCCATCTATAAACTCCAGCTCAATTTTAGGATACTCGCCCAAATAGGACGCACGTACGTCGCCATTCATATTACGCTCGGCATCTTTCCATAGCAGGTTAGAACCAATTCGGTACGCTTTTAATCCAATAACTTTTTGCCCGTTGATTTTTAATAAGTCGCCGTCAATTTTCATCTCAGAGTTTTCCCTGCGCTTTCAGCCGCTCAACTTTCTCATGGATATATGAGTTGCCACCAAGCTCTGGACTAGTATATCGACCGTACACTTCGTAAAAGCGCTCCAATTCTATTTCATCAATAGCTTGCCCTTGTTCAACGTCTGCCAGAAAACGCACTAGGAAGTTTTTGCACGAACCAAGCTCATTCGCCTTGACCGCGTCTTTTAGGCTGCTTATTTCTGAAGTCATCGGCGTCATTTCTGAAGAGATCGCAGTTTTAACGATTTCACTGATTTCATTGTGTCGATTTCGTTTGAAGATTTTATGAACCTTAATGCCGAGACCTACGATTACGCTTAAAACACCTATGGCGCCAGCTACCCAGACAATAATCTCCCAGACCTGTCCTAACGTGACTTTATCCATGCACTATTTCCTATGTTCAATAATGTCACCAGCATACAATCCCACGCCAGTTGACGAATGCCAGCCATCATACACAGATTGACCGGGTTTGATCTTAGTAGAGAACCATGTGCGAGCATAAGCGTCCATAGCCTCACCATAAACTGCCTTACCCTCACAGCGAGCCATAATCTTTCCCATAGTGTCACCAGAAACTACTTTAAGCCTTGAACAGTCAGTAGCAGTATTTGTAGGCGTACTATCAGGCGTTGTAGGAACTTGTACGGCTGTTTCTGGCTCATAATTACCTGGCACGACCCATACCCAACCGTCAATGTTCATGTTGTGCGTAGCAACGGTAAGCGGAGTATAGTTCGCATCCTCAACCATTGCTGTATTTTCTCCAGTGGAATACAAATAGAGTGCCGTATGACCATAGGTAGTATTAAACCCTCCTGATCCAATCGCACCCTTTACTGGCTGATCGATATACTTAAACCCATAGTTCTTCACGAGCCAAGCAGCGATATCTTTACCGTTGACTGGCCCGTAGTCGAGATGAGCTGTTGAGTAAACGCTCTTGCCTGTTGCAAGATATGCTGTGTAGCGTGAGCATTGATACGGTGAGGCACCCGGGGCGAGCCTACGTGAGAGAATGTCGTCAATCGTAACATAGAATCCTTGCCCAGTAGCTTCCTCGTCATTCTCGGCAATAGTCTGCTCATCGGTCGGAGCATCTTGGTTCATTAAGCGAGCAAGCGCAGCCTGTGAGTCTTCAATAAAATCAAGCGTAGATTGATCGATTTTGGCGTTCTTCCCATCAAGTGTAATGCTTCCATCTTCTGACGGCGCGCCAATAGCTAAAAATACGCCACATACACCCACGAATGCTAGAAAAATAAGGAAGGCAATATTATTACCGAGATATTTCTTTAACTTATTTATCATCGTTTTTCTCCTTGTCTGCACTATTCTTTTGTCCAGTAACACCCAAAAAGTAGATGTTGATACCGCCGGAGAGCAATAAGGCAGTTTGAGTTAGTTGTTCAGCAACGCTCTCGAAGCCCCAAGTACTGCCAAGTCCTTGGATAATGAATGCAGCAAACGATAAAATACCAACTGCCATTGATAGTTGGCGAGTGGTTTTCTTTTTGAAGGTCATAAATGAAACTCCTTTCGTAAAATAAAAACGACCAGTAAAAACTGGTCGCAATAAAAATACGGCTAGATTAAACTGCCGTCATTGATATGTTGTAATTATAGCATAATTATATAAAAGAAAAAGGCTATCGTGCGTTCAGAGGGTTACTAAACTGAACTGATAACCATAAATACATTATATCACATTCAATAGTACGTGGGTAACATGGGGTGCTGGGAGGGTGCCAGTTGGGGTTGCCAATGGAGACACTGATTTTGGCACAGTAAATAAAACTGGAGGTGCTAAGTCTGTAACATTGACCATTGAGCAGGTACCCCAGCACAATCATTCTCTACCTATACCATTTGAGTGGGGAGGAGGAAGCGGCTCTATGACGCATACGACTGGATGGAATTACCCCGGTGCTGCGACCAGAACCGGAGATACGGGCGGAGGACAAGCTCATTCCAATTTGCAGCCATACGTAACTTGCTATATGTGGCGAAGGACAGTTTAAGCTGTGCGACGCCAGAAATAACATGTGGTATAGGGCTGAATATTGGAGTGCGCATTACCACTACCCGTATTGTATGTTTCACCCACGATAGGGATATCGTTAAATTGTGTGTTTGATCCCCATACATATGCTGAGGGCGCGAGCCAGTTGCCAGAGCCAGTTCCAGTTGCCGTCCAGGCATTTTTGAACCTTAAATTTTTCACGCCGTGACTATGTAACGGCATCTGAGCTACACTCAATGTTACAGACTTAATATCGACGTGATATAATAAGAGTGTTCCAGAATTATTTTATCAATCACGAGCTTCGGTTGCCATAACCGGCATTCACGAGTTATAGACTGAAGTTTTTGGTTTATAGAATAGTTTTGGAACAACTACGTGAGTGCCGTTTTTGGTCTACTAGTAACACGATAAATAACAACTTACCACAAAAGGATAAGAATGCATAAAAATAAGAAACTCACCTATATATTGCTAGGTGTAATAGCAGTTGGCGTATTAGCCGTAAGCGCAATTTTTTTAATAAACCATACCTCGAGCCAACCCGAGAAAGAACCTTTGACAACCGAAGGTCTTATAGACCAGTCAAAACGTAACCATCAAGAATCAGTAGCACAGCAATTATACCTCACTGCCAAGCTTCAATATATTGATAAAGGTTATTTCCCAGAGAAGCTAGAGAATCTTACGGAAGACATTGAGCCCGTAAAGGAAACTCTCCCAAACCTAAACTATACACGCTATGGTAGTAGAGGGTTTGTGATAACTTATACCAACCTTGACGGGAAAGAGGAAAGGCTTACTTATACAGCTGAAGAGGATTAGACTTTTATAACGCTATGATTTTTCAGTTGAGAGACCCTGTTGATTGAATCTGCCATGTTTTGCGCAAAATTTAGTGAGACAGGTATATCTTTGCCGTCGATTTGCAAAGTTGCAGAAAGCTCGATTGGTTGTTTTTGAACTTTTAACTCATCTTTAATCTGATGTTGAATCCGGCTATTAACCTCTGGTAAGTTTATACTTGTTCCAAGGCTATCAATACTTAAACTGGAGATTATATTAGGAATGTTAGTTACGGCATCGCTGAAACTATCTTGTATAGAGCTACCTATGCCCGACATCATCTTATTAAGCGAGTTTTCTTCGCTTTCAAGTCCTACGCCAACACCTTGCATGATATACGAGCCCATTTGAGCCATGACTTTTGATGGCGAATGAATATCAAATTGCTTCTTGAAGACACCAAGCATAGAACTACCAATGCTACCAATAGTAGAGCCCAGCCAACCCTGCTTGCTCTTTACGCCTTGTCCAATACCTTCCCCTACATTCTCGCCAGCCTTAACCCCCTCGGATCTCATTGTATTAGCGAGGCTGCCTGTAGAGTTTTTCAAATTGTTGATATTTCTATCCGCATCTTGCCACATTGCTCTCCATGCTTTGGCATTGTCATCTTGACCACGAGCAAGTTGGTCACCGAAGAAATTAACGAGATTTTCTACATCTTCTCCAATTACCTTGACCTGTTCTCCATTAGCGTTAGTATACTCATATCCCTGTTGTGTGAGCTCAATCATTTTTTGTTTCAGTTCGTCGTATTTGCCAGCTTGAAGTAATGTCGCTAATTCGACTTTCTTAAGTTCGGCGACTTCTCCGCGACGTTGTTCATCTAAAGCCTCACCAGTTCCAATAAGCTCATCTTGGGTATCTTTTACTTTTCTTGTTACCTCATCAAGTTTAGTTTCACCTTGCTCTAATTTTAGAACCGCCTCAGCTAGTTCGCGGTCTTTCTCTGTAAGATTGCCGCTGGCTATATCCAAGTTATTGACATAGACACGAGCTTGGTCCAGCGTCATTCCATATTTTTCCGAAATCTCATTAGCAATCGAGGTTAGCTCGATGACCCGATTTTGGGATTCCAAAAGAGACAAATTGGTTTCATTGAGGGTTTTAGTAATTTCATCCAATCGCTCTTTTAGCGCTACTTGGCGCTCAATAGTTTCGTTATGATGCGCTTGAGCCTCAGAAATCAGCTTTGTCGTATCCATATATTGGCGTTCCGCCAAGTCCGCTTCCATGGTCTTGAGCTTAATAAGCTCCATAGCTGTTTGGATTGCCAACACTACAGCCACTACCGCTTCCATGATTATTAAGCCAGCGCCAAGTGAAGAAATAAACATTTGCGACCCAGCAGCTGCTCCAGTAAAACCATTAGCCGCATTAGCAAGAGGAGCACCAAGCGCAGAGATTTTACCAACAACACTGCTGACGCCATCTTTGAGAGAGTTTATAATGCCCGACCCAGTAGCACCAGCTTTGTTAAATAAGTCCCAACCACCAGTTGTCTTAGATAATACTCCTAGAAATCCACTCATCGCGATGCTGCCACCAGTGATAGCATTAATTAGGCCAGTAAAGAAGCCGGCAACGAGATTGAGTCCAATCAAAGTAATAAAGCCTTTAATGATTAAAGATATAGTTTCAACTGCAGCACTGTTATTGGCGATACCTCGCAAGGCATTACCAACTCCATTTAGAACATTAACAATGACCCCGCCAGTGAATTGGGCGATTGGCACAAGAAAAGCGTCAATGAATGGCATCAGGAACGTACTCCAGACGTTTCCGATTACTTCACCCAGCAACCTAACAGCTCCACCGATGGCATTCAAGGTTGCTGGCAGCAAACTCTCTCCAGACCATTGTATAAACGGTCTTAAGTATTTCTGCCACACATCCTTAATAATTTTTCCAGCATTGCCGAAAAACTTCTTCACGTCGTCATAAAATTGCTTGAGCGATTTACCTATCTTTTTGAAATCCCACTCACCAAAAAGATTCTTAAAGGCTTTCTTAATCTTTGCCACCAGTGCATCAATTTTGTCGGTAGCGACCTCCATGACAGATGTATCCCACACATAATCACCTACGGTTGCATTACCGCCAGCTCCAGAGCCACCACTGCCAGACCCGCCGCTACCACTGGTATCCTGCTGACTAAGGACGTTCATCTCATCAAAGCTGGCAAGCTGACCCTTGAGCTTTTTCGCAGCCTTACTGGCATCATTCAGACCGTTAGCCACGCCTGCTGCTCCAGATGAAATATTATCAACGTTAGTGGCGATGCTACCAGTTTCTTTTACCAGACCAGACGTAGAACCTGATCCGCCAAATAATGCTCCGATCCAAGCTACAGCTTCTTTAATGATTTTTACAAAGGCGGCTACATAGTTAAAAGCCGTACTAATTGCCTTCGATAAACCACTAAAGAAGCTCGCAATATTTGACTGTCCGATGACGTCCATAATCTGCGTTATGCCACGAGTAATTGCTGTTTTGAGATTAGTAATACTCGTACCTACACCACCGGTAGCATTCTTTGCTTGTGTTGCGAAATTATCAAACCCAGCAACCCCCTCCTTGTTGAGTTTCATAATAGCGAACATAAGATCGTTCATAGAAACTTTGCCAGTTTGAATGGCATTATATAGGTCGCCACCCATAGCAGATGACGTATAGCCCATAGATGTTGCGATTTGTTTCAACTGTGCTGGCATAGCCGTCAAAAGGGCTCGCCATTCCATAGCATCTGGCTTGCCTTTGGAATAAGCCTGCATCATTTGTTCCAATGCTGTTGTCTGCGTTTCCGTACTAGCTCCACCAGCCAAAATGGCATTATTTAGAGCCAAGAACATATCTGTTGAGGCAGCAATATTGCCATTGGTGGCTGTGAAACGCTGGACGGCTGAAGCAGCGTCATCAAGCCTAGTAGGCAACCCAGTAATGCCATTATCGAGCACCCTGAGTGATTTTTCGGAATCTTCAGCAGCGATACCCAGATTAGACATTACACGAGTATAATTATTGAGCGTGTCTAGCCTTTTAATAGCATCGTCCATGTGGGCATTGATAGCTTGGAATGCCTTTGAAACCACATTACCGAGAATATAACCAACGGCCGTACCAATGGCCACCATACCGGCCGACATGGTTTTTGATGATTTCTCGGTGCCTTTAGCTAAATCACTAATTTTCTTTTCTGCCTTACCAACTTCCGAGTTCAATTTACTTGAATCGGCTGTAATTTGAACATTTAGTTCGTCAATTGTTGCCATATTAACCTTTCACATTGTTAGCAAGGCTGCAGATGTAAGCGTCGAAACTTTCATCTGATGTAAAACTGAAACTCTTTTGATCGGCAGACTCGTCATCTAGTAGAGGTGACGATGGATATTTTTGGGGATCATTGATACCGACTGCGATATAAGTTCCTAAAATATGATTCAGACGGTCTTGTAATCGGAAATTCAACTTAATGTTTTCCTCGTATCCATCAAGACAGTCGTAAAAATCTCCGATCGTCAGCTCCCAAAATTCAGCTGGATGTAGCCCAATCTGAAACGCTAGTTTTTGGTTGCTTCGCCAGAATTCTGTGAAGTTACTGGCTTCTTCTGATCCTCTAGCTGTCGCTTGAGTACTCGAACATCCTCTTGATCTAAAAAACCAGCAGCACTAAGGCCTTCCATAATGACTACCAAGACCTTATTAATGCCTTCCTTAAAGGCTTGATCAAAGTCATCTTCAGTTCCATTACCAGCCTCAAACAGAAATAATAAACCACTAATAGATGGATTATTACTGAGCGTTTTGAGCGTCTTAAGAAAGTTCATCCCGTGTGCACGTTCTGCTTTAGCAATATTTGAAGCTTTATAGTCGAGTTTCATAGAATAATTCCTTGATTATATTTACTTAGTGGTGGTTACAAGGCGACCACCAGCGCTTTTGGACTAGGCTTCTGGCTCGTCCTCGGGGTTAAATTCAACGCTACCGGTAACACGCAGGGTCATACCGAACGTATCGAGACCGTCAGTCGTTTTTTCGCCGTACTTAAACGAACCAATGAAGGCTTTATAGCGCGCTACGTTGCCAGCTGGAGTCTTAATCGTCCATGTACGAACAGTTTGCGAATCAAAGATCGCACGCAATTTTGCCAGCTGAGTCGCATCCGTAACGTTACCAGAGATGTCCTGCGAACCCCAGTCAACTGCACCAGAAATGTATTCCTTAGCGCCATCTGGGCTGTCAAGCGTAGTAACGTCGATTTCCTCGCGCTCACCAGAAAGCTCTCCAATTGATGTGAGGCTCTTGATTACGAGATCCTCAGTTTCATCACCAGTTTTGGTGATAGTAAGGGTTGTACCCATAGTTTTTGAACCTGCCATATTTTCTCCTTCTAGAAATTAGCAGTGCGTTCATTCAACATGAACGGTAATAAAACGGCAGTTGATGTGAAATAAACAGCCTTTTGGTTGTGGCACATCTGCCGAATAGGTCAAACGGTAGCCTTCCGCCCTCATTGCTTCCTCCACCTCCGAGAGCACTCGTGAGGACGTAACGCTATCGTCTGCCCAAATATCAACCACGACGTTAATATCTTGACTTGCAATCTGGTTGTCGAGATCAAAATTAACGCTGTTGTTATCAACTCGAAATGTTATCGCCGGAATCTCGTTGTCGGCAAAGGAGGCTTGTGCTCCTTGATGACAGTAGTAGCCAAGTCCAGATAATATCTTTTGAATCTGTGCCTTCGGAGTAAACATTATTCACCTCCTTGCACACCACTAACGGCAGCAGCAATTAACTTGTTGATCCGAATTCGATTTGTAAGTAACGCTGGAACCATAAAAGGCTGAGCGACTTGACCAGGCCAGTTTGGGTCGTAAGCCAACGTAAGGCCTCTTTCGTACGGATAGCTACCTTTACCACGCTGACCGGTACCAAACTCAACGTATGGAGCGTGCTCCATAGATGTATAGACGATACCGATTACTCTGTGGTTCTGTTCTACTACTCGCATATGAATAGATCTTCGCAGAGCACCAGTATCAACGGCACATCCACTTTTCGCCGAGCCCTCTACGAGAGCCGTTGCTTGCGATACGGCAGAGTAAACCTCTTTCTGACTTTTAATAGTGCCTAGCTTACGCTGTAAGTTCTTAACACCAGAAATGGAAATCGTTACACTTGCCATATTTTACCCTCCAGCTTCATATGAGAATCAGTTATGACCCGGCTACTTACGACGTATTTGGAGCCTTGATACTGCAACAAATCTCCGACATCTACGGTAGTGTCCGTGGAGCAAGTAATTACTACGTCGATGTCCCTTACGAGTCCTTTTTCTTGCTGTTCCTCGTCATATGAAACAAACTTTACATTTCCGAGAAAAATATCTCGAATAGTCGTTCCAGTCTTCACGAGTCCACCTTCAACATCGTAGGCTTCTTGTTTCTCTAGAATAGTAACCTCTTTGTCATAAAAGGCTTTATAGATTACTTGCTTAGCCGAATTAGGAAACAACATAAACCCTCCGATATGGTTTTAGCAACTCAACACAACCGTTAAATAGCTCGCCATCACTAGCTGTAGCCAGATAATTCCTCGTGCTATCACCATACGAGATAGACTGGCCGTTATCGCTAATACTTTTGATAGTGGTATCCACACTAGTACCAGCGATATTGGCCTTAGTTTGAGTAAATATGCTGCTGACAATTCGTGCTCCAATCTTTACCAACCTCTCGTCAAACTCAAATACTTTATTCTCATTCGGACGTAAGTTTAGATAGATTGAAAGACGATCTGCTACTTCCTCGCAAACGTATTTGAGGAGGTCGGTATCGTTGGCACTATCTTGATTGATAATGCCAACTTTTTCAGCCATAGAGTCTACAAAATCGTCATAATTCAGCATATTTACCCTTTAACTATTCGGAGCTTTCGTCCTCATCGTTCTTGTCGCCATCCTCATTTTCTGGCTCGTTTTCACCATCATTGCCACCTTCATTGTCAGTTTCGTCTGACGTTTTTGGCTTATCATCGGATTTGGCGTTTGGCATTTCTACCACGCTGACAATTCCTTGTGGGTGAGCTAGGAGCTCTTTAGCCCTAGCTTCATCCACGGTAAGGGTCTTGCCGACTTTATGAACTTTATTGGTATCCTTATCGCGAAATTCGCGTTCTACCTTCAGTTTGCATTTCATAAGTTGAGTCCTTTCTTATTAGCTAAGCTACAATTTCACTGGTGCCAGCATTTTCGATCTTAAAGACCAAATCTGGAGTAACAGCCTTAGTGCCGTAGCTGTAAAACAGGTCAATCGAGAAATCGTTCGACTGTGGGATACGCTCAGCTTCATATTCATCAATCGCTACTGGCTGAGCGATTGAGCCTCTAGCTTGGATAAGCAGGTCGGCTGTCTGACGTACGTTACTGTGGATTTCCACACCGTGGAACATGCCGATACTTTCATTGCCAGCACCACCGTCAACTTGGTCGATGTATTCACGCAACTTGCCGTATGCACTCGGAGTAGCAGTAATGACAAGCATACTACGGTCAACTCCATCCACGTACTCATTCTTGACGGTTTCTGCCTTCTGGATGAGTGCTTCTACGATTTTAACGATGTCAGTTTCGCTCGTAGTAACAGCCGTAGCTGCCGTCTCAGCAGTTTCAAAGAACGCACGATCGAGTTCAGCAATAGCTCGGTTGGCATGGTTTTTCGTCCGACGATCAACGATATCAGAGATACCGAACATGCGTAGGTCTTTGTTGGCGACCTCCTCAACAATTTCCTTGTCTTGATCGATGTTGATGGTAACTTTACCATTCTTGATTTTGTCGCCTTTAGAGTTGCTACGAGCCGTGCCGTAATCGTTGCTCTCGGCATTTTGGAAACGGTTAATTTCCACCGAACCGGAAGTAGGATCACCGGAATACTCGGTATTCTTAAGAATTGACGAAAGAGCATTCTTTTGGATGTTTTCGATGAGTTTGCCACCAGCTTCAGCCAGCTTATCTTTTGCCTCTTTGGTGTCGAGGATGGACAACGCATCTTGTCGTGTCATTTTATAGTCCTTTCGGATTAGAACGCACTAGTGCCATTCTTGGTATAAACACCACTAGACGTTGCGATTTTGCTGGAATTACTTCCAGATGAACGGTCTTTAGGGTTAGAGCCACCTAATTTCAACTGTTCCTCAACAGCGTGTTTGACAGCCTCATCCCAGACCTTTGCGAGTTGATCAATATTCTCGGACATCTTATCGGCATCCTCGTTAATGATGTACTCGACTAATTCAGTAGGAACATTCTTTTCTGCTAGAATGACTGACGCTTCTGCTCGACGTTCACGTAAGGTAACCTCTTGCTCACGTTTGGCGATTTCTGTCTCTTTGGCTTTTTGAGCTTCGGACGCACGCTGTTCGTCAGTCAGTTTGGCTTTACGCTCTTGTTCGGCAATAGCATCTGCTACTGCTTTGTTAAGCTTCTCCTCGGATTTGGCATTGGCTTCATTGATACGTTTCCGTACAATTTCGTTTACCTCCTCTTGCGAAAAAGTCTTGCTACCCTGACTATCACCCTTATCAGCACTTCCGTCAGGTTGGTTTGCTGGGTTATTGTTGGTAGAATTTGGATCGTCTCCGTCCATTTTCTTATCCTTCCTTTTACGCCTCTCGGCTTAAATTACAAACCAACGAAAAAGCGACCCGAAGGTCGCTAAAGAAACTCAATAATCAACCTAACAGGTCGTCATTGATCTTAATTTGATTATATCATAAGGATTATTTTTGACAATAACTTCATTTGTTATGATTCTGCTAATAGGATAGATCGCTATCTTCGTCACTATAATATTCGTTATAACTAGCAACGACTTCTGGAATTTTCTTTCCAGCTTCGGTTAGACAAGTAATGCCAGCTTCATCATCAAAATAATACCATTCACTATTCTTCATAAATAATGGCATTGATATATCAGAAAACATTATTTCAGCCCCCTCTCCCTTAGATATTCTCTCATAGCTTTTCCCCATATATTGGGACTACCTAGTTTATGTGCCACAAAAGCTTCGGCAAAGAATTCTTGCGGCTTTTTGCGCCCATAGCCTGACATTTCTGCTAGTACCTCGCTTCGTGTTTTATTGCTCATTTGTTGCGCTATCTTTATAATATCATTTTTAATCGCCGTAGCGCGTTTATTATACTCCGCTCTGGTGATTTTCTTTCCATCGACAAGGTAATTCTCGACCACATGCCCCATCTCATGTGTGATGGTATAAATGTCGTGGTACATTTTCGGAACGCGCATCTTAAAGCCAACTTTCATTTCTTTTTCTAAAACTGCTAAGTATTTTTCGCGATTAGCAAAAGCCTTCCTTGAAAATAGTATGCGTGAATTATCTGTCGAAGTTGCTGCCTTATACGTTGCGGCATCGACCAGTTCAAACGTTATGCCACCATTCTCACGAATCGATTCGTTCACTATAGGATACTCCTCAAGTATCCTGCTTGCCTGTTTAATTGACTTTTCTATCAATGGTCTATCCACTCCGACAAAAAGGTTATCTCCTACTTGCCACTTGTTCCATCCTTGGTTCAATAATCCTCCTATAACCCCCACTTTTAGTCCTTTTTGGTTGACCTTAGGTTCGTTTGGTATATATTGCGCTCGCCATTCATGATAAGTCATCTGTTCAATAGTCTTGTTCTTACCCGTCTCTGGATCACGCATAATTCGCGTTTTAGGTTCAAACTCTACTCCAATATACGGGCGTATCGCTGTGCGACAATATGGATGGAGTGGAGGTAGCGTCTCGCCTGCCACAGCATTCTTAATCTTAAAACGTTTGCCGTCCATCTCGCGACAGATCTTAGACGTATGGCTATCAAGCGTAGCTAATATCACGTACTCTGATATACCCATCTCTTTATACGCTTCAATCTCTGCTTGATTCTCGAAATAACACGTCTCTGTGCGCACTAAACGTGCCGCGTTGGATTGACTGACATTAAAACGTTCTCGGACTAATCGAACAGTCTTCTCTGACGATTGCCCAGTTGCAATAGCGTGAGAAATAATACCCTGTAACTGATCAGCTAATTTATTAGAATTACCCCAAATACGCTCTGAATAGTTTTTACCATAGAACTTAGATTCAAGCACTTTATCAATAGTCTTGTCGTCCAAGCTGCCGAAAGCAAGAGTTTCGCCAAGACCCTTAGATACATCATATCCAGTCCGATAATATGTGTTTCGAAATACTTTGTCGTATAAATCAGCTGTTGCGGCACTCTCTTTGGTTGCTATTTGCTTCACTTTGCCTAGCATTTGGCTGTTTAGAAGTTCCAAACGGCTCATTCTGCCTCGATAATTGTTAGGTAGATCGGTTGGCAGACCTTGAGCCTCCATGCTCGCTAGAAAGCGTTTTACGTCACCTTGAGGGGCAACTTTATTAAGCGCATCAATATCAAAACCACTCTTACTATAGTATGTGGCATAGAGTTTACGCACCTGCTCAACAACAGCTCTAGCTGTCGCACGATACTCTTTTTGGACTTGCTTGAGGTAGGTTATAGAAACCTTTTCTGCCTCACTAAGCCGTTCAAGTGAACGCGTCGCCCAGTAGTTATCAGAGCGTGATTTCATACGGCTACTCCTCGTCTAGTGGGTCATCGGAATCGGTTTGATCATCAGGCTCATCTGCCTTATTAATCCCATAGTTACCAAGTTTCAGGGATTTCTCTTGTTCTTCTTGCGCAAGTTTGACCGTCTCCTTGGCGTCCTGGACAAACGATAGCCGTGATACTAGTGTCTCGCGATCAACAATATCCATTAGGTTATTTATCATCTGAGATACCTCAAGATCGTTTTGTGGTAACGCCCTGCGGAATACTATATCTATTTCGCTAGGTTCAATAGTGCGCATCTTTTTGACGCTGGCTAATACGCCATTATATAATCTGAATCGGTCAATGAGTGCATTCTCGAAATATCGTTCTTTATCTTTAACATGTTGTTCAAAGGCGAGTAGCTTGTACTGTAAAGCTACCCCAGATGAATTTCCCGCAAAGTTTTGGTCGCTCATGTCTGGCGTCATAGAGATTTTATGAATATCAGCGAGAATCGCCGAACGCAAAACGTCAGCATCTGCCTCATTGATGTTCTTTACGATATATTCGATCTTAGCATCAGACGGAACACCAGCGATAGTCCGAGATTCTTTCAAATCTTCTTGATCCTCCTTGCCCAAATCCATGCCGTAAAAAGCCAAAATAGCATCGACTAACCTTTCTCGATCGATTACGCGATCAGACTGCAAGATATTATACGCATCTAGCAGACTAATAACTGGCTCGAAGTCGCCCACGCGATCGCTACTGTTTAGGTATTCAACGACTGGCACTTCGCCAAAACTATGAGGCACTTCCTCATCACCACTTAGAATGCCATCTTTTAGCTTGCGTTCCATCGCTATCGTTGGGGTCAAGATGGTCATATCATAGGCATCTCGGACGATTTCGCCCTTTTCATTAACGGAAGGCTGGTAAATAATAGCGAACATTTTTTCGTGCTGGACGGTATCGTCGTAGACGAGAATAATATTGCGTGGGTCAATGCGCGTAGAGCGAGTTTCTGCGTCTTTATTGACATAAACACGCTCAAAAGCGTGACCAAAAATGGACGTGTCGGTAGCATTCTCTACATCAAGATTGCTAATAGTTTGTTTACGATAAACAGTTAGCAATGGCTCAATATCGACATTCTCGGCAGCTAAATAGGTTGCTGGATTACCTAGCAAGTACCCGACGTTAGTTTTGACAATATATCGTGCGTGATTTGTGATTGCAAGCAACTGATGTGGGGCTTCACGACTAGCGACAGCCTCACTCATATAATAAGCATACAGACGCTCATAAAGCTCAAGACATTCTTTGCGTTGGCTTCCAGTAATGAGCCCACTCACAATGTCTGCTGTCGGTTCTGTGCCTGCTGGCAGTGTATAGACTTTACTAATCATGATAATTTCTCCTATCTTTCAAAAGTCCTTCTGTGCCTACGCTTCGTAGGGTTATCGATATTGTTGATGATTTGTGGCTTACGCTTACCAGTAATTTCCTCAAAAATTGCTGCTAGCACGTCTACTGCATCATCATGAGCATTTTTACCCTTTCGCTGATACTTCATAACTTGTTTATAAAACTCCGGCCATCTTGTTTTCCAGTTTGGCGGCATGTAAACGTGATTTTGTACCCACGCTGAACTTGCTAGAATGCGGCTCTCTTTATTCTTTGTTTGGGGCACTGGAGTTATAATTGTTCGATTGCTCCCGTGTTTTTCTCGTAATATACGCTCAACATTTCTAGCGAATCCACGACCACCGTTATTACTTTCTACGTTGGCACGATTAACTTCGCTACGATATAGCAAATCAGCAGTAGCCTCCTCGGTAATTTCCATTGGCTCATCCGTAAAGACGAGATCTGTAATATAAGCTTCATTTTCAAATACCGTATAACTAATCGAGCAAAGGAAGTCCGACCCAGTATCAGCAGTATCGGTATAATTCTTAACCTCACTTTCTGGCTTTTTCTCCCATTCCTTGAACTCGGAGTAGAGTCTCCCCTTAATATCAATGGGTTTTTGATTATAGTTGGCTTCAAAAATGTCGAGGCTCATTTCCCGTTTCAAGAATTCATAGTCTTTGGTGTTCAAAATATCGTCACAAAGCATTGCACCTTGATCGTTACATGCTTGATAGGTGATAAGCTCAACTTCGTCTGGAAATGCTTCCAAAATGCGCCCAGCAAGATCACCTTTTGCCCACCTAGTCATAATTACAATTACTTTGCGTTGCCCCTCAAGACGAGAAAGCATAGTATCGGTGAACCAACTCCAGATGTCGTCTAGCACGTTCGTATTGTAAGCTTCTGCAGCGTTTTTGATTAAGTCATCACAGATAAGGAAGTCGCAACCAAATCCAGTAGCAGTACCATTTGGAGAGGTTGCTAGATATGAGGTTTGATTTTGCCCCTCTATCGTCCACATTTGAGCGCTAGCATCACCATACTGGACGGCAACATTGGGAAAGATGTCTTGATAAACTACTTTGTCACCAGCTTTCTTTGTCTGAATGATATTGCGAACATTCTTAGAAAAAGTGCTAGCGAGCCGCTCGTTATATGACGCCGTCATGACGCGATTTGCTGGATTATCACCTAAGAGCCATGCAGTTGCTGATTGGGCTGTCAACGACTTACCATGGCGAGGTGGAGCATTAAGGATTAGAAAGCGTTTTGAGCTATGCTTCACAAAACCCTCGATTTGGTTACAAATATCCTTCAAAAAGGTGCGATTTGGATTATAAAAGCCTGGGTATTGCAGTAAACAGTAGTCATAGAGATGACGGCGTGCAAGCTCTAAACGTGCGCCAAAACGGGCGAGTTCAACATCAAAAGAGTCTTTCATGATATTGTTTCTCCAGCAAGGTGGCGCAATTCCTCCTCACTTAAATTCTCGAATGGGTTATGATAACCAACGTCTTTAGTCTCGACCTTGGTTTTGTCCTCCCACCCATAGTTGTTTTTAAGTGAAAATATGGCTCCGGTTGGCTTGCCACGATATAGTTGCTGTTCAGTCGCGTCATAAATTCGCAATTTCGCTTTTTTTATAGTGTCAGAAAAGCCATGCTGAATTTCTTCGGGCATATCTTTGTTCTTGTGTAGCTCGTTCTCATAATCAAGCAATGTTTCGCGCGAGGTATCAAGGAATACGGCTAATCCAGTAATCGTAGGGACCTTTACTTGGTACATCAGATATTCTCCAGATACGGCATCTTTTATACGATTTCCTTTTGCATCGCGTACATAGTCGTTGCATGATGCAAAATAGGCTTCAACTTTATCTTGTAGCTCTTCGACACTCTGAAATTTGAGTGGGCGATATGGTGGTTTCTTCGCGACTTTACGCTCTCGCTTTTTTGCAACAGACGCTTTAGACATAGCCTTCTTGGCAGTGTCCTTCTTCGTACGTTTCGTCTGTTGCGCCTTTGCCGTCATCTATTTTTTACTCTGTCTTTTTCTAAAACAGCCTTCATTTTAGTAGAACTGTTATTGCTTTTCCTTATGGGGCGATTGATCTCAGCAATATATTCTTCACCGAACTTTGTAAATTTTGCTTTGCCAGACTCATTAAACTTGTCTCTGCTAAGCGTGATATGTTCGCCATATAAATCGATATAAGCATTGCCGTTTGAATCCAAATTAACTTTGATAGTTTTCATCTACGTTCCTTTCTTTTGTTGCGATAAAACTTTTGTCGTTGTTCTAAATCGGTCGCTAAATCATTGATTGTTTTGCACTTTGTTAAACCCTTACGGTCTAGCACCACGATTTGAAGATTATTGCATTGCCCATCCGCAGCTCGGTCAAATACTAGACCAAGTTCTCCAGCTATCCGCCTTGATGGAACATGGAATATATACGTGCGTCTACCACGCGCCATGCACCAGAGCTTATCGTTGGCTTCAATGTCCTGCAAATAGCTGTTAGCCCCGATGATCGCTAAAGTAGATGCTTCGCTATGCGAATAACTAACTTTATTAGCGCGCTTATGGGTCAGCATTCTAGTTGTCACTACTGCTTCAAACTCTTGAATTGCGGGATTTCTAATCATCTTGATAACCTTGTTGAAATGTTTGTCGGCACCAAAGACGACTAAAAAGTCTAGTCAACAAAAAACGACCAGTATATTCTAGTCGTCATTGATATGTCTTCATTATACCACAACCAGCTCTACTTTGACATAATTAGCCTTTTGCGATATAATGGGGTCACACATAAAGTTCTGATAGCCTCACTTAGCTTACTAGTTGAGTGGGGCTATTTCTTACTCGCCTCTAATTAATGATGCTTGGAGGTAAATTTAACGTGGGCAAAAAGGCATTCTTGAAGGTCGATATAGAGCTTGTTCGTGAACTTGGCGAACAGGAGGCTATTTTATATGCTTTTTTAGAAAATCTCGCACGCGCTTGGGAAAAGGACAAAAATGGCTATATGGCTGTTTGGACAAAATACATAGTGGAGCAGCTTGGCTGGAGTAAGCCAAAATTTGTGCGAGTTCGCGACAATTTATCTAAGACAAAATTAATTAAGGTTCAGAAAGGTAAGAATCAAAACACCAAAACAAAATACAAGCTGTTGTAAAATATACAACGATTTGACATAAAAGGAGGTAGATACCTCCTTTTTTCTTGTCAAGACGTCGCTTGTGGAAATGCTGTGGAAAACTATGTGGAAATCAGTGGAAAAGTTGGTGGAAAAGCTTTTTCTGCCGTAACGAAACGTTACGCCGACTTACAGAGTAAAAGTAACGAAACGTTACGCCCATAGAAAAAGAAATTAAAAAGAATAGTAGTAAGCAAAAATAATAATTTTAATTTTGTGGTGGGCGGAAAGCGAAAAACTGCAAATGGCTAAAACTTTAGAAATTTATTACCAGATGGAGGAATATCTTAATTACTGCCAGTTCACGCGTGGGATGAGCCAAATGACGCTCAAAAGTAAGCAGCACACCTATGTGCATTTCATTATTGATTCAGAGTGCAACGATATGAGACAACTAACAAATCGTGGTTACGACTTGTGGGTAGAAAAGCAAGTAAACGCCAGAGTTTCAAATCGTACGATTAACACGCGTACGGCACACATCAAGGCTTGGGTACGCTATTGCCGAGAAATGGGCATGGAAATTCCAATAAAACTACCTCTAATCAAGAAGCGTCACGAAGGTAAAGTTACACGAGTTCACTACACTAAAGAGGAAATTGACAAAGTGTTAACATGCGCCGACGAGGTGGCTGGACTCCTAATAAGGATCTGCTTTGATGCTGGTCTAAGAATTAGCGAGCTCACACATTTGCGCCTGAGTAACTTTAAGGGACAAAAGATCCACTTCGTAGGCAAAGGCAACAAGGATAGGGAGTCGTATGTTACCCTCGACACATACGAGCGTTTAGTCGACTATGTTTCGAAAAATGGAATTACGGATGCCTTATGGCCAGGACGTTTTGGTGATACATGTAGCACTGATACTCTTAGGATTAAAATGCGTCAAGCATTCATAGCTGCTGGATTTGACGACTTTTATCCGCACGCACTACGACACTCATTTGCAACAGACATCCAAAGTAAGGGTGCTGAGCTTTTGGAAATGCAGATGATGCTTGGTCATTCAAACGCACAGACTACAGAGAGGTATCTGCACGGGCTTGATGGCAGACAGCAAGCCCTATTCTCAAAATACAAGGATAGCTCACTCAAAGTTCCAGGCATCGCCCCGTCGGTACACTTAAAGATCGAAACTGATGAGAAACGTGAAAGAGAGGCTCAGCAATCATTCGAACGTTGCATAAAAGATTTTTCTCCAGAACAGCAAAAAATTTTCATTGAGATGCTCGTAAGGCTATCTGAGCTCGGAGAAAAACAACGTACAGCCACTATGTAGAACACTTTTCCACAACAATAACAGATAGGGCGACGAGCAATAAGTCGTCCTATCACTACGTTGCAAAGACTCCCTATTGACTTACAGCATTGCTTATGCTACAATAGAGATAGTTAGATTGAAGCCATAACGAAATCAATTCAAGAGCCTTTACAACATTGAAAGAAAAACCGTTCTGTAAGAATGAATAGGTTGAATCAATGTTACCATTGTACCACACATTTCCAAAAAAGTCAATAGTAAAATCTCATCAAGCGCCACTTGTATAGATAATAATTTAGCAAAAATCCAAGCTGATTCCAGAAAATCTAGTGTATTATTCCGCGCTCGGTACGATAGCGACAACGACTCTACTATGATCTAGAACACTATGGCTTAGTTTAAAATCTCTATACTAGGATTATCCCCAAAGCTCGACACAATGTCATAAATATACTATAATACGACCATGATGAAAGCTCAGCGTCAAAACGACCAAGTCACCTCTAGCGAAACCGCCGAGATCCTACGGCTTGCCCAGCAATGCCTTCCTCTGGCTGGGGATTTTGTTGAGCTCGGTTGCTACCGTGGTGATACTTCCGTTCTACTAGGTAAACTTTTGCAGGAATACTCCACTTCTGAGAATTCAAAATCCACTAACATCAAGCCTTCTTTAGCCAAAGATAATCTCAATATTAATACTAATCGCAAACTCTGGATCTATGATTCTTTTGCTGGCCTCCCCGATAAAACTCCTGAAGACGCTTCTGGCGCTGGCGCTAATTTCCAAGCCGGCGAACTCCTCGTCACTAAGCGTGAGGTTGTTGCCAAGATTCGCAAACACGGCCTCCAGAATGTCGTCATTAAAAAAGCCTGGTTTAGCGACCTCACCAGCCAAGATTTACCTGCCCAGATCGCCTTCGCCTTTTGTGATGGCGACCTCTATTCATCCATCAAAATCAGCCTCCAGCTCGTCCTCCCACGCCTTTCTAAGCGGGGAATTATCGTTGTTCACGATTATAACAATCCCGAACTCCCCGGTTCTAGTCGCGCTGTTGACGAATTTCTCCGCAGTCACCCTCAGTATCGCCTCCAAGTTCGCTACACTCTAGCAATTTTGAGTAAAGAGTGCTAATATGTTTAGTAGGTAGTACTGACGGTTCTTTCTAGCTTTGGAGAAAGGAAAGCAGGTATATCTATGCTTTTGAGTTTTTGCCTGTTAGGCGAGCCTTTTGAAATAGAAAAGCCGCTCCTTAAAAGATAACAATAAACACATTGCAATTCCTTTCTAGCAAATCTTTATATCAACGTCAGACTCTTTTAAGGCCCAGCAAGTTTCACTTGTTCAATGGCTACTACCGGTAAATAATTCAATATATTATGGCAAAACGAGATTATTACGAAGTTTTAGGTGTTTCAAAAACCGCCTCTGATGATGAAATCAAGAAGGCTTATCGTAAGTTGGCCGTCAAATATCACCCCGATAAAAATCCTGGCAACAAAGAAGCTGAGGAAAAGTTCAAGGAAATTTCCGAAGCACACGAAGTCTTATCTGACAAACAGAAACGCGCCCGTTATGATCAATTTGGTCACGCCGGTGTCGGCGGCGCTGGTTCCGCCTCTGGTAATCCATTTCAGAATGGCAATTTCAACTTTAATGGCCAGGGCTTTAATTTCGACTTTGGTGGCGGCGGCCTTGACGATATCCTGGGGTCTATCTTTGGTTTTGGTGGTGGTCAGCGTCGTCCTTCGCGTGGCACCGATTACCGCACTACGGTCGTGCTAAGCTTCGAGGAAGCCGTATTTGGCGCGACCAAAACCGTCACCGCCGATGGCAAAGACCTCAAAGTCAAAATCCCCGCCGGCATCGACGATGGCATGTCTATTCGCCTCAGTGGCAAGGGCGGCGCCGCTCCCAAGGGTGGCACGAAGGGCGACCTCTATGTCCAGGTTCGCGTCAAGCCTCATAAACATCTCACTCGCGAAGGCAGCATCATTCTCTCTGAAAAGGTTGTTTCCATGGTTGACGCCGCTCTCGGCACCGAAATCGACGTCGAGACCGTTGACGGCAACGTTCGTATGAAAGTCCCCGCCGGCACCCAATCTGGCACCCCGTTCAAATTATCCGGCCATGGCGTTCCGCTCATGCGTAGTGATGGCGACCGCGGTCCTCATATCGTTACTGTTATCGTCGAAACTCCCAAAAATCTCAGCAAGCGCCAAAAAGAGCTTCTCGAGGAATTTCGTGACCCCAAAAGCAAGAAACGTGGTTTCTGGGGCTAAAATTCGAAAGTAGCGTTTTAACGTTGACTTTTTAGTTAAAGTGTGCTATAATGGAAGTATGGATATGCAAAAAAAGCAAAAACCGCTCAAGATTATCGGCAATAGCACTAGAATCAGTGTAGCCGGAATTAACGATGTCCCAGCCAAGGTTGATACCGGTGCTACCATTTCCTCGATTTGGGCTAGTAATATTTGTATAACCAGTAATAACGAGTTAGAGTTCACGCTTTTCACTCCTGGTCATGAGCTTTATACTGGAGAACGTCTGCGCACTCGGGAGTTTAAGGCCCGCAATATCCGCAATTCCACCGGTCAAGAATCGGTTCGCTATCTCGTCAAGCTTCCCACGGTGATTAATGGTAGACGTATTCGTATAAGCTACACTCTCGCTAATCGCGGCAAGAATGACTTTCCGGTTTTGATTGGTCGTCAAGCTCTCAAAGGCAAATTTCTCGTTGATGTCTCAAAACTTGGAGTTGCCTACAAAGCGCGCAAGGTTAATAGCACCCTTAATGCCGAATTATCCGCTGACCCCCAAAAATTTCATCAAAAATACATGGCACAAGGTAAGTAATGAATATATGAAAGAACTTCTCTATACAACTCGTAACGATCTTTCAGTGCCATTTTTTGATGGCTGGCAAGTTGAATATTATGACACTACGGACGGAAAAGTTCCTGCTGATCTTGTTTACTTTCGCGATCCATTTAACGATCCAGACTATCAGCCAAATTCTGCGCGTATTGATCAGATCATCTCTCAATACCATTCAGCTAGAATCATTGACCAGCTCCGCTCCTTTCAGGATATTTTAGATCACGAGGACAAATATAAGCAGAGTCAGCTATACCAAGATCTATATCCCAACACTTGGCTCCCGAGCCAGCACGAATTTGTCGTAGGAAGCAATATCGCAAAACCACGCATCTCTCAACGCGCCAAAAATATTCTATTCGACCTTAACGGCCAACAAATAGACGACCAATGGATTATCCAAGAGCTTTTTGATATTAACGAGGAACTGCGAGTCTATGTCGTAGCTGGAGAAATCTTGCCTATCGCCAGTATAAAGAGTAGTAAAGCCAACGGTCCCGTCAAAGTTATCGGCACGAGGGCTTTGACTCATCAAGAAGTCGACTTTGTCCGCGAAGTCATGAAAAAATGCCCTCTCGATATTGCCGGACTCGACATCGCGATTTTGCGAGACGGTAAACTCCGCCTTATCGAAGCAAACCGCTCACCTCAGTTTAAGCGCTATATAGAGCTCACGGGTGTCAATATAGTAGACAAAATCGCCCAAAATTGTTCTATAATGTAGATAACTATTTATTCTACTGTTCTGGCTTATTGCACTAAAACCCAAAACTGTAAACTTATTGACGTATAATATCAGGTATTGTATAATCTAATCATTATGAAAATCGCAATTCTATCCAACGGCAACGCCAATTATTCTACTAAGCGTCTCGTCGAAGAAGCTGAGAAGCACAGTCATCAAGTACGCGTCATAAAATATAAGAATTGTTACCTTTCTCTCGACGAAAAGCACCCCACGGTCTATTACCATGGCAAACCTCTCTGTATGTATGATGCCATTATTCCTCGTATTTCCAATAATATGACCCGTTACGGATGCGCCGTCGTTCGTCAATTCGAGATGCAGGGTGCTTGGGTTTCCTCTAGCTCGATTGCCATCACTCGTGCTCGCGACAAACTGCGTTCTCAGCAAATTCTCACCAAAGCCGGCATCGACACTCCGAAGACCCTTGTTTCCCGTAATACCGCCGATATTGACGACCTTCTCGAACAAATTGGTCTCCCGGTCATTATTAAGCTTGCCTCCGGCACTCATGGCAACGGTGTCGTTCTAGCTGAGACCAAAAAAGCCGCCAAATCCGCTCTCCAGGCCTTTTATTTATATAACGAAGATGGCACCAATATCCTTTTGCAGGAATATGTTAAAGAATCCGCCGGCGTCGATATCCGTGCTTTTGTCGTTGGTTCTCGCGTTGTTGCCAGTATGAAACGTCAGTCTCTCGACGACGATTTTCGCAGCAACCTCCATAAAGGTGGCGAAGGTGCCAGTATCAAACTTACTGCCGAAGAAAGCCGCATCGCCGTCAAAGCCGCTAAGGCTATGGGGCTTCATATCGCTGGGGTCGACCTCATGCGTTCCAGTCGTGGCCCACTTGTCCTCGAAGTTAATGCTTCGCCTGGGTTTGGCATCGAGAAGATTACCGGCCGCAACGTTGCCGAAAAAATCATCGACTATGTCGAAAACAACGCCACTCGCCGCCACACCAAAGACCGCGTCGGAGCGTAAAATGCATCTCTGTTAATTTGTCATTTCACCTACTTCTCTTTTCAAAGAAAAAGGGGACTACAAAATCCGTAGTCCCCATAAGGTATTTAGGGTTTGGTTGGCACAACATTTCTCTGTTTCTACTCTTGTTCTTCCGTCGTTCCAGCATCTGATGGCTTTGTATTTTCAGTAGGGCTCACTATCCCCAACAGCATGATCGAGAACGAGAATAGTATTGTGTGCGCAGTTGTATTATAGTTCACAAATAAGCTCCAAAACCACGCCGCACCAGATCCTACTACCAGTAAGATCAGTAACGCCAGCTCACTGTTGTTTGCTGTTTTCTGGCGCCCTCTTTGCCGCCGCGTGGAATTGTCCTCGTCTTTGAGGTCGTTAAACATCCCACGTTTTTCACGATACCTGTGTAAGAAAGTTTTAATATGTGTCATAAATTCCCCTCCTTTTTTACGCCACCAAAACCCTAGGCAGACTACCCGGAGTAGCTACCTCTATTATCATTGTATCATACATTATCAAAAAAGTCAATACATCACCCAAAGAAATCTGTATTGTCAAAAAATCAGGATTTTCCACCGATTTTAGCCTAAAATAGCCAAAAAAGTCCACAAAATAGCATGAAAGTGCGTGCCCCTCCGTAGGAGGCGAGCGAAAAAGAAATGCTAATTTCTTTTTTGAGCCGACGCCCGGAGTAAGAAAGCACCTTTCTTCAATTATGTCAAAAAAATCAGGCTTTTCCACAGTATTTTGCCCAAATTTACGTAAAAAGTGGCACAAAGTGCTTGACATTTTTTTTTTATTGGATAAAATGGAAAGCAGATAACAATTAATTTGAGGAGAATATCAAATGAAGAAAAGTCAAATCTTGGCTGCTCTCGCTTTAGCTTTCGCGTTGGGTGTCGTTGCGCCTGTCGCTGGCGCTAACGCTAAATACGCTACTGGTTACACAACCCAGCAGACCAACGAGATGAATAATCTTGTTAGCTATGCTAATATTCTTGCAGCTAGCACTAAGAATCTTAATAACTACATTAGCCTTTATGAGACTATCGAAACTGCCGACACTGGCGCTCGCGCACAACTCAGCAAAGTAATCACTGCCGCTATTAAGGTATATAATGACACTCCTGCTAAGGCTGACAGCGCTCTCAATACCTTAATTCGCGACGCCGGATTGTATGGCTCTGTCGTTTTTGCGAACGACAACCTCAAACAGGACGCTAACGCTGAACAAGCTACTCCATTCACCTTGAATGCTGCTTCAAGCGTTGGTAGCACTGCTAACGATCTTAAATCTGCTTATGACGCTTTAAGTGCCGTAGCTTCGAACGCCACTAAGAACGCAGAGATCTTAAAGCAGAATTACAAGTACAATGCAAGTGATGCGACTAACCAGGTAACTATCGCCTACAACAAATATACCGAAGTTGTTACGTCTGCTAATTACTGGAAAGACCAGATTGAAAACGAAATTAGCAAACTCAGTGTAAATGCTACTCCAGCTTTGAATGCTCTTAATGCTATCGATCAGGATGCTTACAATGCTATGTTGGCAACCGATGCATGGAAAAATGCTACAAGCAATACTAAGACTCAACAGGCCGTCCGCTGGGGATTGATTATTGACCTCGCTGAAGGCTTACCAAAATACAGTTTTGTTGCTCCAGTTATCAATGCTAAAGGTAACTTTGATAAATTACTCCCATCCAATGACACTGTTGTTCAATTCGACCAAGGCAAAGACTATGTATCTGCTTACACTAATGCCATTAAGGCATATCGTGATGGCAAAGCTCCAATCGACCCAGATGACCAACAGCCTACCGACCCATCCAACCCAAGTGATGATGACAACAAAGGCGATGATGACAACAAAACCCCAACCACTCCAGGCACTGGTATCGTCAGTACTGCAGAAGGTTCTGCCTCTACCACCATCTCCATCGTTGCTGGTCTTGCTACCGCATTGACCGCCCTTGGTGCAGGTGTAGTTGCTTACCGCAACGCTCGCCGCTCGGGTGAGAAATAATCTAGTTATACCTTAATAAAATAGCTAGTGAGTGACCCCAGCCTTTGGGGTCACTCTATATTCTGGCCTGGACGCTTTTGATTCAAAGCATATTAACACTGATGATGTACATAAAAACGCCCAGACCCTCCAAACCCCAGACGCAAGATTGCCTAAATTTTGGAAAAAGATTAGAGCTTCGGCTTCATTCAGGATCCTCAATTTAACTTATATATCTACTGCAATCAACCCGCCTGGGGTTTTGAGATGCAAAAAGTTATTCTACTTCCAAGAAACGCGCACACTTTATCAATTTCTTGCACTGCTTCTTTGACAATACAATTTCCTCTGGTGACTTATGAATTTCGCAATGATAGTCATTATCATCCTCAGGTAATTGTTTTACATGCGTCTCCGCAGAACGGCAATCCCCTACGGTGACTGCTGCAATATTTTTTGTTTCTCTGCGCGTAGCTAGTATGCGAGCCGCCTCCATTTCGTCTCGACCACCCAGCCTGTCCACAGAAGTTCCGTGCGAGTCTTTAAAAATTGCTGACGAAAAACTCCCGTCTTCTTTTACATAGATTCCTTGAGGCTTAAAAGCTCGATATAATGATTCGGTATCATCGAAGTCCGTCTGCATAAAATCTTTCAATCAGCGCCTTAATCAGGGAACTATCTGCATTAATCTGTCCGTTTTTCTCATTCTCAGCAACATCTAGCTGAAAAACTTCCCAAACATCATCAGTGGTTGCCGTAATTTCCAGATACTCACCATTCTCCTTCTCCCATTCTAGCTGAATCGAGCCGTCCGAAATCGGAAAAATCTCTGGTTGCCTCGGTAAATTATTTAGCCTTATAATATTCTGCAATTTTTCCACTAATTCTGGTGAAGATGTTACTGCTTGATATCCGTCCCAGCCTTCATTGAATCGCCGGAAACATTCCAGCTTTTGCAAGTTGCGGATATTGCGAATAATATTTTTAGCATTCTCGTCAGAAACAGCTTGCGACGATGCGTACTTTATTGGCAAAACCTCAGTCGAGCCATCTCGCGAAGAAGTCAAAAAACATTGCGAGTAAGCCACAGAACTATTCGCGACTGGATGTATCGTAACTGCCCGAGCTGTAGACGGCATCATAGGGGCTACTTTATCTCCTTATTTTTGTGCATACCAGCCGCTCGCACTGGAATTTCGTATACCCCAATTTCCTCGCCATTAAAGAGAATCGTAGTTGTATATTTACCTGCTTTAGTCAAGATTACATTACGAAAATCAAAATTAGACTGCAAACTACAAGTTTCATTTTTATCTGGCAAATCATTTGGAGCAACGCATCCTGGCATATCGAGCTTTGTTACAACCTCACCATCCGGATCCAAGAAAACCACTACCACGTGATTTGTCGTTTGTTGTTGAATGCCCGTTATAATGCATGACGCAGCAAAAGAATAATTACTTGGTAGAGCGACAGGCGTCAATTCGTCAAGCGGTTTTACTATCTGCCAAAAAGGCCCATTTGGAGTTAAAACTTGTTCAACTTTATCGCAATAAATGAAGGAGGGAATATGTATACCAGTAGTTTTTTGATTAACATTCATCTATTACTCCTTTAGCGATCTTTTATGATTTTCACTATATAACAACTATATTGTATCACAGAAATGTCAAAAAATCCAATTCAACCATCAAAAGCCTTACGAACCTACTTATAATTATTGATATTCCGATAGAAACGCATACGAGTTTCTCTAAAATAGCCAACTTTTGCAAGAATCTTAAATAAAACGCTTGACATTGCTAAACGTGATATATACAATAAGAGCTAGATATAAGTTAAATTGAGGAGATAATCTCAAATGAAAAAAGCTCAGATTTTGAGTGCTATTACTTTAGCCTTCGCATTGGGTGTCGTTGCACCTGTCGCTGGTGTTTATGCAGAAGATGGCATTATGCCGCTTGTTGACACTGGTACAACCACAGAGAAGTCTGCTACCAACGATAACCTTAAGTCTGCAGTCAACTACGTTACTAGCAATGCTACCTACAAAGCTTTCGCAACTTGGACAGAAGCTAAAGAAGCTGCTACCGCTACCGGCATTAAGGAAGTTACTGCTGCCAACACTGCTGTAACTGGCGCATTGGCTAATTTCGACGGCTCAAGCGTTACTAGAGGTAACACTGTTGCTGCTTTGAATTCCAACATCGCTAGCTTGAAGAGTGCTATCGGTAGCAACTACAACAAATATGTTGCTCTTTACAACGCTATGAACGCTGACGCTAGCAAAATCGGTTCTGAAGCTGCTATCAACGGTGTTGCATCTGCCATGAAAGCTCTTGGCTACACCTTCAATATTGAAGAGAATGATACCTTTGATGATGTTAAAACCGCTGCTACAGAAGCTATCGATAACGATGCAGATGTTAAGAATTACAGTGTTTACTCAGGCGCTATCGCAGCTATCAACGACGGCGAAGCCACTATTAAAGCTTTCAGCGACCTCAAAACCGCTCTCCAGAACAGCAATCTTGGTCTCAGCAAGACTGACGCCAGCACTGTCAACGATGCCCAAGCTATCGCTACCTTAACTGCTATCACTCCAGATGACGCTACTGAATGGGCCGCTGTTGCTACTAAAATTACTGACATCGAGGCAGCTATTAAGAACGAGAACGGCACTACCAACACTGCTCGTTACGAACTTCTTGATAAAGCAACTGATCCAAAGGGCTTGCTCCAGCTCATGCAAGCTGCAACTGGCAACGATGATTTGACCTACGATCAGCTTATCAGCGCTGCTTCAGTCCTTCCTACCGACCCATCCAACCCAAGTGATGATGACAACAAAGGCGATGATGACAACAAAACCCCAACCACTCCAGGCACTGGTATCGTCAGTACTGCAGAAGGTTCTGCCTCTACCACCATCTCCATCGTTGCTGGTCTTGCTACCGCATTGACCGCCCTTGGTGCAGGTGTAGTTGCTTACCGCAACGCTCGCCGCTCGGGTGAGAAATAATTAACCTCGGTTAATTGTTATCTAGGCCAACAGGCCGACCAAAACCTCCGGACTCCCCGGAGGTTTTGGCTTTTTAAAATACCATATTCGCATAATCTCATCCGCTAAGGAAGACTATCGAGCGCCCCGTTATTTACCTATGCATTCTCAAAACAGCGTAATCTTATCTAGAAAGAGTGTCATCAAGCAACAAGGAGCAAAGAATATGTTTGCTCTTTCATATCGCCTTATCCGTTAAGCAATACTATCAAACAACGCTGCAGATATTATAAAACTATTGCCTTTTTCGCAAAAGTATGCTACAATGAAAATAATCCTTTCGATGTAGGTACTGTTTTTGAATGAGAGAAAACTCAGAAAAAGCATAACCGCCTCTAGAAAACTAGGGAACTATGAAGTAACAATTTTACTCAAAGGAGAATAATCATGAAACGTAGCCAAATATCTGGCAAGCGCAAGGCCTCCGATAAAACGGCGACCTTGAGGCGTTCTAGCCAAGCCACTCTTCCAGAATTTCCTCTCGGCGGAGCAAAGTTGGTTGCGCGCCCGTCCTTTATTCTTCCGGAGCCTCCCGCTCCACAGCCTCCTAGCACGTTTGCCCCTGTCCCTAGCCGTTCGTTTTTTCGCTCTCGCCCGCGCATCGAATATACTAATACTTACGAAGATCTCCTCGAGGCGCTCGCCGCCGAAAAGGTCCAAATCACCCTTGGCAATGATATTTTAGCTAAAGACAGCATCGTCATTAATCATGATGTTGCGATTGATTTCAACGGTCATAGCATTATTTCTGACCGTTCTGTGAACGATATGCGCCTGCTTGATATTCGCCGCGGCGAAGTCACTCTCACTGGCGAAGGCAAGATTTTTGTCATGGGCAGCAACGGCGTCGCTATTCGCCTATTTGGCGCTATTAGCTCCGGTATGCCAAACTACACCAACCTCACCATCGACGAAAAAATCCACCTCTACGCTCCCGAGGGTAGCGGCATCCTCATCTCGCCCAATCTTGGCGCCGCTTATGGCGTAAACCTAAACTTCCGTGGCGAAATCGTTGCTCGTAGCGGTATCTGTCTTAGTCAAGGCGTGCGTGGTTTAGCCTCCACCATTCCCGAGATTCATATTAAAAGCGGTGCGCGTATCATTGCCGACGAAGTGGGCGGCGCCGCTATCGAAGCTGCCGGTGTCGGTACCTGGCATATCGGTGCCGTCAAACTTTTTGGTATTAACGGTCTTCGTGTTCGCCATGGCTCCATCACTATCGACCATGCCCAAATCATTTCAACTGACGCCGCCATCCAAATTGACGACAATGCCGCGACCGGCCTTAACCTCGAAATCGACGGTGGCAAATATATCAGCGAAACCAACTTTGCTGTTACTGGCAGCCCATTAGCTATAGAAAATTTCATTATTAAATCTGGTGATTTTTGTGGCGTCCGTGGCGCTATTGCCGACGAACTTTCCGAATCAATCAGTGTATGGGAAGAAAGCTTCAGCAATGACGTTCCGGCCATGCTCCAAAGCCTCGCACCTGACTCTGATTGGAACCTCACGTTTACTCAAGAGATCCCGTCCGCCAACGAATCTATTCCAGAAACAACATCTCCGGTCTCCCCGATTCCTGATTCATCTTTTGAAGATGATTCCTCGCCAGTCCCTTCTGTTGCAGCGGTCTCCCCGTCCATAGTCGAGGCTATCGAACCCAAACCTAGTTTCCCTAAAGCCGATGGCATTTCCTCTGTCGAATCATTTACTGATGAGTTTGAACTGTCCGACGAGCCTACTATCGACAACGAGCCAGATCCAATCATCGATGAAATCAATGAAGAAATCGAGGATAACATCGAGAATTTCGTCATGATCGATGATGAAGATGACTTTGAGTTTCCAGATGAGGTCTCGCTGACCGATCAGTCCAGCGCTATTGGGCAGCGCAGCGTTTTTGCGCTCCCTGAGCCGATCCACGCGCCAGTTTGGACGCCTCTACCCGCTCCCGCGCCCATCATTATGCCTCCTCTTGCTCCCGAGCTAGCTCCGACTTATCAGCCAGAGCCGGTTCCTACGTCTTATCCGCCCGCACCGGAGACTTATCGGCCCAACCATCCCTCAGTGCTCGACGCAGACACTTCCGTGCCATCAGAATTGCAATTTCAGTATCAGCCAGCTACTAATAATTATACGCATGCCGCGTCAGCAGAAGAAAACGACTCAACATCCAGTCAATCTAATGACGCCGAACGCGACGCTCTTCGTTCTGCGCTTGAGTTAGCAATCTCGGATATGCGCAGCCTTCGTGCCGAAGACTACGAATCTGGCTATGACGAACTTGCCAGAGCTGTCGTTTCTACTGAGATGCTTTTATCTGATCCAGATACTAGTCTCACTGAGATTCTTGATGCTACCACGGATTTATTAGACTCCCTTGATCAGCTTGTTGAAGGCGAAGATTCCACTATGACCGATGCTGAACTTGACCAACTTTTCTATCATGGTGCCGTGCTTAAAGAAGCCGCCAAAACCCATCAGCCAGAGTCAGAAGCTCCAGATTTTCTGGATGGGGAATCATACAATACTTCCAGACCTCAACCTCAGAATGTTTCGTTCGAGGAATCATATAACGTTTCAGCGCCTCAATCAAGCTCTAATTTTTCTCCCGAACCATCATATCCGCTCACTTCTCCGTCGGATTATCAACTTGCCAACCATTCAATTCCGCCAGTTGTTTATCAACCAGTCTATCAACCAAAACCGCAGCCAACATATAATTCTCAAATTAGCCAATACACTGCTAGTCGTCTGCGTATGAACGCTCAATCTACCACCGACCAGCAAAGCTTTTCTCAGTCTGCGTCTACCTCTTCTCGCTTGCCTTTTATTGATGAATCCAATCCTACTGAGCGTTGGTCTACTGGTGTCACCGCGATTGACGAAGCTTCGCCTTACGCCTATGAGCGTTTCCATCAAGGTCATTATACGGTTCGACGCCAAAAATCTGGTCTAGGCAAGTTCTTTAAAGGCGTCTCCGCTGGTTTTCATGCTGGTATCGATGCTTTCCATAAAACCCGCCACAGCCTCAACTAATTCGATAAGGCCGCTTCTTGAGTCTTTATTCTCTCGTCATATAATCCGTACACAATAACCTCAGAATACGTCCAAAATGTTGTAATTTTTACAACACTACTAAACGCAAATTTTTTATCAAAACGCCACTTTAACACTCTAAAAAGGCTATTTCCAGACTTTTATTACGGATATGCTTGTTGTTTTTGCGCATTTTGTGCTAGACTTCCTGCATGCTCAAAAAATTCACCAGCATCATTCACCCATCTTGGCATTTTTATACTTGCATAAGCGGTATTATTACTGGTTGCGCCCTCACTCTTTGGCTAAACCTGCCATTATGTACCCATTACAGTTGGTTGATTTTAGCATTACTATTATTAATAATTGCTATTATTCTCTCTCGCTCCTTTGCCTTACTTTTTGCTTTAGTGGCGGGTTTAATTTTTGCGAATTTACGCATCAGCCCAGAGCTCCTCAGCCAGCAATATTTCAGCCAGCTTGTCGGCCAGACTATCACTATCACCGGCACCATTTCCTCAGATCCCGACAGTAGTGATGGTAGTACTGCGCTCAGTCTCAACCATCTCGAACTCCATCTTGACGATAACTCCGCCGAAATTTCCGGTGTCATCTATGTCAAACTTTCTCGCTCAATCGAGCTTAATCGTTCTGATATTATTACTCTGACCGGCAAATTCAGTGGTAGCTTTGGTACTTTTGCTGGCTCCATGTACCGTCCAGAAGTGGTATCCGTAGACCGTCTCGACCCTGGCGATGTTTTTGTTAAATTTAAGAATTTCTTTGCTAATCTTGTCTGCAATTTTATCCCCTCGCCCGAGGTCGACCTTGGACTTGGCTATCTCATGGGTATGAAAACCGGCCTTTCCGAAAGCTTTTCTGAGGCCCTGCGCGCTGTCGGCATGACTCATGTCGTAGTCGCCTCCGGTGCTCATCTCGCCATTCTCGCTGGCGCCGCTCGCAAAATTTTTGGCAAACTCTCCAAATTTGCCGGTCTCTTATTTAGTCTCCTCATTCTCCTTGCCTTTGCATGCGTCGTCGGTTTTACGCCCTCAATGACCCGCGCAGTGCTTGTCGCTATGCTTAGCCTAACTTTTGGATATGTCGGCCGCAAATTCACTCCTTTGCGCTTGCTCAGTCTCGTTGCTGCACTCACTCTCCTCATTAATCCTAGCAACCTTCTCAATCTAGGCTGGCAACTTTCGTTTGCCTCCTTTTTTGGTATCATGATTTTGGCTCCTCGCCTCTCCAAGCTTTTCTATGGCGGCAAAAAACTTCCTTGGCTCGCCTCTATGCTCATCACCAGCCTCGCCACCAGTCTTACTTGCGCACCCGTACTCATCTATAATTTCGGCACTATTTCGCTACTTTCCTTCATAGCTAACCTTGTCATCCTCCCCACTTTACCCCATGCCATGTTTCTCGTTATGCTCACTGGCGCGACCAGCTTTCTTCCGTTTCTTGCTATGTTATTTGCCAAATGTGCCACGCTCATTCTCGATTTACATATATGGCTCATTAATTTTTTGAGCGAGAAAACGATTTTTATCCTCAACTTCCAGGCAGTCGATCTGCGAATTTTCCTCCTCTATCTTCCAGTTCTACTGTTCCTTCTCTGGCCAAAATTAACTGCACTATTTTCTAAACCACCTCCTGAGCCAGAACTCTGCATCCCTGAGTAGGGAATATCGCAACCTCTCGCAATTTATTACAATCGCCTAGAACTTCAAACCGATCTCATTGCGTTTAACCGTCCCGTAATAAAAGTATGTTAGATTTCCGAAACACATTCTGCTCTCAATTCAGATTTTTCATAAACCATTCCCATCCTAATCGATATGGTCTCACTTTAATTTCTCCACCGCCCATATTCTTACCTCCATTGTGTTGCATCTGAAAGTGGAGCTTGGTAGGTTAAAATTGTTATTCTCTAAAAGTATGCTATAATAATATTATGATCATCAAATCTGAAGCCGAAATGCTTGAACTCGGTCAAC
>CAPNAV010000005.1 GCA_948663575.1 uncultured Candidatus Saccharibacteria bacterium
AGATGATGAGTGAAATAATTAAAATGAATAATTCCATACAGATATTATTATAACACAAAATGACTACAACTGCCGTTCTTTGGTATTAATTGAGGCGTATACTATTGCGCTAATCAACCTGATCAATGCCATAGGATCTAGCATAACTGGCATGATCTTGGATGATTTTGCGATATTTCTTCATTAAATCGTCGCGTTTTTCTAGTTTAGCGACATCCAAAGCGAGATGATAACGTGAGGCGCCATTAAGGCTAAGCATCTCGAACGGCGTGGTCGTGCTGCCTTGTTCCATGAAACCATGAACTTTGAGACGTCGCGCGTCGATGTAGTGTAACATAATTTGACGGAGAGTTTCGGGATAGCCATGGAAATTGGCGATAACGGGACGATTCTTTGTGAATAATTCGTCAAATTCGGATTGTTCGAGCTTGCGATCGGTGGTGCCGATGGCGTTATACGAAAGCGCGGAAATATTAACAAAACGAAAATGCTTTTCTGGCATGTCGGAACGGAGAAGCTCAATAGCGCCGAGCGCCTCACAAGAAACGATATCGCCAGCGCCAGCGAAGATGTAATCAGGAGATTCATCGGATGCAAACTCGAGAATACTAGCTCCGCCGTTAGTAAACTGAGCATCAGCTTGGTGTGAGTCGATCCAACGAGGCTGGTCGGTCTTATTGAAAGTCGTTAAGTTTACAACATTATTGGAATTCACCATATAGATAAAGGCGGCCTCAGCAGCTACATCGTCGATGGGAAAAAGGCAGTTGACGAAGTTGCTAGGATTAGCCAATAGAGCCGAGATGAGCATTGGCGACTGATGGGTAAAACCATTATGATCCTGACGCCAGCAAGTGCTGGTCGAGAGAAGGTTGGCAGCAGGTACAGCAGGACGCCAAGAGACATTGGCCGACTGCTGTAAGAATTTAATATGCTGCATAATCTGAGAAGCGACAATCGTAAAGAATGATTCATAGCTCGTCATAGCTGCAGGCTCGCCATTCATAAGGTGACCTACCATGCAGGCAAAAAGAGCATTCTCGGAGAGCATCTCGACAATGCGACCATCGGGACTTTCTGGCATATCCCAAGATTCCCGAGGCAAACTCCAAGCGCGAGCGGAGACTTCATAAGTAGCATCGAGTTTATTGCTGGTAGTCTCGTCAGGAGAAAAAAGATAAAAATCCTTATGGTGTAACATATAGCTCGCCATTACAGCGCCAATACGTTTAGCGGGCGAAAAACTATCGCGACCAGGGTGATCTACTTTGTCAATCATAATGTAAATCCTTTCTCGACGTCAAAAATTTCAGAAAAATCATAACCCTTAAGCCAATCGCTGAGGATTTTGAGCTCGTCTGGATCAGTTTTGGCGTTGGGGAGCGGAATCTGATGCGCCAAAAAGTTGCCAGCGACTTTCTTGCCGTGAACTTCTTTAGGCCCGGTCGCGCCTTTTTCGGTCTGTAAGATTAAGAACGGATGCTCGACTTTTTGAGATTCTCGCAATGTGCTTTGGAAGAGGTCTGGCGAATCGCCCTTGATCAAGAATGGAGTATAGCCAAAACCGCGAATGAGCTCTTTTAACTCGCGATCGGATTTGCGTCCATAGATGGTGGGGCCAGAAATCTTATAGCCATTGAGATGTAAGATGGGGATAACCAATCCATGATAAGCATGATTCCCTGCGACTTTGACGAGATTAAGCGAGGCAAGGGCTGAGGCCGTTTCTAATTCCCCATCGCCCAGCATGACGGCAATGGTTTTTTCGGGATGTCCGAGACTTAGGCCATAGGCGGCACCTAAAGCATATCCTAATTCCCCGCCCTCACAGATGACGCCCGGAGTGATGGGGCTGGCATGAGACGGAAAGCCGCCCGGCCAAGAGAAATTCTTGCAAATATAGGCGATACCGCGCTCGTCGCGAGTGGCTTTTTGGTCGACTTTTTCAAGATCGCCATCGATAAATAAGTTAGCCTGCAAGGCAGGAAAGCCGTGGCCCGGGCCAAGAATGAAATGGAAATTCTGACAGGTGCGCTCCTCGGCGGCGAGGTCGGCGGAGTTGGAATAGCCAGTACTAATCTTATTATTACCGACATCGAGCGAGGATGAATCAAGATCAGCAGAACGACGCGTCGAGGCAGCTGACGGAGAAATGTGTTCAGACTTCGAGCAGAAAAATGACTTTAAGTTTGCGTAAGCGACATTAATACCGTGGCAAGTTCCCCAGTGGCCAAGCAGGCGAGGCTTGATATCATCGGCACTGAGAGGCTTTTCGAGAAGAAAATTACTTTGCAAAAAAAGCTGCGCCACAGTTAAATAGTCGCAAGCGCGAACGCGATGTGAGATTTGCTGATAAATATTACCTCCGGTACTGCTCATATTTATATTGTAGCACGGATCAGAGACTAGTGGAAGGAAAAGAGGTTGAGTTACCGCAAAGATGATCCGGGCGTGGCTTAGGACTTCGCGCTAATCCTGCGCTATGTGCTTTTAGTTGGGTAGCTTCATTTTTATTATTTTATTGGCACATTCTTCTGCTCAAGTTTTGTGATTTTGATTTTATGGAGTTTTGGACTTCGTGTTTTGAGGAGATGAGAGTTAAGATTTCATGAATTAGTGATTGGGTTCTATAATTTTGAGTTAAGAGTTGGGAGAGTTCTTGAGCTTGGCGTTTTAGCTTTTAGCCATCAAAAATCCGCACTTTTATCTAAGAGGTTATTATCATTGTAGCACACTTTTGTAATTTTGTCTAGATGCTTAAATAAGGGCTCGCAGCTTCTAAGTTTCTGGCTATTTTCGGGAGGCGTGGCCTACTTTTACCATGGCAGCACGCAGAACTTCTTCGTTATAAAGATAGCCTGGGCGCAAGGTTTCAGTGATGATTTCTATATCTCCGTCGCTATCATCGACAGAAACTGCTTCGTGTAGGTCGGGATTAAATTCGACGCCAGCGCTCGAATCAATAGCTTTGAGACCGAGAGAGTCGAGTAGTTTTACAAAATTTTTGGCGAGTGGGGCGAGTTGTTCTGGGTAGGCCGAAATAGCACGCTCCATATCATCAACTAATGGCAAGAACTTCTGTACGGTGACGAGCTTTGCCGCGGTCATAGCTTGGGCTTTTTGTAAATCCGACTGTTTGCGAAAATTCTCAAAATCAGCACGAGTGCGCTGGAGGTCGGCAATGAGTTCATTGATTTTGGCCTCGTCTTGCGAAACTACGGCTAGAGGCTCTTCGGGCATGGAATCCTGCAGCTCCCGAGAGAATTGCTCCATGCTATCATCTGGCGCGGCTTGGGTAGTTTGTGACTTTTCTTCTGAATGTTTTTTCATAATTCTCCTTTTATTTAAGCATTAACGCGGCTTCTAGCATATCGCCAGCATAACGAACTAAAGACATGACGCGACTGTAATTCTGGCGAGTAGGACCGAGCGTACCGATGTAGCTCTTGTCGGAATACGGCGAGCGAAAACGACTAATAATCAGCGAGACCTGAGAAGTTTTGCCGATGGGATTTTCTTGACCAATAAAGATATTCAATGGCTGACCGGGAGCGGCTTCTCTAAGCCATGGTTCAAGATTATCTAATAGTTTTGCGACCGCGCGAACGCGTTGGGTATCTAAGAATTCAGGCTGAGTAAAAAGGCGAGCGATACCAGAAATATAAAGCTGATCGCCAATTGTGGCTAGGCCAAGGTTATCTGTCAACTCAACAAGCGAGTCAACTGCTCCACGAATAGCAGAATCGGCGCGCGTTTGAGAGGCGATGCGTACCTCAAGTACACGCATACCACGTTCGGAGGATGCATTATCATGCGGCAAGGCTTCTGGAGAAATCTTGGGATTGTTAAAAAGTTCTGATTGTTCGGCGATAGTATTAACGTAATAACGATAACCAGCATCAGTAGGAACACGGCCAGCCGATGTATGTGGCTGAGCGATGTAGCCCATAGCTTCTAGCTGTGCCATCTCGGAGCGAATTGTAGCAGAGGAGATCTTGAACAGCTTAGCAAGTGTAACGCTGCCAACTGGCGTAGCAACTTCTGCGTATTCTTCAATAATGGCAAAAAGGATACCTTCTTGGCGTTTGGTTAAAATCATGCTTTGATTGTAACAAATTAGCAGTCATTTAGCAAGACTGCCAAATAGATTCCCCTCTGAGCTTTGTTGGACTTCTGGGACTAGATTCTGATATAATTTATTCATTATGGAACAACAAATTGAACAAATTAAGGCCTGGTTGGGAACTGGTAGCATTAATATTTTTGGGCTGCCAATGAGCGGAAAAGACACCGTAGGCGTACAGTTGGCGGAAAAATTGGGGGCGAAATTTCTGTCATCGGGAATTATTATTAGAGCTATGGAACAGGCAACGAGCCAGACCTACACACATGATGGCAACTTAATTCCGTCGAATATTTTTTATGAATGGGTGTTGCCGTATTTTGAGCGCGAGGAATTATGGAAATATCCATTAATCTTGTCGTCGATTGGGCGTTGGTCTGGAGAGGAAGAAGAAGTGATGTCTGTGGCAAGATCGAGTGGACATACGGTGCGTGCAGTAGTGGAGCTACAAATATCTGAGCAGGATGCAGTTGATCGCTGGGAGGCGGCCAAGCTGCTGGGTGACCGCGGCTTGCGCGCAGATGACGCTGATCCACAAATTTTTCAAAAAAGGATTTCTGAATATCATGAGAAAACATTGCCAGTTATCCAACATTATCAAGAGTTAGGACTTCTTGTTCCGGTCCCGGCTAGCGCTCCGCGTGAGCAGGTTATGACGGACGTTATAGAGGCGCTGGCTAAGTTTGCGAGCCGCACGGGCAATTTCGTGCCGAAATTGTAGCGTAATATAGCCTATTCCAGCAGTAACAATTAGCGCTACGATACCGAATGCAATGAATATAGTTTTATCGGAACGCGTATTTGGAATTAGAGCATACTCGGCGCCAGTATTTTCGGTAGTAATTTTGCGACAACGATTGGTTTCGGGATTGCGTTCATAGCCTTCGGCGCAAGGTTTTAGTTCCGTGGCAGTTTCGATGGTTTTACAACGGTTTGTGAGTGGATTAAGATACTTTCCTTCACCGCATTCTTTGACGGTAGTTGAGAGCGAAGTGACATTAACGCAGTTACCCGTGGCGGGATTAATTGCTTTGCCAAGTGGGCAAGTTTTAAACTCTTGGAATTCGTTTGAATGGCCTGGCGTCACGCTGTAAGTTTGCAACCATTTTTCTGTGCCATTTTCATCGAAAAACTTAGCATAAGACATTGATTTCTTCTGGCCGTTGGAATAGATTGCTTCATCTATGACTTCCAGATCTGCGTCAATAAGTTGAATAACATTGCTAGATGTAGGATTTTTAGTTAATGAAAACTTTCCATTTGGATAATAAGCGAAATATCCGTCGGCGGAGATAGTTCCCTCGAGGTTATAGTCTTTATTCTTATATCGGAGAGTGCAACTGGAAAGTTCTATTTCAGCAGGGCTAGCATTATGGAGCTCAATGAATTGCTCGGTTTGACTCTCCGCGTAGTAAGAAAAAATCTCGGTAATTTCTAGGCCACGGCATTTTGCGGCAGGCTTTTCTTCTGATAATTCATCCTCCGCGTCTTCTAGGTCTGGAGGAAGAACGAGAGAAGGTGATGATGGGTCGAAATTTGGGGTGTATTCCTCAACATGGATAAATTCACCTGTAATAAGATCTCGAACGAGCGTGGTGGGATTTGCGCTCTTGAAACTTTTGACACAATTTTCTTTGCCGGTCCAGCAAACGCTGTCGATAACTTCATCATCATAGATAAGCTCGAGCGGACCAGTAGTCATGGCGAGACCAGTTGAATATATTGTGTCTGCGCTATCCTTCTCAGGAGATTTAGCATAGCGCATGAGGAGATACTCGCCGGCCATGAGTGTTCCCTCTGCGAATTGTATGAGTGTCGTTTGTTTGCCACTGCCATTAGTATAACGCAGGGAAAAACCGGCGAGCGAAATTGTAGCGTCGGATAGATTGCGGAGTTCGATGAGTTCGCCGACGTCGCTGACATCATCGATTTTATAACCAGGGTTAATGGCATGAATAATTAAACTAGTAGAAAACTCGTACGACTCATCTTCAGGATCGTCAGATTCATCGGGATTATCGGGGATTTCATTATCTGAGTCGTCAGTAAGATCTTCAGATATGTCTGAATTAGTAGTCTTTTCTGGACTAATAGCAATTGCTGACATAGGACCAACAAGTGAGCCTAGGCAGACAATCGACATGATAAAAACTGCTATTCTGGATTTTAAATTGGGTAAATTTTCTTTCATGACGCCAGCATAGCATACTCACAAAACTTTTACCAAGCATAGGCACGATGTTTTTTGCAAAAAAGTTATTTTGTTGTATTTCTTGAAAAATGGCCCCCTTGTAGCGTAGCATAGTTTTCTGAAATATTACAAGCACATCAGTTATAAAACTTATTATTGTTATGCTATAATGGTATTATGGATATGGTAATTCCATTTAGCGAGGTGTTTTTAGCGGCTGTAATTCATGCTACATTACAGTTGGGGCTTGGTGCGCTTTTGTTGCTTTACCATGCTAGCCTTGGTAAACATATTCGTAAAAAGACACGTGGATTAGTGAATTGTTATATTGCCGGAATTGGCACTTTAGTGATTTTGGCGATTTGCGCGGTTTGTTTTATAATGGACCGATATTTTGGTAAAGCGCTTTATGTTGAGGAATTATTTATAGTCGTGGGGATGCTAGTAGCCCTAGCAGTTGCAGCGTGGGCAATTTATTACCGACGCGGTAAAAGTACAGAGCTTTGGTTGCCACGAATAGTAGCAAGATTTATCGATAGACGTGCAAAAAATACAAATAGTGGAACGGAGGCATTTTCGCTAGGAATGTTGACAAGTTTAGCAGAAATGCCTTTTACGCTGGTTTTGGTGGTAGTAGCAGCAAATAGCATATTAAAACTGCCGTTGTCTCACCAAATTATTGCAGCGGTTATGTATACTGTGGTTTCGTTGGTGCCGCTCGTGGTGCTGCGTATTGCCATTCGACGAGGAAATACTGTAGTTGACATACAAAGATGGCGCGTAAAAAATAAAGCTTTTTTGAGGGTGATCACCGGAGTAGGATTCTTAGTATTAGGTTTTTTTGTGTTTGCTTTTGAGGTACTAGGATGAAAAGACAGAGCCGACAGAATAAGCCCCAGGTTTTTAGTGAAGAAGATGTAAAGGTTGACATACTAAACACCGCGAAATCAATCAACATGCCTCCTGGAACAGCAGAGTCGATTGCAGAAAAAACCACAAAAGAAGTAGCAAAATGGGTAATAGGAAGAAAAATTATTACTGACGATGATTTAAATATGAGAATCGCTAAAGAATTGCAAAAGTATAGTCGAGATTTGGCTTATGTTTATCAAAATCGTGGTAGAATAATATAAACAGGGTTGGGAAATTAATGACAAAGAATTTTGATTATCAATATTTAGTGATTGGTAGTGGTGCAGCTGGAAGCGCGGCGGCGTTGTTGGCGGCTGGATTAGGAGCGAAAACGGCTATCATTGAGGCGGATAGATGGGGTGGAACAACACTTAATTATCGCGATGTGCCGTATGGAGCAGCTTTAGGCTTTGCGCAACGTTATGCAGAGGCCGTGGCAGGATCGCGTTTTGGAATGTCTAGCGCGACATTGAGATATAACTATCCGACCGTATTAAATTGGCAGGCTGCGGCAGTACGGAGAGCTGGCGGTGGCAAGCAAAAGCTATTTGAGAATGCGGGAATCGATTGTTATCGTGGTTTTGCGAATTTTATTGGTCCGCACGAGATTTCTGTGAACGATCAGCAAATTAGCAGTGAGCGATTTTTAATAGCAACTGGTACTAATTTAGCCGTGAGCGGGATTGCTGGAGTTGACGCAGTCAGTTGTTGGTCGCCGGATACCGCGCTAAGAATGTCAAAACTACCAAAGGCTGTTATGGTGGTGGGTGGAGGATCTACTGGTTGCGAAATTGCCGAGTATTTTGCAGCGCTAGGCGTGCAGGTTTTAATTGCTGAAGCGCAGGAAAGACTTTTGCCACGCGAGGATCCAGAGGCGGGAGCAGTAATTGCAGAACATCTGCGAAAACGTTTCCGTGTCGAAGTGTTAACAAATTCACGAGTCGTGGCAGTAGCTCAGGATGATAAGAGTAAGCAGGTTTTCTTCGTAAGAGACGGTCAGGAGAAAACTGTGCGGGTCGAAGCGATTATTCTCGCAACGACCCCAGAACCAAGCGTTGATTTTGGACTGGAAAATGCAGGAGTTAAATATTCGCCTGCAGGTATTGTGGTAAACGAATATCTACGGACAACTTCTCCTCACATTTGGGCGGCGGGAGATGTGATTGGTCGAGATAGTTCGACTGAACGCGCAACATATGAAGCTAAATTAGCGACCATGAACGCACTCCGTAAAAGTGGTAATATTGTGAATTATGCTGGTTTTACACGTATGACGAACACTATGCCAAAAGTAGCAAAAGTAGGCTTAACCGAAAATGATTGCACAAAAGTAAAATATAAATTCAAAACGGCAATGGTGCCGATTGAGACGATTAGTGCAGCAAATACCAATGATTTTCGGGAGGGTTTCGTGAAAATTATTGCTGAGGCTCATGGGCAAATTTTGGGTGCAACAGTAGTTTGCCCGGAAGCGGACTTGGTGATTCAGGAAGTTGCCCTAGCCGTGCGAAATGGCTTGAGAGTAGCTGAGCTTGCGGCGACTCCGCACGTAGCAACAAGCTGGAGCGAAGCGGTACGTATTGCCGCAAGAGAGTTATCGTAAATTCTGGATAATAGTGCCGGCGCGGCGCCTGAGTGCTAGCTCGAGATTGTCTGGAGTAGTGATGATGCCGATTTTGTTTTTGGCAGCGAATTTGGCGACGGCTTGAATTTTTGGAAGCATTGAACCGGCGCCAAAATGGCCGGCATCTAAATAATGGTTTATTTCACGAACCGTAGTCATGCCGATGGCGATCTGATTCGGTTGACCATAATTAATATAAGCATTAGGAACCGCAGTTACGGATACAAATACGTCCGCCTTCACTAATTCTGCTAGTTTTTCTGCAGCAAGATCTTTATCGACCACCGCATCAACGCCTTTTAGAACCTTTAGGACTTTTGTACGTGTAACCGGAATGCCGCCGCCGCCAACAGCAATGACGATCGCTCCGGAGTTGACTAAAGTGAGGATTTCGCGACGTTCGACAATATCTATAGGCTTAGGGGAAGGAACAACACGGCGATAGCCACGCCCGGAATCTTCGCGCATCTCCCAACCCTTCAGCTTGGCGAGTTTGACGGCTTCTTTTGCAGTATAAAACTGACCAATAGGCTTAGACGGATGTTTGAAAGCGGGGTCATTACGGTCAACTACGACTTGAGTAACGATACTTGCAACGGTTTTATGTTGGTTTTCTTTCGTGAATGCATTATCAATGGCCTGCGCCAGCCAATAGCCAATTTGGCCCTGACTCATTGCGACAGCCGTCTCAAGAGGCATTGCCGGAGCGGAATCGGTCGCGGCCGATTCTTCATGGATCAGAATATTGCCCACCTGTGGACCGTTGCCATGGGCTAATATGATTTCATATTTTTTGGATAATTTGGCGATGGTTTTTCCGACTTGGCTGGCTACGGATTTTTGGGCCTCAGCAGTAACTTCGCCATTTTTTTGCAAAGCATTGCCACCGAGGGCGATAACGACGCGCATCTTACTCATATAAAAAGTATATGCTAAAAACCAATCTTTGGCAAACTAATTATGCTAATTCCCTTTGTTGCCGTGCTTAATATAAGTATCGCTTTTTTCGAGATTGGCACGCAAAATGTATTCTTGACAATGGTTATTAGAATCGCAGTTGGCTGGTTCGTAAATATATGTGCTACCATCAATACCAACATTCATGCCAAATGGATCTGAAAATAAGGCAGGATCAATAACCGGTAAAGTTTTTTCGTTAATCTCAGCAGGATAATAACCGTATTTAGGATAAAAATATTCTTCAAGAGCGTAGTACATGGCATTGATAGCGGTTTTGCGATTGTCGTCGCGATACATAGCGTCAACGTTAGCCTTCTGAACAAAAAAGACGATTAGAAGGAGGCCAGCAAAAGCTCCAACAATCATCAATTCAATTAGGGTGAAACCTTTTTTATTCTTCATATAATTTTCGATAATGGTAGTACCGACTGGGTTCGAACCAGTGACCTTGGGCTTATGAGTCCCACGCTCTAACCAACTGAGCTACGGTACCACAAATTGTTAATCATACCACAACTAGTTGGTTAGAGTGTCCCACGCAATATTCTAATTGCTCGGTGACAAGCACCTCGAACAGCCAACTGAGCTACGGTACCACAAATTGTTATCACATGCTTATTTGATAAACATGGCGGAAGGGACAAGATTCGAACTTGCGAGGCTATTAACCTGCCGGTTTTCAAGACCGGTGCCTTCAACCACTCGGCCACCCTTCCGCTTTTTATTGTAGCACGAACAGATTACAAAAGCAAGATTGATAATCCCCGTAGTTCGCGCTTATAGATAGATGACATAGACAATACGAGTAATACTCTAAAGTTATACTATAAAAACCACTAGTTGTTCAAGCTAGTAATATTGATTGTAGAAAGTGTTGTAAAAATCACAACACTTTCTAGATATATCCGATTGCCCTCTGATTTTATAGCAAACTATGTACTTTGGTCATTATTCTACATTAGTATGTACGGCAGTGACGTCGTCAAGGTCGTCGAGAGAATCCAATAACTTATCGAGTTTCTCAGAATCCGCATCACTAAGTGCTACCGTGGAGGTGGGAATATACTTCAGCTCAGCATCAGTAACAGTAAGGCCAGCGTCAATGAGGGCGGCCCGAACCTTCATAAGATCACTAGGGGCAGTAAGAATAGCCAGACCGTCATCCGTCTCATCAACATCTTCAGCCCCAGCGTCTAGTACTGTCATCATAGTTTCTTCGCCTTTTTCGGAAACCATAATACAACCCTTGCGAGAAAATTGGAACATAACCGATCCAGGGTCAGCCATGCGTCCACCGTTTTTTGACAAAGTATTGCGAACTTCTGGCATGGTGCGGTTTTTGTTGTCGGTGGCAACTTCGATAATAATACCGACGCCGCCAGGACCATACCCCTCATAAGTTTCCTCGATAAGCGCAGCTGCCGTCTTGTCAGAAACGCGAGCGATAGCGCGTTCAATATTCGCCTTCGGCATATTAGCCTGACGAGCTTTTTCGAGCATCATAGCCAGCGATGGATTCATACTCGGATCAGTACCAGAGCGCGCGGCGATGGCGATTTGATTGGCGATTTTAGTGAAGAGGGCGCCGCGTTTAGCATCAACAACAGCCTTCTGACGCTTGGTGGTTGCCCATTTACTATGTCCAGACATAAAATTTTCCCAGTTAGTTGATATATTTACTGAATATATTATAGCATACTATCCCGAAACTAGGTAGTGAATAGGCTAAAATAAACTTAGGTTAGTGATGGTGGTGATGATGACGGGCGGAAGTGGGCGCCTCGATCCGACATTCATGCGCGGAACAAGCTTCGGATGGGGATTCAAGTTCGATAGTAGCGTGCTCAATACCAAGACGAGCGAGATCGGCACGGATTTGAGGCTTAATACGGTCGCTTGGCTGGTCAGTAACAACGTGCAAGGTGGCAAAATTTTTGTAGCTATCGAGACTCCAGACATGAATATGGTGAACGTCTTTGACATCCGGAATAGTTAGCAGTTGCTGACGGAGCTGCTGAATAGAGATGCTGGCTGGAGTTTTAACGAGAAAAATATCGATTACTGTTTTAAGGTTTTTGAGAGCACTTACTAAGATGAAAATAGCAACGAGGATGGAGAGGAGTGAATCAATAAAGTTTAGGTCAGTAAAGCGCATCAGAATGGCACCAATCAAGACGATAACCCAACCTAGAACATCTTCGAGCATATGGAGATTAACGGATTTTTGATTGAGTGATTCCCCGTCGCGAGTAAAATAGACTGCCGCGAAATTGACAATCACACTGAAAATCGCCAGAATAATCATGCCATCATAATTAATAGGCGCAGGGTGAAAAAGCCGATAAATTGAGCCACAAATGACGATAGTAGAACCGATAATCAGAATCAGAGTCGTCATTAGACTGCCCATCACCGAGTAACGGATATAACCGTACGAATAGCGATCGTCTGGGCCTTTTCTGCTATAACGCTCAAGGAAATAAGCAATACCAATACTAATGGCGTCACCAAGGTCGTGTACGGCATCAGAGGCTATGGCAACGCTACCGGTAAAAACGCCGCCAGCAAACTCGACAATAGAGAAGAAGAGATTGAGCAAAAACGCGGTGAGAATTTTACGAGAGGAATTTGCGGCGTAGTGAAACAGTTCGTCATGGTCGTGGTCATGATGTTTGGCATGAGTTTCCAATGCGCGTTGGCTAGACTCTTGCAGTATTGTTGAATTTTTTGAGTTTTTGGATTTTTTAGGCATAAAAAGCTCCTTATTGAAACTGGTTAGGTTATCAATCTTCTAAAAACTTAGAAGTGGAGATGAGAGGTTAAGATGAGTCGTTGAATAGGTATAAACTGAATACAAGAAGACGCCGAGAGTGTCGGTATTAACTACAATACGGTTACCACAGCTTGCAACTACTTCCGTGGATAATAATTATAAAACCTTCAGGTTTTATAATTATTATGGTCCCCGGAACAGGGGTTGAACCTGCACTCGATTGCTCGAACTAGCACCTGAAGCTAGCGCGTCTGCCAATTCCGCCATCCGGGGATACCCCTACTCTAACATAATGGGGAGGAAGGGGTAAGTTTATTATAGCATGATTATAGGGGTGGGTTAAGTATTGACTTTTTCAGTATTGTGTGCTATAATGGTAGATAGAGGTCGGAATTCTGGATTTCAGCTTGGGATTTTGATGGCTACGTTTCATAGGAGGTGGTAAAGAAATGACGATGGAAAGAAAGATCGAATACATTGAAGGTGTAACTTGTTTTATTACAGCCATTGGAGGTCTGGTTCTTCTATTCTATATAGATGAACCGACTGGTAGGGTAATATCGGAAGGACTTCGCTTATTTGTCAAAATTGCATCAGTCGGCTTCGCGGTAGGCGCATTGGTTTCAGCAGTAGGAAACTACAGACTAAACCTCTGGCTGAGACCGGCTTTTAGAGAGAAGCAGATAGCAGACGATCCTGAGGGAAGATATTCCTTCTATCGCAAGGAAACTGTAATCCTTCTGCGCATGCTGGGGATTTTAATATTCATTGCCGCAATAGTTTTTTCTATTTTATGTAAAGCTGATATTTTATAATAACTCGATGATGATGTTCTTAAAGCGAGCCCAAGATCCCAATATGGCACTTTTGGCAGGAGAAATCCTGCCTATTTTTATATCGTGAAGTCATAGCATTGGCTTTGGGCGGATGATAGAATCCAAATAACAACCGTTTCGCTTGGTTGCCATAGAAAAAGGATTAGATTGTGAGTACTTTTTTGCAACTGATTCTTGTTAAGCTAAAACTTGATATTATCTTGCATCATAATCGTTTTTATTCCGGTGCCATAGACGACAGACAAGTAGATATAACAATTAAATTGAGGTTCAAATCGTTTATCAAATGAAATGATAATTTCGCTCTGAACTAATTTAGCCCGTCATCTAAGGCACCGGAAGCCCTAGCACGAGGCTAGGGCTTGGTGTAGGCTAAGGCCTATTATTTCTCACCCGAGCGGCGAGCATTGCGGTAAGCAACTACACCTGCACCAAGGGCGGTCAATGCGGTAGCAAGACCAGCAACGATGGAGATGGTGGTAGAGGCAGAACCTTCTGCAGTACTGACGATACCAGTGCCTGGAGTGGTTGGGGTTTTGTTGTCATCATCGCCTTTGTTGTCATCATCACTTGGGTTGGATGGGTCGGTAGGCTGTTGGGTGCCTTGGCCAGTGTAAGCGATTAACTCTTCGGCAATCGTCTTGGTGTTAGTGCTGGTGCGATTAACGGCAGCCTTGTAGGTGCGGGCGAGACTCCAAAGAGTGTTGAAGTTGGTCCATTCGTCACTGCGATCCGTGCAAGCAGTCAATTTCTCGATGGTATTGTAAAGGTCATACCAGTTACTGTTGATGGTGAGATAACCGTTAGCCTGATTAGCGAGGTCGTGCAAGTTGCGGACAACTGTGGCGTTGGTGTCTTTGTTGTAGTTAGCAAAGAGAGATGCACCATTCTTGACTGCTGGGGCGGTAGTTAACAAGCCAGATTGAGACAAGATTTTAACATAAGCGTCCTTGCCAGCAACGGCTTTGTCAAGTTGATCTTGAACAGTCTTGACTGCGCCTTTGATATCTTGGTAGTACTTAGCAACGCCAGAACCATAAGCATTGTTAATGACGCTAACATTAGCGTAGTCTTTCAACAGAGTGTTTGGGTTGAAAGCTGGCAAGTTAGTGTGAGTGGTTGCAGGAACGTTAGCCTTGAACTCTTGGACAGCAGTGTATAGCTTATTATACTTATTGCTAGTAGTGTCTTCGATAGCGTCAATGAGATTGACGAAGTAAGCGTAGTAAGTATCACTATTGACAGCAACGTTCAAGAGGCTCTGGGTCTCTTCAATGTTAGCGTTGGTCAATGGGGTAGCATTAGCAGCATTTGAAACGACAGCGTTGTAAACTTCAGTGTCGGTAAAGAATGCTGAAGCGTAAGCACCAACAAGCGTCTTGAGTCCGTTGAAGGAATTGACCTTAATGTCGGCATATTCACCATTACCAAATTTCTCGTTAGCTTCGCTGATAGCCTTGATAGTAGAGTAATTAGTATCATTCTTGATAGCCGCAATAGCCGTATTGAGCTCTTTGCAAGTAGCTTTACCGGTAGCAGTGTCGGTGCTGTTATTCTGAGTTTTCACCTCAAAAGCACTTGCACTAGCGATCGGTGCAACAACACCTAATGCAAACGCTAAGGCGAGAGCAGCTAGGGCTTGACTTTTTTTCATCATTATTTCTCCTCAATTATTTAATGATAACTATCTCCATTTTATCCAATAAAAAAAAAAAATGTCAAGCACTTTGTGCCACTTTTTACGTAAATTTGGGCAAAATACTGTGGAAAAGCCTGATTTTTTTGACATAATTGAAGAAAGGTGCTTTCTTACTCCGGGCGTCGGCTCAAACATTCTCTTTTCAGTCTAGTTATGTTGAGAATGTGAACCGGAGCCGGAATTTAATCATATTATTTTATGGGTCAATAACCGGCTAGCGGTCACGTCGAACAATCTATAATACCATTCCTAAGCATTTCTAAGTATTCCTAATTTCTAGTGAACACCAAATTATTCCCCTCTGGATTCGTTAGGTAAACTGATTACGGTTTGATCATTGACATTTTTGGTATTCTGTGCTACAATAGAAGATAGAGGTAGCTACTTTGGGTAGTCTGCCTAGGGTTTTGGTGGCGTCGGAAGGAGGGGGAGCTTATGACACACAAACAAAGAGTAGGATGTGCTATTGCTATAGTGATTCTCACGTGCCTGAATATTGGTAAGTGCATCGTGGATCCTTCAGCCTTTACCGGATCAATGATTTCCGGCTTCGTTCTCAGCGCATTTATGCTGGCACTGTTTTGGGTGCCGAAAAATAATCGTTTTTATACGAAAGGTTCGGCATTACTGAAGGAGTTGGCCATAAGGCGTAAGGTCTTTAAGGATCTGATGGACGATGATAATCCGATGCGAGTAACACGAAGAAAAAGACTCCGAGCAATGGCTGCAAAGATAGAGACAATAGCTGCTTTCGTATTAGTAATTGCGCCATCTGTAGTATGGATATGGAGTGAAACGGTGAACTACTATCCGACTACATGCCGAATAGTTTTTCTTTGTTGCGCATTTGCGGCTGGATTGCTGCTACCACCGAAATCTGATCCTGCAGCAAATACGGAATGATTGCCTTTGTCTGAGTCTTGTAGCGGTTTCATCTGAATATACCGTTACATAGGCGGAAAATATTTTAATTAGCCAACCAAACCCTAAAAACCTTGCGGGGACTACGGATTTCGTAGTCCCCTTTTTCTTGTTAGCCGCCAACTAGTGCAGCTTGGCAGAGGCAGGAAGCTTAGCGTCCTTAAGGAGTGGCTCGAGATCCTTTTCTTCGAGGGTTTCGTGTTCGAGAAGAGCAGCGGCAAGCTTGTCGAGAACGGCTGGATTAGCCTTGAGTACGGCTTCGGCGCGAGCGGCGGCTTCGTTGGAGAGGCGTTTAATCTCAGCGTCAATGAGTTCGGCGGTTTTCTCGGAGTATGGCTTGGCGGTGGCGATAGTGTAATAGCCCGTGTCGCCTTCTGGGAAGACGAGATTACGAGTCTCTGCACCCATACCTTCCTCGATAATCATATCTTTACTGAGCTCGGCAACATGTTTGAGGTCGGATGAAGCGCCAGTAGTGATAGCTTCAGGACCAAAAACTAGCTTCTCGGCGATACGGCCACCCATAGCACGCGCAAGGATGTCTTTAAGTTCGTAGATGTTCTTATAGCTGCGATCTTCAGGCGGGAGAAACCAGGTGACACCGCCAGTGCGGCCGCGTGGAATGATGGTGACCTTGTGCACGGGGTCGGAGTCAGGTAAAACGTGACCAACGATGGCGTGACCAGCTTCATGGTAGGCGGTAACCTTACGCTCGTGATCGTTCATAGCTTTGCTCTTGCGTTCTGGGCCAATAGCAACGCGTTCGAAGGCTTCGGTGAGGTCGGCGTTGGTGATTTCTTTGTGACCTTCGCGAGCAGCGGTGATTGCGGCTTCGTTGGCGATATTAGCGAGATCGGCACCGGAGCTGCCGGCAGTCTTGGCGGCGAGAGCCTCGAGGTCAACGGATTTGTCAGTAGGCTTGTTCTTGAAATGAACATTTAAGATATCAAGACGATCTTTGCGTTCAGGCAGCGTAACATTGATATGGCGATCAAAGCGACCAGGACGGAGCAAGGCTTTATCAAGCATATCAACACGGTTTGTAGCGGCTATAACAATAACGCCAGAATCATTATCAAAACCATCCATTTCTACAAGGATCTGATTGAGGGTTTGCTCATCTTCACGACCAGCACCACCTCTAGCATCACGCTTGTGGGCGACAGCATCAATCTCATCAATAAAGATGATTGACGGGGCGTTTTTCTTGGCTTTGGCAAAGAGGTCGCGAACACGAGAAGCGCCAACACCAACGAACATTTCGGCGAATTCTGAACCGGAAATACTAAAGAATGGAACCGAAGCTTCACCAGCAACAGCGCGCGCCATCAAAGTTTTACCAGTACCAGGATCGCCAGCGAGGAGAACGCCACGGGGAATCTTGGCGCCGAGCTTTTCGTATTTTTTAGGCTCTTTAAGAAAGTCAACGACTTCGGCGAGATCCTGCTTAGCAGCTTCATTGCCGGCAACGTCTGTGAAGAGGACGCGCTTTTTATCTGGACCATAAAGTTTTGCTTTAGCCTTGCCGAAGCCCATATTCTGGTTATTCATGCTCTGAGCCTGACGCATCATGGAACTAAAGAAGAGAATAATAATAATTACGGGGACAACAATAATAGCAATATCGAGTGCGTAATCCCAGAAAGTGGAGACTTCTTGATATTCAACGACTGGGTATTTGCCTTGACATTCGGCAAGCTCATCGCCGCTAAGTTCAACACAGTGATCTATCAGCCCTTGATCATAAAGAGTGCCAGAAGGGTCCTTGCGGGAGGTTTGAGAATAGCGATCTTCACCCTTGAGGGTAATCTTGAGACTGCTGCCTTCGACAGTGATTTTAGCAATATTGCCGTTTTCGTCATTAGCGCGAGCGATAACGTCAGAGAGAGGAACCTCCTCAATAGCGGTAGCAGGCGCAAAAAGATTAGCAATAACGCCAGTAAAAATAAACAAAAAGATAATAAAGACGAACCAGCGAATAAGATTGTTCCCTTTTTGCTGCGGTTTCTTGGTTGTTTGTGGCACAATTCCTCCTGCGAACTTAGGTCTATTAGTTCATAGTATCACGAAAGCTCAGAGATGACAAGCTGTGCGTAGAAAAAGGTTTTACTAAGCTGTTCATTGATTCTAAAGATCACTGAGAATATTACTTCTGAGAATTATTTACCCTTGATGAATGCCACACGTCGATATTAGAAAAGGACCCGACACTAGGCCGGGTCCAAGCTTGGTAAGATACTTTGACGTAAATGATTGTTCTGATTATGATTCATTATCATTACTGAGCGACGGTCTGCTGAAAATATCGAAAGACGCATTTTGGTTTAATTACGGTTCGCCGTATTCGCCGAGACGTTCGTATCCCTTCGGCAATACGCCGCCAATCAACCAGCCACGACCAAGAGTCTGCATCATCGCGTCGAGTTTGGAAACAAAGTCGATATAATGAGCTTGGACTGCTTCCTCTTTTTCATCACCAAAAAGCGCGGCGATATAGACGTAGTACTTAATAGATTGCCGATAAGAAAGCGTTAAGCAAACAGCTTTTCCGGCGCGCGTATTAGCTGGGATTTCCACCGACGGATCGAGATAGTGAGATGAGTCGGCATGTGTACCGCTACGATATGCCTCCAAATCGACGTCCGAAGTGTAACCAAGACCGTGTTCAACGGCTATCTTGCAGCGCCGCATAACCTGAGACAATCTTTCATTAGAAGCGCGACCAGATAGACACGCAACCTCAGCCGAACTTTGGCGGACATTGTTAGGTCCGTAGATCTCAACTCCTCCATCGCTGAATGCGGAATTCGAGAATGATTCCTGAATAAAATCAGTGATGAGACTTTCGATACTTCGAGCATCCTTTAATGTGCTTTCCGAGTTCATAGTATGAACCTCCTTAAAGAAATTTGGTATTAAGCCGTCAAAAACTTAACCCATGCTTTAATCTTAGAATACTTTAACGAAAAAGTCAACTAGAAATTTCTCAAAATCGTCGTGTTTGCCATTATTTTTGTTAACCATCTGTAAGATAAAAATAAGGGAGATGCAGGTTCCCTGTTTTGTTATATTATTTATAGGTTAATCAAAACTTTGAGCTGAATATTTGATGTACGCATGACGAGCTTCGTGGAATGCATAAAAATAATAATTCTGGTCTGGGTAATCGGATAACCGATTTTCTAACAAAAATCGTACCGCCGGGCGTCGATTCGAAACATATAATATAATTATATTTTCTCATGCTCCTACGGCGTTGAACCTAGTCGGTTCTGCATCCGCTCGCAGCGAACCTTTAATTACTGTTTTTGAATCTCCTAGTTCAAAAAACAACTCTGGTCTGGGTGATCGGATTTGAACCGACGACCTCGCAGTCCCGAACCGCGCGCGCTACCAGCTGCGCCACACCCAGTTAATCTGAATTACGATAGTATTTTATCACGATAAACGGAGAAAGGAAAGATTTGGAGGCTGATTATATCGGATAGAATATATATGAGGGTGCTTTATGGCAAAATATAGTTGAGATTATTAGTCGTGTAGCGGGGCGATTGAGGCAATAGGTTGTTTGATATCGGAGATTCGATCGTACAGCAACTCAATTACGGTAACAAAGTTATTACATAATGAGGCGTTTTTTAGCAATGGTTGTTTTGCTGGATATTATGTTTTGATTATGCTTGACTTTTTTTGAAAATGTGTGCTACCATGGGAATATTGGAGGGTTGTTTTTGGTGGAGCCATTCCAAAAGTAGCCTAGAAAAATCTAGCCAAAGAGGAACGTCTGTGATATAATGCTGAGTAACGGGGCGTAGCACAGTTGGTAGCGCACACGGTTTGGGACCGTGAGGTCGCTGGTTCGAGTCCAGTCGCCCCGACCACACAGAATATAAAGCCCGTTTTTGACTGTTTTGCCCCTGTAAAATTGCGTTCTGGCCCTTAGCAAGTTCAGGGGCTAATTTTTTTGACGATTTTATGATTTTTTCGAGCCATGGATACGGTTCTACCTCTATAATTTTCCGCGTTATGGCCCTTAAATTACCACCTCGTAACACTTCTCGCTCTGTAAGCACAGCTTTTGGCCCAATGGCTTGTAATACGATGCGCTTTACACCTACGCCAAATATACACTATGAATTTACAAGTTCGAGCAATTTATCATAAGAATCACATACGCCGTAAATATAATCGCCATCGCTAATCTTGGCGAAATGTTTTCTGGCGCATTCAATCTTGGCCTTTTCGATCCCCTTAACCCCAACGTTGAGCTGGCCGCCAGCAACACCCTTCGTTTCTGCAACAAAATAGATATGCTTAACTCCGGCATCATCATGAAAAGCAATGGCCCAGTCGGGATTATAGTGGCCCATTGGAGTTTCAATGTAGAATTTTTTCGGTAATTTAACGTAGACCTCCACGGCTTCCTGTTTTTCTAGTTCCTCGGCAAATTTTTCTTCAATTTCTGAATCATAACGCAGCTTATCGTAAAGGTGGCGATTTGGAGTGTCAATGAGGTTCTGGCCATAAATGCCGGAGATATCGCTATTGATAAAAATTTCACCACCATCCCATTTTTCGTTGAGTTTATCATATTCGACATGCTCGACTACTACCGAAGCCTTAACGCCATTGATTAACTCCTTGGCATTATAAATGAACTCTTCAGGATTAGCTTTAAACTTGGCAAAAGTTTCTGGATGAATGTTCTGTAAAATTTTAGCGATTGCTATACGTGATAAACTAGTGCCGCCATCATTTTGCGATTTAGAAAGTTCACTAACTAGGTCGTATTGTACTTGATTAGTAGAGATTTCAGACAGTTCCGTCGGAGTGCTAACCTGATCACGAACCATTTTTATGCTATCATCACTTGAAGCGGCGTGACCTTTCGTAATGACAACTTCGGTCTTCGTGACGCGTAAATCTTTGTCTAGGGATTGAACACAACGCTCGATCAGCTCATTTTCGTCAAACTCAACCGTATAATAAGTTTTGCTATTAATTTTATCCCAAAGCTCACGGAAGGCTTTGGAAGAATATTTTTCATGATTTAGGTTCAGAGTTTCGCGGCTACGAGCATTTGTAACTAGAACACCCTGCTTAGCATCATATACCGTGCTAAGGATTTTCTGAATACCTTCAGCATATATTTTAAGATTGTCATCCAAAGCATTGCGAACATATTCAACTTTTTGGTTGGCGGATAAATCATGGTAAGTAGAGGTAAGTTGGCGATCTTCGCCGACTAGCCCAGCGTTTTTTAGCTCACTATAAATATCCGAAGCAATGCCATCGTTGATGGCTAACTTTTTGCTACCGCTTTGATCCATGACCATCTGACCATTAAATAGCGTAGCGGTGACTTCTTTTGGTCTCTTGGTAATAATTTCATCAAACTCACTTTGGAGGCCATTTGCAAACTCTTCATAGCTTTCATTAGCAATAATAGTGAGGATATTTGTATCGTGGACAAGATTTGCGCCCAAAACTTCGGCGTCCATACGGTTACCGTCTTTATCTACACAGAGGCGTAAACCACGACCAATTTCTTGGCGTTTTTTAATCTCGGCTTTGGATTCACGTAAAGTACAGATTTGAAAAACGTTTGGATTATCCCAGCCTTCGCGCAAAGCAGAGTGGGAGAAAATAAATCGCACCGGTTCACTGAAGCTCAGGAGGCGTTCCTTATCTTTCATAATTAAGTCATAGGCGGAAGTGTCATTAGATTCTGATTCACCACGCTTTATCTCACTATTAATGGCATGGCCTTTTTTATCGACTGAAAAATAGCCAGCATGGATTTCGGACGAGGTAAACTTTTCTAAGTATTCCCGAAAATCCTTATCTTCACCATAGGGGAGACGTTGCTCAAGATAGATATTAACGGCTCTAGCGAACTCTTCTTCAAAGATTTCAGCGTAAGTTCCTTTTTTTTCGGTACCTTCATCATAATATTTATATTTTGCGACCTCGTCAATAAAGAAGAGCGAGAGAACTTTGATGCCTTTCTTAAACAACTTATGCTCGGTTTCTAGGTGCGTCATAATCGTTTCGCGAATCTGAATGCGACGAATATCATCCTCATTAGTCTCACCAATAACTTCGCCTTCATGGATGCGAATACCGTTTAAAAAGTCAACATATCCGCCATCATCACGAGCATTGATTTCGGTGATTTTGTAGCCATCATGATAAACTTCGAGCTCACCGGAGTGATTATAAATATCGTCGCCAAGTTGAAGGGTTTTAGGAATTCTACGAATACCAGAGCCAGCTTTCGCATCAAACTCAAACACAACCGTAACTGTCGGCTTGCGATTTGGGTAAGTATTAATCTTTTGCAAATATAGATAACCGCCGGTTGCTGTGCCGCCGCGAACAGTAATCCCCTTAACGGTAATTTTCTTCACAAGCTGCTGCTGATAGGCATCGACGGCATCGAGGCGATAAACTTTATTGAAATCTTCACGATGAGTAGCAGAATAGTTAAGAAAGAAAAGCGGGTTAAAGTTAGAGATTGATTCACGAGTGACGTTAGTTTTTTTGTCAGTACCGAGTACACTCTGTGGTTCGTCAATAATAATGATTGGCTTAGTAGCAGCGATCACATCAATCGGGCGACGAGAGCGAAAGCTGTCTAGCTTTTCATAGATTTTGCGAGCATTTTCTCCACGAGCATTAAAAGCCTGAGTATTAATAATCATGACGTTGAGATTAGGATCACTAGAAAATTGCTCAAGCTCATTGAGGCGCGCGGAATTGTAGATGAAAAAGTGAACGCGCTTACCATATTCTTCAGCAAAGTGGTCAGCAGTGGTTTGGAAAGTCTTATAAACGCCCTCGCGAATAGCAATACTTGGCACTACGACAATAAACTTACACCAGCCATAGCGAGCGTTAAGCTCATACATGGTTTTAATATAAGTATAAGTTTTACCGGTACCAGTTTCCATCTCTACAGTAAAAACAGGTTTATGATTAAGACGCTCGATCTTGGAATTTGGTTTTAGGCCTTGCTGACATTGAATTTCATGGAGGTTCTTTAATAGCTGAGATTCATCTAACATGACTTCGCTATTACCAAAACCGTTGTTTTCCAAAAGGGCCAACATTGAATCGTCACTACCTGGATCGACAAGGAACTGACGAGTTTTATTGAGCTGACCAGTAAAAATATCACAAGTGGCCTTGACGGCATCTTCTTGGAATTTCTGGTGTTTAAATCTAAGTTTCATCATCATCTTCTCCTATCTAAATAACTTTTACTTTCGTATCGATGGAGAGGATACGGAAGTGTTCGGATAGATTGATTTTGGCTGCGGAGTCCTTGAAGGAAGAGTCTTTAAATACGGCAGAAATCGGCTTCATCTGGGCGATTTCTTTGATGGTTTCTTCGGAAATATTATCATCGAAACAAGCGATGAGACCGGAGCCTTCGCCGAAATAGCCATAGATATAGATAACGTTGTCGTTGATGGTTCGAGTTTCTAACTTTGAATCAAACGGCAGGGCTGAGGCATAAACCGCACCAAATAACAAATCTAGCGGAGTGCGGTCAGACCTAACATTCTCGACCATATCGAGTATGGATTCCTGCGAGTATTCGTTGACGGTTTTACGCACGCCGTCTTTTTCATTAGAATCGTCGATATGGAAGACGCGGAAACCGGTATCAATCTTCGCGTCCGGATGTTCTTTTTGGATTTTATCACCAGCACGGCGAAGACGCTCGGCGGTGATTTGATCAATGGTTTCGTAACCAGCTTTGCGTGCTTCGGATTTTTCATTGGTTGGTTCTGGAAGTTGGACGAGAATATATTTACGATTACCACCATCTTCAGTATTCAAATCCATCACAGCATGGCCAGTAGTACCGGAACCGGCGAAGAAATCGAGGATGAGAGAGTCAGTATCGTTTATTTTTGTCAAAATCCATTTTAGCATGTCTAATGATTTTGGGTAGTCGAAGTATTTACCGCCAGTAAGTTCATTAACTAATAGGTTACCATTCTTGCGTGTATCGAACTTTTTTATAGTTGTATCTTTAACTAGTCCATTAGCGCGATTTTTATGATAAACGGCAATTTCGCCCTTCTTATTTTTTGTAAATACTAATTCATTTTTATACTCGTTTTCAAAACGCTCACGCATCCAATTCCATGGATACTGCACGCCATTACGTATCCCGGGTCTAATTGGAGCATATCCACTATTAATAATCTCGTTATCATAGTCCTTAAAACAGCCATTCTCCCTATCGTACTCATCCCTAACTAGTGCATCACCTGTCTGTTCATTATAATATATAGTATACCCTCTGTTTTTGTTTGCACTTAGGGGTGAGTTGATAGAATCAAAACTGTTAGTTAGTGCGTAACTACCACGTTCGTCTTTGTATTTATATTTCTTATAGTCAATATCCTGCAGTACATCACTATTAACATTATCGTCTCGCTTCTTATATAAATATAGAAATTCGTGTTGCGTCTTAAACGTTATACTTTGGTTAGCTCCTTGGGCGGTCTTGTCAATAATAAAACATGCCACAAAGTTTTCTTCTCCAAAAACTTCATCGCAAACTTTTTTGAGATTTGCTTGCTCATTGTCATCGATGGAGATGAAAATTACGCCGTCGTCGGATAGGAGGTTGCGGGCGAGCTTGAGGCGAGGATACATCATACTGAGCCAGTCACTATGGAAGCGTCCGTTAGATTTGGAATTTTCAATGAACTCGTCTTCGGAAATAATTCTCTCACCATCTTCGCTTACGGAGTCATCTTCGTATTTATCTTTTTTGGCAGTGAAGTTATCATGGTAAACAAAATCGTGGCCCGTGTTATATGGCGGATCGATATAAATCATTTTTACTTGGCCGAGATAATGCGATTGGAGGATTTTCAGAGCGTCGAGGTTATCACCCACGATAAGCACGTTCTCCGTATTATCGAAATCTTTGGAAGCTTTTACGTCGGGGCGCAAAGTTTTGTTGATTGGGCGACCAGCTTCGACGATGCTTTTGCGCTTACCTACCCAAGTAAAATTATAGGCTTCGTCGCGGTCTTCTAACTTTGCTAGCTCATCTCGGATTGATTCAAAGAATTCCTTACTACTCCGCCAATCAACGTTATTTAGGTCAACTTTCTCAATATTGTCCACGATTACCTCCAAGTTATATAGCTATTATAGCATACTCCTATAGTTACCCATAAGCCACAAAATCACGACTCTACAGCAGAGGAAAGCTCTTGTGCTGAAGTCCAGGTTTCAACAAACGGAGATTCGTCACAACTAAACATCTCAATAAAATCTTCAGTTGCCTTTTTAATAATTTCCGGAGGTAAAATATCCATGTCATTTGCCGTGCCATGACTAAAGAAGTTAATTGTTTTATACAGCGCGTCATATTCTTTTTCAACGATATATGGAAATATTCTCTTAATTGTTTCTGCTGAAAAATCCCCTTTAATACCATAGAAATGTTTTAAAATTTCACATATTCGTCTGATGTTATTGCATACATTGAAGTAGGTCCCATCCCTATTTGCCTCATATATGGCTAGAAGTGATGACTCGAAATCAGAAAGCAGGTGCCCAATTTTAATCCTATTTATTGTGTGGTTATTTAAAATGGCGTACCCATCCTTTGATTCCTGGCCCTCTTTAGCTCTTTCCTTGCTCCATATTTGTTTTCTCATGATATTAAAGAATTGAATATTATGCGTTAAGATAATCGTTTGTCCGTTCTGTGCCGATTCCTTGTTCCATACTGCTTGGAGGATGTCATTTTGAAAACTAGCAAGTAATGTACAGATACCAAAAATATTAGAATAGCTTACACTGGAGACCGGGTCGTCTATGACAAAAATTGCCTCTCCGAACTTGTCTTCAGAGTTTAACGCCTGAATACTACTAGCCATATAATATGCTAATCCCATCATATTCTTTTCACCTTCGCTTACGAGTTCCATAGACTCAGAAATATCTACGTCATTGAGTTTTATGATGATTTGTTCATTAACAATTTCCGCATTATATTTTTCGATGCCTAGCCTATTTTTCATAAAATAATTAAAGAGCCGGCAAATTTGTTGTCGAACATCCTTCTTTGGAGCTTTTTCTTCCGCCTCTCGTAGCCTTCGTTCAGATTCGGCCATCTCTTGTTGAGCAGTTTTAATGTGATCAATCTGACTTTTGTGATTTTTTAGAAAAGCCTGAAGTTCTTTTTCACCGACCATAGTTCTCGCTTTAGCCAACTCAACGCTAGCGTCATCCATTTTTTTATTAATCTTAAATATTAGCTTATTATTGGAGCTTATTTGGTTGCTCAAGCTATTCAGAATTTCTTCAATACCGAGGTCTATTCTAATTATGTCTGTTGGATTTTCTCTTTTTGCTTCAAGCATGTCCCGTAATGCGCTGAGCTGAGTCAAAAATTCCTCAGTGGCATACCTTGTCCAACGTTCCCGTAAATTTAGTAATGCGCTCAGTTTATTGATTCTTTTTTCATGAGCGTTCGTTAATTTACCTATGCTTATTATTAACTCATCCACTTTTGCTTGCCATGCAAGCAATTTACTCTCGTACTTCGATTTCTCACCTGCGAGAAAGATTTTATATTCGGAAAATAATTCTTTTGTCGCTACATCAAGCGCTTGGCCACAAAGCAGACAATGCCCCTGATCCTCGCTTTCTAAAATTGATTTTTCCAATAATTCATTGGGTGATGAATATCCATTCAAGAAAGGCTTCAAAAAACTTACAAAAAATTTGACATTATTAGCAATTTCCTCATTATCCCTTGAAAATGAGGTAGATTTCTCAAGCTCTTTCCTTATATCCTGCAAATCGATATGTGGTAATAGCTCGTTTATCGATATTTTATCTTCGGACCCCAATAGTAGAAGATCATTACGCTTCTGTTTTGCGTTAGTATAATCAGCCGAAAGAATATTTTCAATACACTCTGAATTAAATTTACTTTTTTCCTTTTCCTGCTGATTGATCGTAATTATTTTTGCAATATCTAACGCTTTCCATATATTTCTTTCGTCTGACGAATATTTACCCCCTCTTAACTCTTCGACGTACCATGTAAAAGCATTACTAAGCTCATCAATTGCCTCACGTGCCGTTTTAATATAATTCGAAACATCCTTTTTAGCTCTACTGACAGCAACATCTTCTTCGCCAAGTTCAAGAATAACTTCACCGCTAAGGTCTTTTTCTTTGAAGTTTGGACATGCAATGTTTTTATTTACGTAGTCACTATTAAATACCAAGACATTAGCTAGAATTTCTTGTGCATCTTCGGAATTATAAGTTACATCCGTAATATTTTCATTATCGAAGCAAAGCTCTATTTTTACCTCGTCACTCTCAATGGCTTCCTTAGACTTGAAACTATTCAAACTAGTGTTTGGACTTTTCATAGCTACAAGTAGCCTAGATAGGTGCGTTTTTCCGGACCCATTGGGTGCGTATATAATTTCACGTTTGTGAAGATTCTGATCACTCTCAAAGTTAACGAAGTTTCGGTAGTTTTTAATACTTTTGATTTTCTTTAATTGCGGCATTAATTCCTCCTATCTTTCATTTTATCACAATGCTTTTGCTAAAGCAACAAGTTTATGTTTTAGCATAAACGGAATAAAGAGGTGTCCAAGGGACTATTGAAGTTGTTGGGAAAGTTTGTATTTTTCTTCGGCAAGGGATTGTTTTTTGCCGATGGAGGGTTCGGATTTTATTTTTCGGTCGAGGATTGCGATTTGCTTTTGAATCTTTTCACGCTCTTTCAGGCGCTCGATTTCGTCTTTCATTGCCGAATCATCGCTAATTTGCGCGGAAGAGTTTTCGAAATTATCCACATCGTTCGTATTCTGAACGGCAGTTAACCTGTCGCTGGCAATCTGGCGGATGAAATTATTATAGACAGCGTCGACATCGAGACCGTCGATTTTGAGTTGGGCGAGTTTCGGATCGTTCCACTCGGTTTCAAAATAAGTGTCAGTTTTAGCCGTGTTGGTATTTTTCTGATTTTGCTCTTTGTAACTGATGGCGGCCTTTTCGACTGCACCTTTGGAAATGATAAACAGAATAGGATACGGAATATTAGAGTCGATCGCTTTGAGAACTTTCAACGGAAGTTCGTAATTCTTAGTTTCAATGCGGAAGACTTCCATTTCCGGCCAAGTTTTTGCGGAGATATTGATAGTTTCCGGAGCGAGTTTGTATTCCCAAGTAATCTTGGCAATTTCGCTTTGGAAAAGCATTTTCGTAGCGTAATCTATTTTGTCGTAAAAATTTTCCTTGGCGACGAAAGCGCCGACTTTAGCATGTTTCGGAAAAGTTATCATTTGACCACCAAGAAGTTAATTAGTTCAAAATCGTCGAGACCGGAGATTTTGTTAGTGAGGGCAGTGGTGCCGCCGGCAGTGAAGAGACTGGCAGTATCCTTCTCTTCTTTGACGAAAATAATACTACGGATAGCGTCGGAAAGGAGTTGAGAATACTTATTCATCTTCTTGCCGCTGTCGGTTTCTTGATTGAAACTTGCGACAAGACTGCGGATTGGCGCATCTTTATCTTTGCAGAGAAGACGCATTTTGTCGAGTAATGCTTTTGGATTGAGATGATTGACAAAAACTTCGCCGCTATCCTGAATATAGGCTAAGTAGAATGGATGGAGACGGTTCTGTTTGTCGATATCGACGTCGGAGTTAACATTTTTCAGGATGTAAATCACTCCGGCTGGCGCTTCGCCACTAATAGCCGAAGTAGTAGCATTAATACCAAATGGAACATTATCAGCGTCGCCATATTTCTTATGCAACTCTTGCAAGTCGAGATGGAACTCATTGAGACCTAAGTCCATAATCGAAACGCCGCTGTTCATTTCTTCTAAGTCAACAACTTCCTCTTGCAGACGTTCAAGCTGAGCCTTGCGATATTCTAGCTCCGGGTCAGTATTCTCCAAAACATCTCCACCAGCACCAGTAATAGAAATAAGCTTAGTACGATTTTCTACCCTAGCCTTGAGGTTAATATATTCGTCCAATGTAACATTGGGCCAAAAGTTTACTAGCCGAATGCATTGATTACCGGAGCCAATACGATCAATACGACCAAAACGTTGAATGATACGAACCGGATTCCAATGAATGTCGTAGTTAATTAAGTAATCACAATCTTGTAAGTTTTGACCTTCGGAAATACAATCCGTAGCGATAAGAATGTCGACATCTTTATCTGCCATAGCAGAACCAAATGCGGCACGATTTTTAGCGACCGGACTAAAGCAAGTTAGAATGCTATTAAAGTCTTTTGGTACACCTTGACAGTTAGTCTCGGGGTTCCTACTCCCGGTAATGACACCAGAATTTAAATGGTATCGTTCCAGCAAGAATGGTGCCAGCTCATTATACAAATAATCAGCCGTATCGGCAAAAGCAGTAAAAACAATAATTTTCCTATTTTCTCCATTAATGGGATGCTGGATTTTATCTTCAATGACTTCTTTCAGTTTTTGTAATTTTAGATCGTGCTCTGGAGTAATAAGACGAATTTTATCTAGAAGCTCATCAAGAACGACATGATCTTCCATGAGTTTTTGACGCCATGATACGCAATCTATATCTTCTAGACTAATCTTCATATCCTTACCGACGGTGTAATCAGAGTTATTATCGTCATCTTCCAAATCGTTAATTTGTTCAATAATATCCTTGAAGTCAAAATCGCTTGTACGATGCTGGCTAAATCTGTCGATATTGTTAATTGTATTCCCAATTAGTCTATTTAGGCGTTCAACAGTCTCACGAAAGGCATAAATAGAACTCTCGGCGCGTTTAAGGAGATTGGTAATCATCAAGACATTACGTCCAGTTTCACGGTTTTCCCATGTTTTTCCGTGAGCAGAATCAATATCGATATATTTGGTAAGCTTTGACTTATAGACAAATTTAAGCGGAGTGTAAATATCAAGATTGAGTCTATCGATATACTCAAATAAAGTATTAAAATCAATCCCGTCTAAATTAGTCAGGTCAGGACGAAAACTTTTTGGCATTAATCTTTCCGGAAAAGTACCAAGATTGGTTTCATTGTAATATTTTTCAATATGTTTACGCGAACGCGCAATAGTGACACTATCAAGCAAATCAAAAAAGTCAAACGATAACATCTCGAGAAGCCTCTCAGTAGTGCGGTATTCAGGTTCAAGTTCTGACCAGGCCACGAACGCTGCATTAGCGTCTCGGAAAATTTTATTTAGCGAACTTCCGGTTTTTAATTTGCCACTAAGTTCATATTCGTTGCCGCCGCTTGCAATCATAAGCTGATTTTTAAGGTCAGTGAAATCAAGGTTGACTGGTGTAGCGGAAAGCATAAGAACTTTTGTATTAACGCCGTCTTTAATAATTTTACGAATAAGTTTTTTATAACGGTTCTCATAGTCCTCATCGTTTCTGTGGTAGCTGCGTTCACCATTGCGGAAATTATGTGATTCGTCAATCACGACAAGATCATAATTTCCCCAGTTAATTAGGCTTAAATCTATACCGTTAGAGTCACCTTTTTCTCGGCTGAGGTCAGTGTGATATAAGACATCGTAGTTTAGGCGATCGTCTGCTAGTGGATTATTTTTATAATTACCTTTATAAGTATTCCAGTTATCACTTAAGCGTTTTGGGCAAAGCACTAGGATCCGCTGATTACGAGATTCAAAATATTTTATAATGCCTAGTGCAGAAAAAGTTTTACCTAGACCCACGGAATCGGCCAGGATACAGCCGCCAAAACGGTTTAGTTTAGTAATGCACCCAACTACCGCATCACGCTGGAAATTATATAACATGTTCCAAATTTTTGACTGCTTAAAGCCAACCGCTTCATTCGGAAGAGCAGTTTCGTCGATATCTTCGAGAAACTCACTAAAAATATTATACAGTGCCATAAAGTAGATGAATTCTGGAGAGTTTTCTTTATAGGCAGCAGTAATATTTTCTAGAACCGTATCCGTGACATCGGCAAGCCGATCAGAATCACCCCAAATTTGATTAAACATGTTAACATACTGTGTGGCATAAGGAGCATAGACTTTCATAGTAGTGAAATAGGCATTATTTCCCCGGTCTTCTCCTAGTTCCGCCGTAGTGAAATTAGAGAATGGATTATATGTCGTTTGTTTTTCTGGAGTTTCCACGTTCATGAACGGCGCCATGGTTTCACCAGATACATTGGAACGAAAATGAGCCTTCTTGCGAATCCAGTCGGCGCATTCCTTAGCGATCGCCTGCTGGTTAAGCTCATTACGTAGTTTAACCTCAAAACTAGTACCATAGAGCGAGCGTTCCCGGTCTAGCCTAGGAATATAAAACTCTCGAGCTTCTTTTGGGATCTTTTCCTTCGTAAATGTCTCACCGGTGAAAATAAAACGAAATTCGTCTATATCATTCAGCTCCCTACGAAGCGCTTCGTAGGCATAGATGGAAAAAGACGCCGCAGCAATAGAAACACGACTACCACTTCGCATGGTAACTTTTAGATCATCGATAACTTTTTCATGAACATTATCAAGGACCTTTGACAGTTCCTGATCTGACAGTGCTGTATCTTTTTTATTGAATATTCCCATAGTATATATTATAACATCTAGTACTATAGAATAGTATTATTAATTCTATACAAAAACAATAATGGCCTTGTACGCAAGGAACGGAAACATACCGACATGAAGCTTGCTTCATGAGTCTACGGTTAATGAGAGACTTTTAACCATCCGAGGCTGATAAATGCCTACTCCGAAATTACTTCGGATTTGCTGGGCATGATAATCGCGGCGATGATATAGGCAAAGATGCCGCCGCCCACACAAAAGATAAGTAGAATCCAGGCAAGACGGACGAGTGTAGGGTCTGTGTCAAGATATTCAGCAATACCACCACAAACGCCAGCGATCTGTTTGCCTTGTTCAATACGATAGAGACGTTTGGTCATGATTTGCTCCATTTAGTCATTTTACTATATTTTACGCCTTACTTTATATTTTGTCAATGTGATTTACTTGCCAAAGTTAGCAATATGTTGTTCTGCCGTGTCGTTTTCTGGTCGAGAAAGCTCTGCGAATTTGTTCATGAGCGACAAGAAATATTTTGACATAATACTGGAGTCCGGCAAGGCTTGGTAGATACCCATAAACTCCCCTTCCTTGCTAAGAAAATGTGAGTCTCGAGGGAGGTTCGACACATGCCATTCGCCACCAATGGAGTGAGTTATAAAAGTGTAAATGGGGACTTCTACGCTGATAAGCTTCTGTAAACAATCTCGATGGTAACGATTCTGCTCGACGGGGCTGAGAAAAGTTCTCTTACCATGATAACCTTGCAGCCATCGCTTTGAGTGGCCGTCACCGTAAATCTTACCCTGATAGTTTTTGTGCTCAAAAATCATGATTCCCTTTTTTGACAGAACGAGAATATCGATTTCGGTTGTTTTGTGCGGCTTATTTGGAACCGGAATATAAACATTGCGAAAAACTTGAGTTTCGGGAATGCCGAGTTTTAGTAGTTCGCGATAAAGAAAACGCTCGCCAATCTGACCGGATGTCTTATATTCTCCGTGATTCTTGAGCATATCCAGCAAATCAAGGAATGTTAGTTTCTCTTGTTTCAGCAAAATGATAGCAGCAATAATGGCAGCTTCCATATGCTCCATTATATAATATGCTAGCGCAAAGAAATAACGTTGCTATCATGTCATAAAACAAAGCTGTTGCGACATGACGATAAAGAAGGCAGAGCTTTCTTTTTTACTGAGCTTCTATGACAGGATAAAAACGCAAGAATCATACTTTATCGCTCACGTTCTTCGTTGCAATAAAGCAAGGAATGTGTCGTGATAAGTCTGGAAAATACAGTCAGCGCAATACTGAGCACGGTTGCGTATTACAATTTTATTTTCTAGAAGACATCGAGTAGCTGTTGTAATTTTTACAACAGTTTTCTCCGAGGGGATTGATTATATTATAAGGCTTACTTACTAAATTTATGACGTCTTTATGGAAAATTACGATTTTGTTCGCGTTTTATTAGTATTCGTTCAATCTGGTGACTATATTTGCGCACAATAAGATTCTGATTCAAGATACTGAGGTGGTTGCCTTAGAGATAAACGGCAAGGAGACTGCAATATTTGCTATTTTATAATTAGAAATGTTCGAGAGAAAAAGTGTCATGAATTATGTGACAAGGGTGATTCAAGCTAGCTTGATTTGCCTTGCCAAATTTGAAAACTATCGCCTTCTACTCGGATTAATTGATTGTCGTTCAGGTAGATGATTGGCTGGCTAATTTCGAATAATTTCTCTAGATTTTCCATAGTCATTCGCAAATATTTTTGTCTTTTTTCTGGATGGTTCCAATGCGGACGAATCAGAAAGTCAACCAAGCCCATGCCATTATAATTTTCTAGTTCAGGCGGATTCTCTCGTCTATCCTCTGACCAGTATTTGTAGGCTGAAATATCCTCACCTGCGATGATTGAGCCGGTACTTTCGCCTATATACGGTACACCGCGCGTTAAGAGGCGCTTAATAGTCTCTGCAAAATTACATTTTTGTACCTGTTCCAGCATATAGAGGCATGACCTCCCTGAACAAAAATCACATCTTTGTCGGCAAGCTCTGCGGTAACTTCTGACTCGGTTTTATCTGCAATATCATAATCGAAAACTTGCCAGCCACGCTTCTGGAGAATTTTTCTACCATCGTCAATCCACTCTCGTTTGTCGGCGGGATGTAAATTTCCTGCCGTCGTGATATAGGAAAGTCGAATCTCTGATGCTGGTTTGCCTAATAATTTTTCAATGTCACTCATGATCATATCCGCTACGCCAACTCCACGGAAACTAGAAGCTAGATATAAGTTTTGCAAGGCGTCGTCTTTTAGGATTATAGAGAGAAGCTTTGGAAATTCTTTATATTTTGGAGATGATCCGAGATTAAAATGCCCCTGACCTTTGATAACAGTCAATTTGCCGTTTAATTTCTTCGCCAACTCTTGCGGTTCTTCCATTGGCACGTACGGATCATTATCGGAATGGACTAGAACAAAATCGTTGCATTTTTGTTTTATTTCGTCATAATTCACGGGTACGTTTTGAAGATCCTTCAACTTCTCCCAGTCGAGGTTGGTATAAAAACCACTTACAAGTATTGCTCGCTTAATTTTTGTTTCTGTGGGCAATTTTTGCAATAACATTGGGATTAGTGCCGCACCAGCGGAATGTCCGATGATAACGGTATCCGCATCAAGTTTGAACGGAGCATTTTGGATGATAAAATCACTCCATTCTTCGCCATTTGGGAAAGCAGAATTTGGCAAAGATGGTGCATAGACCTCGAAATCATGTTTTTCCAGCTGCTGCTTCAGCCATGGAATCCAGTTACTTTCACTACTACCGTCAGTGCCATGCAGTAAAACCGCCTTCATGTAAATTTCGTCCTCATTAATTAATTTCTATTATAGCAGAAATCTGAGCGGGTTTATACGCAAAGTTCCTCTATGAGTGATGACGATTTATTTAGCTTTGATACGGCCAGCCTGTTCGAGCCATTTTACGGTATCGCTAATGGTAGTTTGTGGTGGACGCGATGAGTAACCTAATTCGCGGTCGGCTTTGGCATGCGAAAAGCTAGCGTTAGACTCCAAGGTATAGAGAGAATATTTAGTATAGAGAGGAGGCTGCTTTTTGAAATTGTAATACATCTCTGAAAGAGGCGCGGTAAGCTTGGCGAGCCAAAGTGGCAAAAAGGTTTTTACGGGTCGTTGTTCGGTCGCCTTCGCAATCATTTGGAATAGCTCGGCTACCGAAATATAATGCCCGGAAAGGATATAGCACTCACCAGCTTGGCCATGCAAGCAGGCGCTGATAATTCCCGTAACGACATCTCGTACGTCAACAAAATCGTAACCACCTTTCACACCTGCTCGCAGACGGCCGCTAGCAGTATCGATAATCATTTGGGTAAGATGGCTAGTTTTATAATCATAAGGACCGATAATACCGGATGGATGAACAATACAAGCATCGAGGCCCTGATTTTTGACTGCGTCTAAGACAACCTGCGCAGCCTCAGCCTTTGACTTAGCATATTCACCTTCTACGTCGGCTGGGTTAAAGTGGCTAATTTCCGTCATAGTCTGACCTTTTGGTAGCTCAGGAATAGCATGAACGCTATTAACATCGATGAGTTTTGCGCCGATACGCAGGGTTTCATTGACGATATTTTTGGTTCCACCAACATTGACCGTATAAACGGCGGGATTAGGTTTGGATTTGATATAGACGATAGCGGCACAATGAATAACATAAACTTTTACATCTTCAGGAACATTAAAAATATCCTTGAGCGATTCTGGCTTTGTGACATCGCCAGCAAAAATTTGGCAGTTTAGATCTTTGAGGGCATCGGCGCGTTCTGGAGATGACACGAGGGCGCGCACTTCATTTTCTGGATTTTTGACTAATTCGCGTACAAGGTTATTACCCAGAAAGCCGTTTGCTCCAGTGATAATGTAGATTGACATAAAATTCCAGACCTCCGTTTGCCATTATTATAGCACATAAATAGAAGACCTTTGAGGCTGTTTGACCAAAAATGGGCTGAATATATTGCCAGATTTTATAGAGGTAGTTCCTATAAAATTTTCAAAAAATCAAGTTTCTTGCAAAAAAGTATTGACTTTTTACATTTAGTATGCTACAATAAGTGATAATATAATTAATATATTGCGCAATTTATATCTTGTTGCATTTTGAACAGTTTGGAGATTGCGGGAAAGGCTAAAATGAGCCATTTAAGGGCGCGATCTCAAAGCGTTGGAAATAGTAACTTTAAATCTAATGGTTTTCTACTGGAACATATACATTCTAGCGACCTGACGCATGAGCAGCATACTCCAAACATCATGACAAGTGAGACTATAAGGAATTGGGAGGACGATGTAAGTTCCACTTTCGGAATAACCCAGCATAGGAAGATTGCTAATCCCAATGACGGACGTTTCTCGAAAAGCGAAAGCTTAATTCGGCGAGAGCTAGAGAATGCATTAGCGCGACGACGGATAGGATTAAAAACTGCGGAATTATGTCGGAATGCAAGAATTGCGGGGTCGACCTTTTATTTACATTATCAGAACTGTGATGAAGCGCTAGTGCAATACGAGTTGGCACTCGAGGAAGAATTCGTGAGAATATTTTCCCAGGCAGCAAAACGAGATCTGGCCTGGATGCTGCTATTAACTTTCATATCACGACATAGACGATATTTTAACGCGACTTTTACTAGTCGCGATTTTTATCTTCTGACGAGGCTACTAAGCTATGTCTGCGAGGCAGAAAGACTTGCAGCTAATTTAAAATCTTACGTAATATACGTGGGGTCGATAGAAATGGTTATTCTATGTTGGGGCGAGCATGATAAATTTGCAATCGAAAAAATTGAGCGATATCAACAGAAATTGATGACGCTAAAAGTAAAGGATTATGGAATCTAGGGATGTAGCTAATAGTTTATGCTAAAATATTGGCTAAGGAGGATGCATGAAACCAGTTGTCGGAATTGTGGGAAAACATATGAAGTTAGAAAATTATCCGCGACCAGAGCGGCCTTATGCGTTGATGTATGATGAAGTCCGACAAGCGGTGATTGACCATGGAATGTTGCCGATAGGAATCTTATCGCCCAGTCGAGGAATTCAGAGGCACGATGATCAACTTCACGATCATTTAACGACCGAGGAGATGGATCTACTTAATCAGCAGCTGGAATTTTGCGATGGGCTAATTTTCCAAGGAGGATCTTACATTACTGATTTTGAGTATACCTTAGCAAGGATGGCTTATGAGCACGATATTCCAACTTTAGGTATATGTTGCGGGCAGACCGTGATATCAAGGATATTTAATGCAGAGATAGTACATGTTAATAAAGAAAAACATCAACGAGACGATGATCAATATGCGCATAACATCAAAGTATTGCCAGGGACGAGGTTTAGGGAAATTGTGCAAGTTCCAGAAATGAGAGTGAACTCTCGGCATTATCGCGCAGTGGCGTCTTGTCCGGTATTGAAGGCTAGCGCGTTCGATCAAGATGGGCATATCGAAGTACTTGAGGCGCCGGAGAAAAAGTTTTATCTTGCAATGAGGTTTCATCCGGAAAGCCTATACCGCGTAGACCAGACGGTGGATCGGATTTTTAAAGCGTTCCGAGAGGCGCTAGATTAGATTATTGTAGTATAATCATAAAAAGGAGGTAAGCATGAAACTGACAAAATTGGAACATTCGGGAGTAGTGTTAGAAAAAGATGGAAAGAAATTGGTTTTTGATCCAGTGGAATTTGCGGCAACGCTGCCAGAACTGAAGGATGTAGAAGTGATTATTATTACGCATGTGCATGGTGATCATTTGCAGCCGGAGCGCCTAAGCGCGATTCTGAATGATAATCCAAGCGCGAGGATTTTTGCGCCGGCAGATGCTGCGGAAGTAATTGCGAATGAGCTAGGCTCGACAAATATTACCATTGTGGCGGGCGGAGACTCGGAAGAGGCTGGCGGATTTAAATTGGAGTTCTTCAGTAAGGATCATGCCTCGGTAGTCGCTGGCAAAATTCCTTGCCAAAATATTGGAGTGGTAGTAGATAGTAAACTGACAAATCCAGGAGATTCGTTTGATTTATTAGAGCTGAACGGAGCAGTCGAAACTCTATTAGTACCAGAAGTCGCGCCATGGACGAAGATGTCAGAGACGATGGAGTTTATGAAACTAGCAAAACCGCAAATCGTGGTGCCGGTTCATGATGGGCTGCTTTCGGAAATGGGCAAAACAATTTATGATAATCTTTTGCGCGGGACTTGCGAGAGTATGGATGCTCAGTTTGCGTCGCTAGGGGTTGGCGAAAGTATCGATATTTAGAACGGGACAATGGAGCTAGATGGTGGCGCGGTTATTAGAATGACGCCTGTTGAAGCTGCTGGAATTTAGTTGCGATTGGTATTGATCGAAGTGAACATAGATATAAGCAAGATCTTCGACAAGGATAGTGTCAACTTTGCTGCGAGAGTTCGAGATGCTAACGGAGATAATCTTGGCTATAATGATAGGCGTCAAGATGATTAAGGCAACTACGACTGCTGACCCAAAAGCGGGAATTAAATGACGTATGTTGATTGTGCCGATGGCTTCGTCGTATGCAACAATGATGACCGAGGATAACATAATGACAGCTGTGAGAACCCAGCTGACAAGACCCACTCGCGTTACAATCGGGAGGCGAGATTGAAAGTAGTCAAGCGCAAGCTTCAGGTCGTCTTTTGTGCGGATGTTATTGCTGGCAAGGTCGGAAATAAGATTATTAAGGCGTTTTTCGTCGTCGGCAGCAAAGTAGGCATCTAGCTTAGAAATAATACCCTTGCTATCGCGTACACTCTGAAAAGTATGTTTGGCGTTATGAAGTTCCCAGACGAAAAAGACTGCAACCAATACCAAGAAGACGACCACGGCACAACCATAAATAATCCAATGCAGTGACTCGAAAATCAAGGCAAAGATAATCGTGATGACTGCCACGAGAGCGGCGCACGGCCAGTAATAGGCGATAAAGCGTTTTTGTTGTAATCCCTTTTTATATTCTTTTTCAATTTCGCTAAACAATGTTTCCTCCTGATAGTTTTAGTATAGCATATATTATAGAAGGATGTGTTTTAGGCGATGGAAAATGCTATAATTAGGGCATGAGAAAGTTTGTGCCAGAAAATGCAAAATTAATTCCGCAAGAGGCAAAATGCGTATTTCGGGGGAAGATTTTTGATGTATTTCAATGGCCGCAAGAAATGTTTGATGGCAGTTTGGAGACTTTTGAGATGTTACGACGGGCGGATACTGTAAAAATTATCCCAGTAGTGACGGCAGAGGAGGCGCGAAAGTTAGGGTTTGAGGCTAGTAAACCACAACTAATCATCACAAAACAGGAACAGCCACGCAAGAATTGTTTTTATGACTACCCGGGAGGTAGAGTGGATAACGATGATAGCGATGAACTGGCGGCGGCAAAAAGAGAGCTGCGCGAGGAGACGGGCTTGAATTTTGAGAATTGGAGATTGGTCAGAGTTGAGCAGCCGTTTAATAAAATTGACTGGCTAGTCTACACCTTTCTAGCTACGGGTCTTTTGGAGCAAACTAAGCAAAGCTTGGATGCGGGCGAGAAGATCGAGGTGATGGCGATGGGGGTTGATGAAGTGTTGCAACTAGCAAAAAGTGGCGAGGCACGATATTTGCGACTCGAGGAGATGGGCGAGAGGCTGGACCTAAATCGAGTTATGAAGATGCCGGAATTATATAAGTATTGACGAATTATTACGCTGTTTATAGTGTGTGTTATAGAGTTAGTTTGATAGTAGCATGACTAAAAGCTATGTAAAGTGTTGTAAAAATTACAACACTTTCGTCCTTTGTTAGAGAAGGGCTTCCGCGGCAATACCCAAGATTAATCTTTAGACTTGGAGGATTTTGAATCTGAATCGTCGCTAGATGACTTTTGCTTGAGAAATTTAGTAATACGCTCGCGCTGGGAAACAGCAATGCCGAGTACGACAACCGAAACAACAGAAACGATAATGACGAGATTAAGGTTAGTGGCGAGGCCAGCGCCAAGATAGTTGGTCACGGTGATGACAGGTAGGCGACCAAGCAAAACGATAAGAATGAGTCTACGAGTAGACAATTTAGTGAGTCCGGCGATATAGCAGATTAGATCATCAGGGAATCCTGGCAAGAGAAAAATGAGAAAGAGCACAAAAGAGGCACTTCTTGAATTGACGACAAAGTCAAAATGTTTGATGGCGGACTTTTTAAAGAACTTCTCTAGCAAAGGGCGGCCGAAGCGGCGAGCCAGCTTAAAGACAATGAAGCAGCCAATAAGCGTGCCGATAGTCGTCCATAGAATTCCCCAGGCGCCAAAAAGGTATCCGCCAATACTACCGACTATCTGGCCGGGAATAGGCGCAACAACGGTCTGAGCGATTTGCAAAATAATATACAGAAGCGGGGCAAAGATTCCCCATGAAGAGATTACTTGCTGGAGCTGTTCGCGATTCTCCTCCACAAAGAGACTCATCAGCGGACCTTGTGAGGCAATGTCCCAGACAATGTAGACTATCGCAGCGACAACTAGAGCGATAATAACTCCGATTTTGAGGCGCGCCCACTTACTGACTTGAGGGTGTGGCTCCTGAGAAGAGCTATCCTCGCTAAGAACAGCCGTGTTTTTTGTCGGATGCTCCTGGGGTTTATTTGGCATATTCGACGGCGCGCGTCTCGCGAATTACGTTAACTTTGATGATGCCGGGATAGGACATCGTAGCTTCGATTTTGTTGGCAATATCGCGAGCGAGCTTGAGCGCAGAAAGATCGTCAATCTGCTTAGGCTCGACAATAACACGAATTTCGCGACCGGCAGAGATGGCGTAAGCTTTGTCTATGCCAGGGAAGCTGGTGGCGATATTTTCGAGGTCGCGCATGCGTTCAGCGAAGTTTTCGGCGGAGATATTGCGGGCGCCAGGGCGAGCGGCAGAAAGAGAATCGACGATTTTCACGATGATAGCTTCAGGAGTTGTCGGCTCGATGTCGTCATGGTGTGCGGCCATGGCGTGAACAACATCATCGGGCATGCCGTATTTCTTGGCAAGCTCAGCACCAATTTCAGCATGCTTGCCTTCAATTTTGTGGGTAACAGCTTTGCCAATGTCATGCAGAAGAGTGGCGGTTTTAGCAACGCGTTTATTAGCGCCAATTTCCTCAGCAATCATGCCAGCGATATGCGTCATTTCAATAGAATGCAAGAGGACATTCTGGCCATAGCTAGTGCGGAACTTAAGTTCGCCTAGCAAATGTAGGAGCTCTCTGGGAATACCAACAACACCAACTTCGCGAGCGGCATCTTCGCCAGCGCGGACGACTTCTTTTTCAATTTCGCGTTCGGCCTTAGCGACGGCTTCTTCAATAGAGCTAGGATTGATGCGACCATCTTTCATGAGACGCTCAAGAGCATAGCGGGCGACCTGACGGCGAATAGGGTCAAAGCTTGATAAAACGACCATGCCCGGCGTATCGTCAACCATGATATCGACGCCAGTAGCGCGCTGAAGAGCCTGGATATTGCGACCTTCTTTACCGATAATACGACCTTTAATATCGTCATCAGGAAGTTTGAGGGCAGTAACTGTGCGATCTGCGGTAACTTCTGACGACATGCGCTCCATAGCAGTGAGCAAAATCGCTTGGGCAGTTTCGTCAACTTCGTGCTTGATTTCTTTTTGCTCTTTAGCGACTAGGTTCGCGAGATCTTGCTTAATGTCGCGCTCGGTCATCTGCATGAGCTTGTCGCGAGCGTCTTCTTTGGTGAGGCCGGCGATTTTTTCGAGCTTTTCCTGCTGCTTGTTGCGAATGTCGCGGACTTCAGTCTTGAGATCGTCAAGTTCTTTTTCTTGTTTAGCAAGATGCTCAGTCTTCTTCTCGAGTTGGTCGAGCTTGTTGTCAATGTTCGTTTCGCGTTCATTAAGGCGGTTCTCGGTGTTTTTCCATTCACGGCGACGCTCATTCTCCTCTTGCTGGGAGCGCGAGGCAATATCGGCAGCGTCATTTTTAGCCTTGAGGACGATATCAGAGGCTTCGTTCTTAGCTTTGCGAATAAGATCATCGGCTTTGGTCTTGCCACCGTTTTCGTTCTTTTTATTATAGATAAAAATTCCGGTCACACCAATAATGCCGCCGACGATGAGGGCTGCAATCACTGCAACTATTTCCATAACAACCTTTCTAAATTGTTGTGCCGATATTTTCCTGATACCGGCGGGGGTAACAAATAAATATAAATTAATAAAATTCTGGGTTTATTATAACACAAACTGGAACGCTGAGTAAAAAATCACCTCAATTTTCATGAGTATTTAGATTAGTTTTTGACATTACAAAGCTGGGCGGTAGAATGGTGTATACCACTTATATTTCTATATTATCACAGATTAGTTAAAATGTCAATAGTTTTATAAGATTTTTGGTAAAATTTGGATTTAGTGGCATAAATATGCTACCCAAGTGTTACTTTTTAGGAGTAGAGATATTGGCAGGGCGACCATATTCAGGAATAATGATCTGATGCTGATTGCCTTGATGGTCGTAGAGAGGGATATTAAGCTGGTCGGCAAGAGTGTTGACGATAGTAGCGCCGATGCGCAGACCGGTGAACGACCCTGGGCCAGAGAAAAAAGTAATTTCGGAGATATCGCGCCAATCGGTGGAGTTTTCTTGGAGTTTGTCGTGAATAAAACCGAGGATTTTTTCAGCCATGGCGGATTCGAACTCCTGCTCGTAGGTATGATTATCGAGTTTGAGGAGGCACTGATTAGTGGAGGTGTCGAGATAGAGTTTCATAGATTGTCTCCCGTCTGCGTTTGATTTATTGGGTGATTAGTGGATTTATGATTGTTGGCGTTTGGCTGATTATTTTCTGCCTGCGTTGATTTTGCTGAGTCATCGGCAGTTTTGGTCGATTGGTGATTCCCTGTTTGGTCTGGCTTGGCTGGCCGGTAGATAGACTGCGCGGAATTGGCATTTTCTGATGCGGACTGGTCAGAGTTAGCAAGTTCCACCTGACGGCTGCCCTCCTCGCATAGGGTGATTTCGAGACGAGTTTTATGAGCAGGCAAGAGACCAGCAACATCGCCACCCCACTCGACTACGACAACGGAGTTTGGAGTGCTAAGAGCTTCGGCGAGATCCTCGCCCATAATGCCCGGGTCGTCAAGCCGATAGAAATCGTAATGAATGAGTTCACCAAAAGTAGCGCTAGCACCCTGCGACCGAATCGGAAAAGCGTAGCGCTTGGAGATAGTAAAACTGGGACTAGTGACAGGCTCAGTAATGCCAAGACCAGCAGCGAGACCGCGAGTGAAAGTGGTTTTGCCGGTGCCAACATCACCTACAAGCTCGATGACGGCGGGCAAGGATAGATTCTTAGCAAGACGTTGACCGAGTTCAAGCATTTCGGCTTCAGATTTGATGATCATAATATTATTATA
>CAPNAV010000006.1 GCA_948663575.1 uncultured Candidatus Saccharibacteria bacterium
ATCTAGCTAGCGCGCATAAGCATGCGCTAGTAGCAGGAATTATGCAACAAGACCGGTAAAATCCCAGTTTTATTCTTACTGTGGTACAACTTTCGACACAAAATTCACAATCGAGAACGCCAACAACGCAATCACCAACCCCACTAATCCATATAAAATCGCATTTCTACCTTTTTGCGCCTTACCTGGATCACCATTACTCGTTACATACACAACTCCACCATAAATGACCACTCCAACCGCCACTACTCCAAGCATACCAAGCACGATAGATATCATCATATTTGCCACATCTCCCACCTGCTTCTCCGTAGTACAGCCCGCCGCCTCCTTCAATTCGTCGCTCAGAGTCTCGTCATCACACACCGAAGTCCCTGCCGCTTTAGCATCCAACGACACCCCCAGTAATGGTAATCCCACCATACCTAAAAACATCATCACCCCAACAATAATCAACCTCCTACTTCGCATCAATCGCTCCTCCCACAGACTTAATTATCACAGACGTAATAATCGACGCCAAAATCACAATTACTAAACCAATCACCGCGTACATCACTCCATGCTTAGCTTTCTGTACTTTACTCGCCTCCCCTTGCGACAGCATAAAATCCGCCCCACTCTTAATCAAGAATACCACCGCCACTAAACCAGCCATCGCATATGCCCAAGAAAACACATTCTGCAAATTCTCTTTCTTAAACTCGTGCGCTTGCAAATCGTCCATACCAGACACATTATTCATCCCTAGCACAAAAATCAGCGTATTCACAATCACCGACGCTCCCATAGCAATCACCACACCAATCACCGCCGACGACAGCGTCTTTTTACCCTTCGCCGCTTTACCGGGATCACCCTGCGACATAATATACATATATCCACCATACACCACCATCGCCAACGCAATATATCCAATCGCCAGGGTTAAATCGAATACAATATTCAATACAATATGCCATACAAAGCTGGCCAAACCCGTCCCAGATTCATCCACATTCGGCGCGTTAATATTTCCACTCTCATCCGCCACCCCATCATACCAAGGCTTAAACCCTAAAAAAGTACCCGCCATATATCCAGCCACCCCAGATGACGAACTATCCGCATATACAGGCTGAGCCGGCTGCAAACAAATCGTCAAAAATCCTAACACCCCCATCAAAACTACAGCTAGAATACTCCCGAAAACCTTCTTCATACCCCTATCTTAGCATACCTCTTCTACATTTTCCATAAAATCACCAAAAATATCAAACATCACACATGGTAGGTCTTTATTGCAATAGTATTAAACAATGCATATAACAAAGACAATTTTCTCAAAAAGGAAAAAATATGCTTGACTAAAACGCTTATGTGTGATATAATGCACATGTAACCCCGCTAACAGGGGTAATTGGGAAAGTTTTTATGAAAAAACCTACGAAAAGATTATTTGCAATCTTATCCCTACTTTTTGGGCTGTTTTTTGGCGCCACTTTTTCTGTAATCGCCAATACTCCGGCCTACGCTGATGAATGGATTACCGTCACTCCTATCCCCTTAAATCCTACCTTGCCACCAGAGGGGAATGACAACAACACTCCTACCGACCAGCCCTCTCTCGACAATCCCGATAATACCGAACAGACCGGCGATACTGATAACGACGACAATACCGACGATTCCGAAAACAGTGACAATAATAATGATGACGACGAAAACTCAAAATCCGTCGCCGATACCTGTAAAGAACAGACTGGTGCCCTCTATTGGATCGTCTGCCCGACCACAGGCCTCATCGCCTCTATGAGCGACAACCTTTATGTCGCCATCAATGACCTCTTGGAAATCTCCCCTATCACCATGGACAATTCCTCTCCTGTTTATGTCGTCTGGCAATACGCCCGCAATATCACCAATATCCTCTTCGTTATCTTCCTTCTTATCGTTATCTATTCCCAACTCACCGGCGCCGGTCTCAACAACTACGGCGTCAAACGCATTCTTCCGCGCCTTATCATTGCTGTCGTTCTCGTTAACTTAAGCTTTCTCATCTGTGCTCTAGGTGTGGATATTAGTAATATTATCGGTAGCAATCTCCGTAATGTTCTTGGCGGTCTTCAAGAACAAATTATAGTCAACAGTACCGCCACCGACATCGATCTATCTCTATCCACAATTCTCAGCGCTGTTCTCAGCGGCGGCACTATCGGAGCTGTTACAATTAGCGCTATCGGTGGTGGTGGCTACGTATTCTTCACTCTCATGATTATTCTTCTTGGCGCTATCATCTCTATTATTGCTGGACTTATCACTATTGCCGCCCGCCAAGCCGTTGTTGCCCTCCTTATCATGGTTGCACCGCTCGCCTTCGTCACCTACCTCCTTCCAAACACCGAAAAATGGTTCAATAAATGGAAAGATCTCCTCATCCGTATGCTCATTTTCTATCCTGCATTTAGCCTTCTCTTCGGTGCATCTCAGCTCCTCGGTTACGCCGTCATCACATCCGCCGAAAATGCCCTTGGCGTTCTCTTAGGTGTCGCCATACAATTCTTCCCACTTATCGGTTCTTGGTCGCTCATGAAAATGTCTGGCACCATTCTCAACTCTCTCAACACCAGCCTGCACCGCCTGGCTTCTCCAGTACAAAAAGCCGCCTCCAAATGGGCTCTCAGCAAAGCCGAGGAATCTCGCCAGGAATACCTTGCCAACTCATACGCTTCTGGCGCCAGACTTCGTCGCTATCTAGATTACCGCCGCGAACTCCGCGAACTCAACACCCGTAATGCTGTCGGCATCCGTCGCGGTAAAGCCATTGAGTCCGCCCTCACTAAGGCCTCTGGTAGCACCGGACGTGACGAAACCGGCCTCCTCACCTGGGATCCAGAAGCTAACCGTTATGTCCGCAACGCAAAGCTTGCCAGCCTCTATGACACCCGCGCTAAAACCGCTGGCGCCCTCCATCAAAACACGCTCAGTAGCTACGACACCCTCTTTGGTGGCCAAGATGCTAGCAGTATTGCTGGCGCCACTGCCGAAGCCTACGAAGAAGCTATGGCTCAGCAATTCCTCGCCATCAATAACGCCGAGGCTGATCAAAAATGGCTTCTCGGTCGCTATCTCAAAGCACAAGCAAATCAGGAAACGAACCCATACGAATTCAATCGTCTCGTCAAAAGCGCTGCTGGCGCTCTCTATAACGACGGTGAAGCAGCTATCATGGGCCAAGTAATCATTAATAACGCCAACATTGAAAAGCGTCGCCGCCAAGAATGGCAAGTCCTGCAAAACAAGTTTGGTCTTGAAAAACACAAGACTCAATTCCGCTCTATGGCGCTCAATGTTGCCAACTCCAATGATGACGGCTACGAGCTTGATATACATGGCAAAAAAATCGAAGACGAAGATTACCGCCTCATACCAGAATTAGCACATCTACATCGTGAATATCCGTACTACATCTGGAAGCATAAAGAACTTGGCAAAACCATCGAAAACGACGAATATCAAACCCTCACTCCTGCCGAGCAAGACGAATATCGCAAAGTCAAATACCTCGATTTCAAGGACGATGATAAAAATGTCGTCACTCGCATTTATGAAGATGATGGCGCCATTATCAAAGAAATCTTTGGTACTGACGTTCCTATTGGCGATAAAATCAATAAACGCTACGCCATGCTACTGGGCATTGCCCGCAATGAACGACAAAAAACCGGTGCACTTCGCCCCTACCACGGTATTATTCGCACTGCGCTCGAAAGCTCCGGCTTCAATACTCACCACGCCGCCTTTGGCCCCATGTTCACTTCCGCAATGAATGCTGGCTATATCAATACTAATGCTGATTACTATTATCTCCTTCTTCAATGTCTCGGCGTCGCCACCAAACCAGGGAAATTCCAACAGCAAGACGCTTGGGCTTTCCAAGAAGAAGAGCGCCTCGTTAAAGCCGCCGATGACCTTGCTTTATTTGACACAATGTTTAGAGCGGACGAGATTATCGACACCGTCAACAATAACGGTAATCCTATTAAAGGTGCCCGCAGAATTACCAACGACAATGGTGTCGACTCATGGGAGACCATCGAACTCGAAGAGCTCGCCACTATGTCCAATCAAGACGTTCTTAAGGCTCGCCAAGACTACGTTAAACATATTCAAATGCCCAAGACCTTTAAGGCTATCGCCGGCAATCTTGGCCGTAAAATGTCTCCAGAAGCCTTATCCTCCCTCAAACCTGGCGCCGCTCCTGCTATGCTCAGCCTTCTAAACAGCCTCATCAGCCTCAACCAGAAAAATCTCGACAGCTCTATTCCGTTCGAGGATCGTCTCGATGGTGGTGTTGACCTCTTCAGCATTCCAGATGGCGAATCTATCTACAACCAAGTCTTGTCCGTTAAAGACGATCTCGAAAAGCATCTTCGAGAAGTTTCCGAAGGCCGCTTCGAATATGACCCAGACTACATTAATCCTGAATACGCCGCCAAGCACTCCAAAAAGAAAGCTTCCGACCGTCAAACTATCAATAATCTTGCTGATCAGCTCGCTCGTAGCACCGAAGCTCGTCGTCTATACAACGAGCGCAACAATATAAACAAACTTATTGAACAAGTCCAGGATTATACCATGGTCGCTCATCAAACTAAGACCGTCGAAGTTCTCACCGACGCACTCAAAGATCTCTTTCAGAATACCGAATGCCTCATGGATCATCAAAGCGAATGTAGTGATTTCATTAACGATTACACCACTATGCCATACGCCACCGACGGTGAAGCCACCAGACAGCAAATTGCCGATCCATACAATGCTTACGAAAAAGACCAAATCGACAACCTTAGCAATGCTATCATAAATTTCATCTCCAATATTGATCCTAACCAATCCTAACCTCCACAAACAGGGAACGAAACTTTTCCATAAAAGCTAACATATATAATATATCCTTGCATCTCATCTTTTGTGCTATAATAAATACATATGGCGACATACAAAGTTCCGCAAGACGTTGAGGCGGATGATAAGCTATTGGGACCATTTTCATTTAGGCAGTTTGTCTACCTAATGATTGTTTTGGGTATGGTCGTATTGGCCGTTGGCCTTTGGCAACTGTTCCCACTATTAGCCATCATCCCTATCCCTTTTGCGCTCTTTTTCGGCATCCTCGCCCTCCCTATCAAGAAAGACCAGCCCATGGAGACATATTTTGCCGCCCTAATTTCCTTCTATACTAAGCCCAATAAGCGTCTCTGGCTTCCTGGTCAAAGCGAATCTACCATCCTCATTACCGCCCCCAAAACCGTCGAAGCATCTCGTACTCGCGATCTTACCCCTAGTGATGCTAGCCATCGCCTCTCCTTCCTTGCCGAACTTGTCGATAGTGAGGGTCAAGCCATCAAATACGCTAATACTTCTATGAAAGATGAATTCTATGCCGAAGCTTACAACACTACCGACATGTTCGACCAAGGGAATCAAATCTACGGCATAGATAACACCCTACGTCAAGAACGCCACGAGTCCGCCCTCAACCAAATGCGCAATGCTATCCAAAAATCCGAAGAATCATCAGCCGCATATGCTCAAATTTCAGGCCAACGTAATATCCAGCCTCGCGATGGTTTTACCGGCACTATGAACGACTATCTCCCATCCGGTGCCCTTGCCACTATTTCCGGATTCGAATCTCCTGCTGTCGTTCAACCTATTTATACTCCAACTAGCACTCCTGAATACCCTTATCAAAACAACGCACCCTACCCAAATCAACCCACTGTCGCCCAACCCGCCCCGCAACCCCCTCGTCAAGAAACCCTTCAAGAACAATCCGACCGCATCCGTCGCGAAAACGAAAGTGAAATTTTCATACCATTACATTAAGGAGTCAATATGAACCCACAAAACAATCTAGGCTATCGTAACTCCGGCCCCATTCCACAAGGCCAACCCGTTGCTCAGGGCTACGGAGCGAACGCCCAAGCTCGCGCCATGGCTGCCAACCAAACTATCAATCAGCCTATTAATATGCAGCAAGCTCAGCAGCCTGACATGCCAGATGACCGTCAAATCCTCTCCTCCACCACAGAAGCTCCCAAGGTTATCGAAAATCCGCTTTCCACCCAATCCTCACTCATGATTTCTGAGCTCCGAGACGGCATCGTCATCATGAAAGATGGTTCTTTCCGCGCCGTTGTTGCTTGTCAATCTATTAACTTTGATCTCATGTCGGCCACCGAACGCGAAGGTGTTGAATATAGTTTCCAAAATTTTCTCAACTCTCTCAATTTCACCATTCAAATCCTTGTCCGCTCCCAGCGCGTCGATATTGGTCCATATATCGATCGTCTTTCGGCTATTCGCCGCAATAATGATAATATGCTACTCGGAGTCCTTATGGACGACTATATCAACTTCATTGACCTCCTGTCTCAAGAAGCCAACATTATGGATAAATCCTTTTTCATTGTTATTCCGTACTACAGTTCCGCTGACGCCGAGGCTATTGTTAATCAAACCAAAAACCTCTTCAAGACCTTTAGTCGCAAAGCTCCAGAAGTCACCCGTATCAACCGTGCCACTTACGACAAAGCTATCGACGAGCTCAATAATCGCGTCGAATCTGTCATTTCTGGACTTTTCCAAATTGGCATCCAATCCGTCCGCCTCAAGACTAATGATCTCAGCAAACTTTATTACAATTTCAACAACCCCGACACCGCTGTTCGTGAACCTCTAGTTGATTTCAGCAAACTCGCTACTACATATGTAAGAAAGGGAACAAACTAATATGGCCAAAATGAAAAAAGCCAAACTCACTGCCGCCGAAATTGCTCTCCGATCTCAGGCTGCCGAAGAAGCTGAGATTCAGCAAGCTTTTGAACAGGGTATCACCACCTTGCGCGATCTTATTTCGCCTAGTTCCATTGAAATTCACTCCTCGTACTTCCGTCTTGGCACTAAATATGGTCGCACTATCTACGTCTACGCCTATCCTCGCTCACTATATACTGGTTGGATTTCTGGTCTCATCAATATGGACGAAGTTCTTGACGTTTCTATGTATATTTATCCCGTTGATACTGCCATTATTATGAAAAACCTCCGCAAGAAGGTTACCCAACTCGAAGCCAGTTACAATGTCAACGCCGAAAGAGGTAAAGTCCGCGACCCAGAAATCGAAGCCGCCATTAACGATGCCGAAGAACTCCGCGATAAACTCCAAGTCGGTGCTGAAAAATTCTTCCGTTTTGGCTTATATATCACTATTTGGGCCGATTCGCTCGATGATCTTAATTTCGTTCAGCACAAAGTCGAGACCCTCCTTGGCCAGCAAATGATCTTTTCTAAAGTCGCCACTTCCCAACAAGAGCAGGGGATGAACAGTTGTATGCCACAATGCACCGATCAGCTCCAAATTCGCCGCAACATGAACACTGGCGCGATTTCCACTTGTTTCCCATTCACCTCTGCCGACCTCACCCAAGAAAGTGGTATTCTCTATGGCGTCAATATGCACAATAACGGTCTCGTAATCTTCGACCGCTTTACCTTGGAAAATGCTAATCTCGTCGTCTTTGCTAAATCCGGTGCTGGTAAATCTTTCGCTGTTAAGCTTGAAGCAGTCCGATCCATGATGGTTGGCTCCGAAATTCTCATTATCGACCCAGAAAACGAATACCAAAAACTTTGTGACGCCGTCGGTGGTAGCTATATCCGCCTCAGCCTTAACTCTGATGTCCGCATCAATCCATTCGACCTACCAAAAGTCATCGACACTGAAGATGCCAACGATGCTCTTCGCGCCAATCTCGTTACTTTGCACGGCCTTTTCCGTCTCATGCTCGGCGGTAATCAAGTTGCCGCTAATGGTCAAGTCGTCCCTGCTCTCACCGCCAACGAAGAAGCCGATCTCGACCAAGCCCTAATTGATACCTACGCACGTGCTGGTATCACTAGCGACCCCCGTACTCATCAGGCCATTCCTCCTACCATTATCAATCTATACGATACTCTCTTACATATGGGTGGTTCTGGTCCACAGTTAGCTCAACGCCTCCGTAAATACACTACTGGTACTTTCGCAGGCATCTTCTCTCAGCAGTCCAATATCGACATCAACAATCAAATGGTCGTCTTTAACATTCGCGATCTTGAAGACGAGCTTCGCCCGGTTGCTATGTATATTATTCTTTCTCATATCTGGAACGTTGTTCGTGCTCAGCAAAAACGTCGTCTTCTTATCGTCGACGAGGCTTGGCAGCTCATGAAGTATGACGACTCCGCCAACTTCCTCTTTAGTCTTGCCAAACGTGCCCGCAAATACTACCTCGGTCTCACTACTATCACTCAAGACGTCGAAGATTTCATGAGTAGCAAAATGGGTCGTGCTATTGTTGCCAACTCATCCATGCAGCTACTTCTCAAGCAATCCTCCTCTGCCGTTGACGTTCTTTCTGATACCTTCAAACTTACCGAAGAAGAAAAGAAGCGTCTCTCCAACTTCCCAGTTGGTCAAGGTCTCTTCTTTGCTGGCCCGAATCACGTCCATATCCAGATTATCGCCTCCGAAACCGAAGAATCGCTTATCACTACCAGACCAGGAGGCAGTCGCTAAATTATGCCTGCCGCTTCCACTGCTGCTATCGCCATCTCCAAACTTCGCGCCGCTGAGTCCGGCGCTGCGAGTGGTGCCGGCAAATCCTTCTACACCGGCAGCGGCAAGAATAATACCTCTAGTTCCAAAAGCAAAAGCAAGAAAAAAGGCATTTCCGCCATCGTTGCTATTGGCGCTCTCCTCTTCGCTAGCTTCGCTCTCCTAGGTGGCGCCGACTCGCTCCTCCCTGGCGCTCTTATCGCCAACATCACTGAATCCACTAATACTCAATACTACAGCGCCTCCGAACGCGACATCCATCTCATGGAAAGCTACATGGAAGGAAACAATAACAGTGCCGATTGGACTAGTGTTTACAACAACATGTCTGATGAATATCTCGCACGTCTTGCTAAATACGGTATTACTTTTGAAAATTCCGGTAATAGCAAAATCATGATTTTCACTGTTGTTAACGTTGACGAAAGTATTGACACTTATCGCATTAGCGCTTCTGAATATGAATCTTTCTATCGCAACAACGCTAGCTTTCGTGATGCGCTCGACAAAGCCAATCGTGGTCGTGTTGCCACTTTCTTTGACGAATCTGCCGAAACCACCTATCAGGATCTCTCCCTAAGCCGTAATCAGCTCAAAAATTTCACCTCCAGCAGTAGCAGCAAAAAGAATCAAGAAGAATTTAATGAAATCATGAATCCTCGTTTCGACAATAACCAAACCAACGTCGAAACCAACACTCGCGAGAAAAACGCTACTACCACTACTACCACCGTCTTATGTGAACATAGCGGACGCACAGATTGCCAACCTGGCCAGCTAGTAGAAGTCACCTCTACTTCCACTCAAACTAGCATCATTGGTGGTGCTGCTTCCGCCACTTCATCTGGCACAATCCCTGCCGAATCCGAAGCTCAGGCCCGCGCCATGATTGATCAAGTAGCCAAAGAAGTCGCCGAAACCGGCGGCAGCTGGGAATGCACCGCTATTCGTGTCGGCAATATGCTCTCTGTTTCCGTCGGCGCAAACGAAGTCTATCAATCTATCAACTATTTCATGGGCTTAGTAGAAAACATTAGCAAAATGATGGCTGGCTATGGCGCCCAATCAGCCGTCAACGAAGTTCTCAACTTCCTTGTCACTCCTGAATACACCGAAACTACCGACCTAGGCACTCTCACCGTTAGCGGATCAAGCGAAAACACCACCGGCACAGCTAGCACCCTCAAGGAAAACAAATCACCCATTGAATCCAACAATATTCTCATGATGCTCGCCGATGCACCTGCTGATAATACCGTCACTGAAGCTTATTCTTTCGAACGCGTCAACAACGCCATCACCGACCAACTCGGCGGTCGTCTCACTACCGAAACCGCCATCAGATGCGCCGGTCTCGATATTGCCTCCAATATCCTTGCCATCTCAGTCACTATTTTTAGCGGCGGACTCTCTCGTATTTTTGCCGGCATCCTTGGCAAGCTCTTTGTTGGCACCGCTACAAAGTGGTCCGTTAGCGCTTTTCTTAGCTTTCTTGTACCAGTAGTCGCTCAATCTCTCTTTACCAACACTTACGAATACTCAGTCGGCGCTCCTGCTGGTGACCTCTTTGCCCGCGGCGCCGCCTCTATTAATACTCGCATAGCGCGTAGCGGTAGTGGTCAATCTCCTTCCTCAGAAAATGCCGCTATCGCGTATAATAAAGTCGTTAATTCAGTTATTGCACGCGACGCCGAAGTTGATCGCCTTCGCTATAGCCCATTCGACATTACCAATAAAAACACTTTCCTTGGTAGCATTGCCTATAGTCTTTTACCGACTATCGTTTCCACTAAATCCACTAGCATCGCCTCTTTCCTTCGCTCTACCGCCAAATCTCTCGCCTCTCTCTCTGGACAAGTTCGAGCCGAAGGTGAAGATTCATCCTATATGACAACTTTCGGCGACTGTGAAGCTCTCACGGGCGTCACCGGTGCCGCTGGCGATATCCGCTGCACTCCAGTCACCACCACCGATGTCACCACTATGGATACCAAAACTAGTGACACTGACTACATTGATGCAATCAACGACGCACTCACCGATTGTAACCCCGATGGTACCGGCTGTACAGTTGATGGCGATTCTGACCTTGCAAAATATATCGCCTATTGTGACAACCGCAATTCTCCATTTGGTTATGTCGACGAAAACATCCTTACTGCTCTCCAGAGCACTAACTCACTTGGTTTTCTCAAAAACCTTCTCAAAGTCGTTCCGGTTCTCAGTAACATTCTTAATATCATCGACAACGTTGACGATATAAAACACATGGCTTGGGCCAACGGCACTCGCTGCGCCAACACGGCAGAGAACGACAATGCTGATAATGATTATTTCTGGAGCACCAAAGGGAAATACTATCAGCGTTATATTGAGGATATGCGTCTCCTCGCCAACCGTGGCGCCTTTGGTGAAAGCAAGAACCCAGTTCTCGCCTACGAAGAGCAACTCCGCTCCGAGAATCCCGTCGAAGATACTTACATCGCTTATCTTTCTCGCATCTCTGGCCTCAGCCCAGATCACACCGAAACCATGCTTAACTTCATTGCCTATTTCCAATATCTCAACGATTATGATGCTAGCTCTCGCATCGCCATGAACGAACCTCTCCTTATCCAAAAATCCAGCGACGTAGTCGTAGCCGAAATCAAATCCGAACGCATCCGCTTTGATGATCCAGAAATTGTCAACCAACCAGAACACGTCGTTGTTGCTAAAGAATACATCCTCTATTCCGATCTACGTAACCGGAGCTTTGCCGTATGATTAAGCTAAAAAAGATTACCAAGGCTCGAATTCACTTCATCGCCCTTATAGCTTTTATTACCATTTTTATTCTCGGCCACACCACCCCCGCCCTCGCTGCTCTGCCTTCCAGCGAAGAACTCGATCACATTTACGCCACCAATGCTTGGTATTACAACCCCAACGGCTATGCTATTGGCAATGGTGGTTGCATTATCAGTACTGGCACCGTCACCGGCATCACATCCGCCGGTCTCTCCCCCCTCCAAGCAGACTTCATTGACAAATATCACTCCATCGCCGAACAATTAAGCGTTGAATATGGTATTCCTTGGGAAACCGTCATGGCACAAGGTATTCTCGAATCCGCCGCCGGCACCAGCCGTTTTGCTATCGAACGCAATAATTTCTTTGGTATTGGCGCCTTCGATTCTAACGTCAATAACGCCTACTCCTACGAAACTCCTATGGATGGTTGGAGGGGTTATTATGAAAATATCCGCAAAACCAAGACTTATCGCGCTCACGGCGTCTTTACTGGCGCAAATATCACCGACCCTTACGTCTATCTTCAGACTATCAAAGATTCTGGCTACGCCACTGACCCAAATTACGTCGCTAAGGTTTCCCAAATCATTGCTGCCATCGAAAACCGTTCCGCCCAAATGGGCTGGTCATCATCTGCTCAGCTCGCCGCCGACTATCCTCAAATGATAGCCAATGCCGCCGCCAATGCCGAAGGTTCATCTGGCGACAGCACACCTAATACTACTACCGATTCAAATATCACTGGTGTTGTTTGCGCCGTTGGTGGTAATGGTGATATTAACCAAACCGCCCTCGACCTCAGCTGGCCAGACCGCACCCACGAACCCAGCGATGCCAAGCCTGATTACGCTAACGCCCTCGCTCAAACCGGCATAGCCGCCATCGGCACCAGCATCCCCGACACCTGTGTCATCAACGGCAACAGCTGCGACGCCTTTGTTGCCACGGTCATGCGTTTCTCTGGTGTCGACCCCACTTTTCCATGCTGTGGCGCCGCCAACATTAAAAACTATCTAGAAAGTCACCCTGAGCTCTACGAAAAGGTTGGCAACGCTGGTAGTCTAAGTAGCGCTGATATGGCCCCTGGCGATATCCGTGCCAGCACTGGCCACGTCGAAATTTACGTCCAACTTGACGACGGATCCTATGCTATTGCATCCGCCTCACACTGCGACCGCAACGCCGATCATGCTGGTCGATTCTATCAAGACTCTGCTTTCGATGTCTATCGTAAAAAATAGGAAAGGGAACTAATATTACTATGTATAACACCGACCAGCAAATCAAAAACCGTCGCACCATCCTCATTGGTGGAGTTATTGCTTTTGTTATCCTCGTAATAATCTCGATCGGATTATACATTAACAGTTTACGCTACTCTGGCGTCATCGACATCTTAATTGCTCCATCCTTCGCCACTGTCACCATCGATGACAAAACCTATCCATCTAGCGGCATCCAAAAGCTTCTCCCTGGCACTTACACAGCCACTATCTCCGCCGAAGATTTCACCACTAAAACCGTTACTTTTACCGTCACTAGTGACGAACCTGCCGCCCTATACGAATATCTTATCCCGTCTAACGGTTCTATGGATTGGTATGTTCAGCACCCCAGTGAAGATATGATCCTCACTACTATTGGTAATTATAATTCCAATAAAGCCGCTGATGATTATTACACCAAATACCCAATCTCCACCGTTCTTCCTATTGTTGTCGTCGAAGTTAATCCAGAAACTTATGATTGGACCGAATATCGTATTGACGGCAGCACTGACTTCGAGCAATGTAAAACCGATTACTGCGTCAAAATCACCGACGCTACTGGCGGCAACTACGAAAATGCTCTTAAAAAAATCCGCGAAAACGGATTTAATCCTGACGATTACGAAATTATCTACGATTACGTTCCTATTGAACCATTAGAATAAGGAATTAATCCACTCCACTTTTCCACTTTTCCACACTATTTTTCCACAAGCTTTTTACGACTAAATATCACGCCTCTCTAGGACCGCATCAACCCCACACATTCACTCAATCCACCTTGCACATCGACCGGGGTTTAGAGCTTGATAGAAGAAAGATTTATCTTTCTTCTAGAATAACGCAGCTAGGCAAAACATCCTTACTATCTACCGATGTAAGGATAATTTGAACTAGCGAGGATAGTGAGGGAAGAAAGATTTATTTTTCTTCCAGAACGACGCAGCTAGCCAGATTATTCTTATCCTCTACCGAGGTAAGAATAATCTGATTATCCTTAAAATTCCTTACCAAACATTTCTGTCTCATCTCATCCAACTCAGAAAAAACATCGTCCAACAGCACTACTGGTCTTCTTCCCAGAGTCGCCATAATCATCTCCGCCTCAATAAATTTCAATGCTAACACGCTTGATCGCACCTCACCCCGGCTCGCCGATCCATCTGCCAACACTCCGTTAAAGATAAAATTATAGCTATCATGATGCACTCCAAAACTCGTATGCCCAAGCAGGGAATCACGCTCAAAATCACTATTTAGTCGTGCCAAAAACTCACTTTCTGATAGCACGTGAGTTTTATATTCAATCTTCACTTCGTCATTGTTTTCCGCAATCGAACGATAAACCCGTGTAAAACTACTATTTATGTTCTCCACAAACTCTCGCCGCCCCTCCATCAACTCTACGCCATGTTTCGCTAGCAGTATATCCCAAGAAAACAAACTCTCCCGCATCACATTTTCATTTTTTAATAATTCATTTCTTTGTCTCAGCGCCTTATTATAGCGAGACAAAGATACGCCATATTGATCCGACAATTGTCCAAAAACTCGATCAAAATAATTTCTTCGCGTCGTCGGGCTTGCCCCCACCAAATGCAGGTCATCTGGCTCAAACAACACAATCGGGTATTTCGATTTTTTCGGTAATCTACGCGACTTCTTGTCCTCCGCCAAAAATTCTTTTTTCACTCCATCATAAACCACCACTACCCTACGCCCATCCTCATATTCTAGCTCCACCCGATAAAACTCCGCCCCTCGTCGCACAATTTCTCTATCCACCGCCCGAAAACTTTTCCCCTGTAAAGCCTCATAAATCGCCTCTAGAATAGAGGTTTTTCCACACCCATTTTTCCCCAATATTGTAGTCGTCTGTGGAAAACATTCCAAAACATACCCCTCATGACTCCGGAAATTCGCCAACTTTACCCGCCTAATAATCATTCCTCTACCTCTCCTCTTGAATTGATTAAGAGATTAAGATTTTGTGCTGGTATTAGGAAAGATTGAGCAACGGAGTGAGACGTATTATACATACGTCGAAGTAGCGGAAATCTTGGCAACGTCATAGTCAAAATATTAACCCTTCAAAGGCATTATTATGTGGGTGTAATCCGTATCCTTATCCCCGTTCAACATCACCGGATCCAATTTATTAGAAAACCCAAAATCCACTTTTTTTCCTCCTAAAATGTTCAATACATCAAGCAAAAATCTTGAGTTCAACGTCACCTTTCCATCCGTCTCCACCTCGGTTTTTATTTCCGATTTATTCTCCCCCAACTCATTTGCTACCGATGCCACCGAAAATACTCCGTTCTCCACATTAGTTTCACACACAATCGACCCACCTACCTCACGCGCAAACAACGCCGCCAGTTTTGTAATTCGCACCAACTCGTCTCGCGGAAGTGTCACCTTTATCTCTGTTTCTTTTGGTATCAACTGCCTATAATCAGGGAACGACCCATCCACCAATTTCGATGTCACCTCCACATCCCCTAGTCGAAAGCGCACCTGCGAATCATCAAACAATATTTCAATCTCCTGTACATCGTCACCAATTAACGCTAACACACTTCTCAGTGAAGCTGCCGGCACAATCGCCATCACCTCCGCTTGTACTTTATCAATTAATTTTCGTTCCGCTAACCTATAACCATCTGTCGCCGCCAAATATAATCCGTTTTCAAACGTATTAAAATATACTCCTGTTAATGCTGGTCGTGTCGTATCATTACTCACTGCAACCATTACTTGCGAAAGCCCCGTCTTAAAATCCTCTACCCCAATTTTAAATTTTACTACTTTCTCTTCATCTATCTCTGGCAATTCCGGAAAATCCTCCGCTGACGCCCCATTCACACATGAACTATATCCGCCCGCTTTAATGGTTACTTTTGTGTCGTCAGCTTCTAAATCCACCCTCTCACCTCTTGGCAGGTTTCCTACAAATTCTGCCATCAATTTTGCTGGTACTGTCACCACGCCATTTTCGCTACCTACCGATGGCAAATAGCTTACCACCGCCATATCTAGATTCGTAGTCACCAGCGATACTTTATTGTCATCTACTCTGATTAAAACGTTACTCAAAATCGGCAAGCTCGCTTTACCTCCAGCAATCCTACTGACATTATTTAATGATCTTGCTAATTTATCCTGAGCTATCTTGATTTTCATATCTTCTCCTCTTCCTTACTCTCCTTAAATGTTCGATTTTTTAATTTACCACCAACCTTAGCCTACACTCCAAAAAACTCCCTAATAAATAGTAGTTGTAGTAGTAGGCTATGTGGAAATTGTGCAAAACTACCAGAATAACAGAGGTCAAACCCAGTGGAAATCCCCTGCAAAACTTTTCCACAAACATGTGCAAATCCTCTCGGAGCCCACATTTTTATGTGTAAAACTACTTTTCCACTCACCTGTGTAAAACTTTCCCACAATTTTCCCACAAACTTACTCACATACTTTCCCACAATTTTTCCACAAAATAAACCCGAACAAACGTCTAAAAACCGAACGTTAAATTTTCCCGAACATCCACAAAAACCGAACAACGAATTCACCCGAACACGCTCAAAAACCCGAACAAAAAGAATGTTGCCCGTATTTACCTCTTTATAACTATCGTTAAGCATACAGTTTTTCCTTAATTGCCGCAATTTGATCGCGTAGCGTGAAATTCAATTTCAAATCCCCTTCGATTTTCCTAATTCCGTGCATCACTGTGGTATGGTCTTTTACTCCCACTTCTAATGCGATTTTTGGTGTACTCATCGCTAAATCCTTGGAAAGAATATACATTGCGACTTGTCGGGCATTTTTTATATGACTTACTCGACTCTTACTGCACATTTCTTTTGGTGTTAGCTGATAAAACTTCGCCACTTTCTCAATCACTTGCTTAGCTGACACGGTTTTATTTCGCTGCACATTCGACGTGTTTACATACCCTTCATTAATCACCTCGAGCGGTGTCATATTTTTAAAATCAGCCACTGCCAGAATATGTTCCAGCTCGCCTTCTAATGCCCGAATATTGGTCTTAATATTATCAGCGATATATTCAATCGCTTCATCTTCAATTTCCACTCCCTTGTATTCAGCCTTTGATTTCAAGATTGCACATCTATCTTCAAAACTTGGCAACTGCAAATCATACGCTCCTGCCCACGTCAGCCTCGATGCCAGTCTTTCATCTACGGTCTTAATCTGGCTCGGTAAACGATCAGATGTCACGATAATATGCTTATTTAATTGGTATAAATCATTAAAAATATCAAAAAACTCTTGCTGTGACGCATCTTTATTGATAATCATCTGAAAGTCATCAACAATCAACATATCTAATTTACGAAACTTCTGCCGAAACTCATCACCTTTCTTGTTCTGTAGTGACTTAATAAAATCCGAATAAAAACTCGAAATCGGCGTATAAAGTACTTTTTTCGATGAATCTCTTTGCAACAAAGCGTTTCCGATCGCCTGTACCAAATGTGTTTTACCGAGCCCTGGCCCACCATACAAGAAAAACGGATTATAGCTTATCCCCGGATTATCAATAATATTTCGTGCCACGCTCACAGCTAACTCATTATTGCCGCCAATCACAAAATTATCCAATGTATAACGCGGATTTAGTCCGGTCTGTAATGCTCCATTCGCCATTAGTGGGGAATTATAGGCTACTTTGGCAACCTTAGCCACAGCTTGCGGCCTTGCCACTTCATCCACGCTTCGAGTCTTCGGTTTCTCCTTGCTAACTACGGTATATTCTAGCTTCTTTACGTCGATATTATTATGTTCAAAAGCCGTTTTCAGTACGCTAGAATACTTCGCCTGCAGCTGACTCATCTTAAAAACATTCGGCACCCCAATAGTCACAATACCATCATCTACCGAGACGAGCTCTGCTCCTGTAAACCAAGTCGAAAACTGTTCCCGCGGGATACTCTGCTCAATCTCTGCCATTACATTCTTCCACACGTCAAGAATATTCCGCACGTCAAACATAGACCTCTTACTGACCTCCTTAAACTACCTCCATTATACCACACCCTCCCGACTTTTCCACAGTTTCTCCCCAGTTATCTAATCATGACATAATAACAACCTACTCATCAGGGGTGAGTTTTCCACAGGTTTCATCCAATCTCTGAGGCAAGTTGTGGAAAACTTTTTAGATCACCACAGTTTTTCATCTCAGAAGCAATTCCGAACATTCCATTACAGTAATATGCCTAGCCAAAGAACACAGAACCCTCTTTTAGTTACACTGTTTGCCATTATTTTAGGCTTGATATGGTATTTTTTGGTATTCCATCGAAAGAAGTATTGAAAAAATCAGAAAACTAGTGTATACTAAGGCAAGTATTTGATAATTATATAGTAAAGGGAAGATTTATGCCTAAAAGGACTTACCAGCCACACAAACGTCAGCGCAAAGTTGAGCATGGATTCATGAAGCGCAACAGCACTAAAAATGGCCAGAAAGTTTTGAAACGCCGCCGTATTAAAGGTCGCGCTCGCTTAACCGCCTAATCTTTTTAGAAACACCTAGCTTCGTCTGGGTGTTTCTCTTTATCATTATCCATTATTAGTAGAGACTAGGCAGCGGAGGGAACTTGCAAAAGTACGCGATAGGGTGCGCATTGTATTAAGATTCTCGTGATTTGGTGTGAAAAAATATGCAGAACTATTCGATTTAGTAATTGAAGACGAATACATCCCCTCCGCATCATATGCTATGCTGAGGGCATAAGTTGCGGTACTGACGTAAGATGATAACCAAAAGAATAGCGGGTTTAGGCAAATGTTATGTGTTGCTTCTGTTCCGTTTGGTAGGGTTGGCGTCCAGGCTGAACTATCATCGCTCACCGGTCTATCGCCAACCTTTCTTAATGGTAGTTAATGATCAGCTCTACGTCGCGGTTTTGGATGTCTATTTGTCTGATGATAATTTTGAGGGGCATCTTCCGTGGCATGGTCAATCAAGCCATGAATCGTGGCTAAAACCTCGGAAAAGGGCATATTAGCGTAGTTACGATTATGAACAATAAAAATCAAATCCATTGGAGGAAGCGAGCTAGGATTAGCTAGGCGAATTGCCTCATAAATCCGCCGACGAATCCGATTGCGCCCAACAGCAGATTTTAGCACCTTTTTCGAAACCACCACTGCAAAACGCCTATATCCATAACTATTTGGCATATAAACAAGACTAATATTAGCAGCACGCAAAGTCGTCCCTTTTTGATAGACAAAATTAACGCCCCCACGCGAATGAAACCGGTATTTCTGAGATAACATAATATAATTATAACACAATTTCCTTACTTTTGGCGAATTTTACAGCATTCATACTCCCAAAATAGCGCACAAAGTAGTTCAGTACTTAACTATACGCTAAACATTTAGTCTATATGAAATAGGTATAGTAGATTAACTTTGCAAAATATTCAATATAACCGGTTAAGCGGATATTTTTTTATTTCTCCTCTTAAAGTATGTTATAATTATTACATGTTTGAGTTAATTGACATGATAATCGTGCGCCCGATCACGAATATCCTTTTCATAGTTTACGGTCTCGTTGGTGACTTTGGTTTAGCAATCATTCTTTTTACAGTTCTAGTAAAAATCTGTCTCTGGCCTCTTATGAAACGTCAGATTCATCAGACTCGCCTTATGCGCAAAATTCAGCCCGAACTTGCTGAAATTAAGAAAAATTGCAACGGCAACCGACAGCTCGAATCTTTGCAGATGATGGACTTATATAAACGCAATAACATCAAGCCTTTCCGGTCGATGATTACGATTTTTATTCAGTTGCCCATCTTTATTGCTCTCTATACAGCGGTTCGCGTTATGGTGCAGCCTAATTTAACTGATAATCTCGAAATTCGCGCCTATGCTCCAGTCCGTCAACTCGAACGCGTTGAACAAGTTGTGCAACTTCAGCAGCCGTATCTAGCTTATCAGCAGGAAGTAAATAACATCCAAAACGATACCAATCTGAGCGACGAAGAAAAGTCCCAGAAAATCTCCGCACTTGAGGTGAAGACGTATGATTTTCATCCTACTCTCGCTGGCGTTATTGATCTAGATCCTAAGCCCGGTCTCACCTCTGTTAGCGCTTTTATTATGTTGCTATTCGCCGTTTCTGCTGCCTTTAGTCAGGTGTGGGTTTCGCGCCAGCAGCTTCCGTCCAAAAAGACTGGTAAATCTCGCACTTTCCGCCAAATCATGAAAGAGGCTGCTGATGGCAAGGAGCCAGATCAAGCCGAACTTAATCAGGTTATGACTAGTCAAATGTCCTTTATGATGCCAGTCATGATGTTTTTAGTTATGATTAATCTCCCCGGTGCGATAGTGTTCTATTATTTTGTTAGCAACATCTTTACGGGAGTGCAACAGAAATATCTCCTCGGCAAGAAAACCGAAGAAATGGAAATTTCCGCCGACAAGAAAATTATCCGCGAGCTCAAAAACATCGAAGAAGCCCAGGTGGTTAGTGACTCATCTTCTGGTCGCTGGGTCAAAAATAAAAATTCCTCTAATACTGCGGATGGTGAAAAATCTGGTGTTAATATCACGCGTATCTCCGCAAAAAGCCATAAAGGCCATAAAAAGAAAAGGAGTTAAATATGAATAAAGATGAATCTATTCGTTTTGCCACTAAATATCTCGAAGATTTGTTGTCATTTTTTGGCATCAACGTTGCTATTGATTCCACTATTGATGATGAAGTAATTCAACTTTCCATTCCGTCCACTTCTATGAACTCTCTCTTAATCGGCAAGGAGGCAAACAACCTTCGCGCTCTCCAACATATTGTCTCCATGGCCTTGTCTAGTCGTAAAGCTGAGGTTATTCGTGTTAATGTCGATGTTGCCGACTATAAACGTCAGCGTGCCGAACGCATAGCCGACCAAGCCGAAGATTGGATTCGCGAAGTACGTGCGACCAGTCAAAGTAAACGTCTCAATCTCAACGCTTCTGATCGTCGCGTCGTTCATAAAGTCGCCCAAGACTACTCTGATATAAAAACTCACTCTGAAGGTGAAGGGCGAGATCGTCAGCTTATTATAGAAAAAATCCCTCTCGATTAAAACCGCCTGTTATCTTTATACTACTATCACCTAAATACCTCGAGTTCAAGCTCGAGGTATTCTCACTAATCTGTTTGTGCTACGGACCTCATCTCTGTCTTCTTTTATTTGGATTGTCCAATTACTATTACAAAGTCCACTCCTACCGAATATAATTCCGCTGGCAACTCCTCGCCAGATTGAATCGCAACCCCATACCTGTCCGCCAATGCCGCCGCCGTACTAGTCATGTTTCCATCGCTCAAATCATAAATACAGAAGTCGGATTCACACATCCAAGTTTCTGCGTCCCCGATATTAGATACGATATATCCATCCGACTCTAGTTTATCGCGCTCCATCCCAGCTAATCCTGCCACCTCAGTACCATTATAAATCGCTATTGATGCTCCCTCTCGTACGATCGGATTGTTAGTAAGCATCTGGCGTACATAGGTTTTAATTGCGCTATAATTGCCAATTCCAGCAGAGGGAACCACGAACGATATTCCATCAATATTGCTTGATTGTACGTAATAGATATTCTTCTCATAGTCAACTAGTGGAATTTGTCTCATGGTACTTACGCTAAAATCAGACGCCATCGCCAACGCTGCTTTAATATTGTCGGCAGAGAAGTTTGTTCTCAAGTTGTCTCCCAGGATATTCAATAGTCCAAACGCCTCGTCTAGACCAACTCCTTGATGGAGTAGTTTTTCGATAATCGCCTCGAGAATCTTCTGCTGGCTGTTTCCGCGAGTAAAGTCACCGCCCTCAGTGCCATGTCTTGCGCGAGCAAAACCTAGTGCTTGTTCACCATTAATTGTTACTGGCACTCCTGCAGTCGCTACGGCATTCGTCCATCCGTAGTCAAAAATATCCTCATCAAACGTCACAGTAATACCACCTATAGTATCTACGATGCTTACTAGTGACCCCCAGTTAATATGAGCATAATAATGAAAATCCATACCTAGAATCTCACCAACCTGCTTCATCAATGCTTTTGCGCCCGCTTCTTCGTTATTTCCATCTGGATTATTGCACGTAAATACCTCGTTAATTTTTCCGGCGTAGCATGCCATCGATACTTTCAAGTCACGCGGCAAACTAATCATGGCAACATCCTTCGTATCTTGATCAAAACTTATCACCATGATTGAGTCTGTTAGTTGTGCTCCGTCATGAGTTGAGTCGCCATTCTCGCCTGCCATGTTATAACCGCTCGTCCCAAAAACCAATACATTGGTGCGACCGTTACCGTCCTCGTCAAACGGAACTGCCTCAGAAACGAAGGCCGAAATCGTGCTCCAGAAGCCAGATTTACCTCCTGTTAATTTTGCAATCAAGCTATCTCCCCAAAAATACACCACGCTCGCCCCCGCAATAAGCAAAACTACCAGCGTCAAAGCTATAATTTTCCCAACTGGAACTCGTTTGCGCTTTGTCCGCTTTTTTGTTGCGCGACGGGGTTTTTCCTCGATTTCTGGCTCCGACTCATCAGGCTCCCTAGGGATTTCATCTCTCTCATTCCATTTCAGCTCTTGCCCCTCATCAACCCCTGCCTCCAAAGCCAATCGGTTATATTGTGGCATCCCTACGGCCGCAGTATTCAATTCTCCTAGCAGGTTCGACCAATCCGCTCCATCATCGGATGCGAAGTTATCAGTATCATCATACCCAAAGTCGTCCGTAGCTAACGCTATCCTCATGCCATCATAGTTATTATTATAATCAAAACTCTCCACCGGATCCAAGAATCCATTATCGGAATTATCCACAAAATCTTGAAGCGGATCCGTGTACCGATTAATCGTATTTTGAGTGCTTTGTTTTACGCTCATTTCATCCAAACTCTTCCCAGCGGGCCTTGTTCTGCGTGTCGTTACATCCACGACATTAGTTGATTTTCTAGGCACACGGGGAACAGACCGCTGACTAGACGAGCGGACAGCTAAGCCATCTATTGTTGTTCTTCCCATTTGACCTATTTTTTCCTCTATCTTATAATTATTATAACATCCAAACGCCAAAGCATAACAACTTTGCATAACAAAACTATGCAAAAATAGATTATGCGATACCGCAGATGGATTCCCAATAAAATAAGGTTACAAAGATATTATAACATATGAAGAAAAAATTGACCAAAAAACAAGCGCTTATCATTGAATTTATTAACGATTTCACAGCTCGCCAAGGTGAATCACCATCGTATCGTGAGATTATGTCTGCATTAGGTCTTTCCTCAGTTTCCGCGGTTGCAGAACATATTGATAATCTTGTCAAGAAGGGTGCTCTGAAACGCGTACCCGGTGCGGCTCGCTCGCTTGAAGTAGTCGACCTCACTCATCCCGAGACCGTGGAGCTTTTTCGCCAGCGTCTTGCTACTGCAACAATCCCAGAGGAGGAAATTTTGCGCCAAGCCGCCGACCTTCTAGAGCTTGATCTTGATCCCGAATCCGAATAAGTATCTTATCATAAGATAATCGTCGGGCTTGTGTAATCTTTTACATTTGTTATACTTAATCTAGGAGAATCTCATGTCAAACACAAACACATCAAAACATCGCATTCCTATCTATCGTCGTCCACTTTTTATTGGCGGAGTTGTCGTAGTAGCTATCGTTATCGTTACTATTTGCATCGCAGTTCCTAAGTCCCACGAATCAACATCTACTCAGCCGCCATCCAATAATCAATCCTCTGTAAGCCAACCCCCTTCAAAGCCTGATAACTCCGATTCCGAACCATCCACTGAGCCCAAGCGCCCCTCTCAATATGAAGGCGGAGACCCTAATCAACTCCCAGAGCTCACTGGTTTTATCTCGTACAAAAACGTTGATTATGACGCTGGAGAAATTATGATTTCAGCTGGAATTGACCAGTATCTCATGTCAGATGGCAGCTGTACGCTTCGTTTCAAGCAAGGCGAATCTGTCGCTTATTCTGTCTCTACTCCCGCTATTGCCGATGTCACCACCTCTGTCTGTGAAACTTTTCGCATTCCTCTCTCTAGCCTCAGTTCTGGTGATTATCAGATAGAAATCCTTATTGAAGGTGATAATAAAACCGGTTTGATTACCGACTCTGTTCAAATTTAAATACAAAAATATCAAACGTAAAAAAGGAAAAATCATGTCTACACCATTTCTAGAAAGTCTAAAAACTGATTTACGCCGCCATCAAACTCTAGTTTTTGCCGTATTTGTCTTCTTTATGGGGGCAACCTTCGCCTTCTTTTCTATGCGTGGCAGCAACCGCATTTCCGCTGCTGGCGTCGATGGCTTCGAAGCAGGGAACATTATCAGCGATACTGTCATGTCGGATTACAATTCTATGTCCGTTGCAGATATTCAAAATTTCCTTACCTACAAAAATCCCTGCAATAATACAAATTACGATCTTTATCTCGAACAAACCAATGCCTATAAAACCGTCACATGGCATTGGTCGGGCGAGCCTTATAATGGTCATTTTGTTTGTCTTTCTGAGGAACGCTTTGGTGATGGTACTACCATAGGCGAAGGCCAAACTGCCGCAGAAATCATCTATGCTGCCGCCCAAGAATATCATATCAACCCTCGGGTTTTAATCGTCCTTCTAGAAAAAGAGCAGGGTCTTATCTCAGATACTTATCCGCATAGCAATCAGTATCGCTCGGCCACCGGTTATGGATGCCCAGATACCGCCGCTTGTAACTCTGCCTACTACGGCTTCAAAAATCAAGTTTTTCGTGCCGCCGAATTATTCCGCTATATCCTCGATAACGGCTCGCGCTACTATCCTGACAATAAGCCAGGTGTCTATATCGCTTATAATCCATCCTCAAGTTGTGGGCGTTCTGAAGTTTATATTCAAAATCGCGCCACCGCTGCCCTTTACCAATATACACCATATCAGCCCAATGCCGCCGCTCTTGCTGCTGGCAGTGGCCTAGGCGATTCTTGTTCTGCTTATGGTAACCGCAATTTCTACCTCTTTTATACTAGCTGGTTCGGTAGTACGCAAGCCACCCCTACAATCGGTGAATCGGTCTACCTTCCTGATAGCACATATAGTTTTGTTTCCGCTGTCTCCAGCAGTCGCTCTCTCGGACTCTCTGGTGCTAATGTTCAGCTCACCGCTCTCAATGACACCGACAATCTCCAGCGTTGGAGTACGAAGTACGATTCATCCACCGGATATTATACTATTACCAATCTTGCCAATAATCAGCTGCTTTCCGTTGCCGATGCTTCTGTCTCATCTGGTACCAATATCCAAACCTCATCTACCTCATCTTGTGCTACCCAGTGGAAGATTCATTTTACGTCAGACGGTTATTATACTTTTGAATCCGCTTGCTCTAGTGGTCTTGTTCTTGACTTGCGCGATCAATCACCCAGTCTTGGCGCCAATGCCCAACTCGCCCGTTCAAACTCAGGCCAAACACAGAAATGGACTATCCATGTTGGCCGAACTCTAGATGACGGTATTTATAACCTCAAAACCGACCTAAATACTGATAAAGACATTGAAGTTTATGGTGGATATAATTACAATGGTGCCAATGTTTCTATCTGGCAGCATACTACTGGCGAGAGTCGCAAATGGAAGATTACATACGACTCAGCCACGGATTCCTATACATTTATTAACCCCTTCACTAATAAAGCTCTAGACCTTTATGGTGGAGTTGCCTATAATAATGCCAACATCTCAATCTACGACTCCAACGGTTCTTGCGCTCAACGCTGGAAAATCGTTCCGCGTAGTGATAGCAACTCATATAATATTCTTTCTACTTGCTCTCTTGCTTATGCTCTCGATGTTTATGGCGCTACTAGCGCTGATGGCTCCAACATCGATCTCTGGGAAACTCATTCCGCCGCTTCAGAAAAATGGCACTTTAAGCCGGTCATCCAGCTCATCGAAGATGGCAATTATAATATCGTTAATACCGCCAATCTTAATGCTGCCATCGACGTCTTTGGTGCCTATACCTCTAATGGCTCGAATGTTTCCATTTGGGAGCTCCATTCCGAACCGTCAGAAATTTGGAATATACAATATAATTCCTCTGCCGGCACCTACACATTTGTAAATCCAGTCTCCGGCAAAGCCATCGATCTCACTGATAGTAACACTAAAAGTGGCTCAAATATTCAGATTTGGTCTCCCAACAATCACTGTTCTCAGCAATGGTTTATTGTCGAAACTGGTTCAGATTCATATCAGTTCCTCTCTGCTTGTGATAGCAGTACGGCTCTCGACATTAATGGCGGCTACACTACAAATGCCACTAATATTCAGATTTGGGAGCGCAATACCACTGACGCCCAGACATGGCACTTTATCTCGCGTTAATTTAGAATAACCTACTGCACGGCTTCTTGTAATGCCGTGCTTTTAGGTAGTTCAGCAATAATCTTTTGTGTCCACCACGCTATCACTACCAACTCCACTAATGCCAAAAGCTGATAGCTCACCCCTCCATTTGCCGCCGTCACCACTGTTCCAATCAGTGCCGTATTCCCGGTCAAATAATTTCCATAAGTTATCCATGCATAGGCATTTACCATTAATGCTACTATCCAACCTTTTCTATATACAAGGCAATATACAACCGCCAGGATCTCCCCGATAATCAGATACCTCTCATGCATCCCTGGTAACAAAAAGGTCATCACTATCATAAACCACAATGTTATCTCAATGGTTCGCTCTTTTGTAAGTTGCGCCTTTTTCTCCACCAAAAACACCAGCATTCCAGCACATACTACTAACGTTATTACCACCCCCACGTTATACCAAAATTCCGGTGCCATCTCAAAAATATTCCAAAAACTCACAAAATTCATCGACATTGCATAATTATATGTTTGTGTCTGCTGTAAATATACTGTCAAACATTCCCAGATTGACTTTCCTGCAATTATCGCCGGCAAACACAGTAGCAAATCAACTGCCGGAATAATCAAAAAATACCCAACCGAAAACCCTCGAGCTTTCTGCGTTTTTGCTATCTTTTGGCCTCTATCTAATACGTATTTCACTATAAAAATCGGCAATATAAAAATAAATTGCAACTTAAACGCGCAAGCTACCCCTAGCATCACGAATGCCAGTTTCCATTTTTCTCGCAACAAGAATCCTAATGCTAAAATCGCAAAGCTCGCATAAATAGCATCGCATTGCCCCCATAATGCTCCGTTTGCTAGTATCTGTGGCAGAAATAGTGTTACTACGTATCCAATAATCGCCAACTTTTTGCTAGGCTTTAATGTATAAATCAACCACCCCACCGCCAGCGCTAGCACAATCTCAAATCCTATTGACACAAGCTTGATCGTATAAAGCGCTCTTATCGGCAAGTATGTTAGTATTGCTAAGATTGTCATATAGGGGGCATTATAGTCGCCTGGATAATTAGCCAGTGCCTTTAATCCTCCTCCTGCTTTTAATTCTGCAAACCATGGCTCCAAAAAACCTACATAGTCCGTACTTTCATATCTAAGCAATTTATATCTTGCAAAAAGTGCCAAAACTGTCGCCAAAATCGCCAGCAAGACCAAACAGTGTTTTTTCAAAAAAACCACTATTTTGTCTTCAAAATCTCTCACCTTTTCCATATCTAGTATATTATACTATAATTTCCCCACGTCTCTATCTGATATTCATTGGCATCCTTCAGTAGGGCACTATCACTCCGCACAATATACACATTTCCATGCTCCAATTTTTTAGGATCCGCAAAATAGACATTATCTATCCGTGTTATCTCCTGAAACATTGCCGCTTCCTTAGTAATCTCTCGCTTCTCTAGATATTTATCAGTTTTATATCCCGTCCACCATAAATAATAAATATAAGGCTGATTGACGTCTTCCGTTATATATAACCTTTCATAATCTAGGTCGGTTGTTTTTCTTATCACCTGTTCAAGTCCCATGAACGTTACATTGCTATCAATGATTTCTGCCTGATAAGTTGTAAAATATGCATGCATCAGTCCCATAAAACTCACTAAATAGCATCCAGCCATCACCCATCCAAAAATCCTTGCCTTCGCATCTAGTTTTATTACTCCGTAACCAGCCAAAAACGCCAACGCTGGCCATAAAACATTGATTCTATTAATATTCGGCTCCACGTATCCGCACAGCAATAATGCCACTATTAGCATTGCTAGCATTAACTTTAGTAACACTCCACGATCCTTTGCTGCATAAATAACCCCAATCACCGCCAGTGGCAGAGAAAAGCCATACAATATTCCATATTCTGGTACCGCATTGAGCAACAGCCCATCATCTTGTGTCACAATTATCTTTGCAGTTGTTGCTAGGTTTCGCACTGCATTTATCAGAATTCCTCCACCTGCACTTGATACTTCCGTAAAACGATTATATGCTAAGCTCGGTATTGTAATTGACCCTATCTGTACGCTCTCCCAGCCAAAGAAATTAATGATTACAAAAACTATCATCGGCAAAGCTACTATCGCCGTAATCGCAATGCAAAATATCGCGCGTTTCCAGTATAAGTATTTTTTCCAAACCAAATATCCTAATGTTGCAGCTAAAAATAATGGCACAAACAAATAAGCAGTACCATAAGCATAAGTGGCTAACCCCAGAATTATGCTCGCCACTGGTAACGCCCATCTTCCGCCCTCGCCAGTTACCCCGTAGTACATCAATGCCGCCGCCCAAATAATCATGTCTGGAAAAATATTCGACTCTAATCCCCAACGACTTTTTAGGATGTGCCACGGCATTAATGCTAATACTAACAAAAAAAACACCGCTTTCTTTTCTCCGAAGGCTCGTTTGCATAAAAAATACCAAACCACTAATGTTACGCATCCGGCCAGCGCCATCGGTAGTCTAATAGCCGCCGCACTCTGTCCAAAAATCGCCAAAAAGGGAATCACTAAATATACATAGAGTGCATTTTGTCCGCTTCCCCAGGCTACTAGATGCACTGGCCAAGAGTTTCCGTTACGGTCAGTTCCATTTTGCATCAAGGACAAGGCTTCGTATCCAATCGATGCCTCATCTTGATTCAGTCCAGCAGGAAACTCACTGATTCCTATCAATCGCACTCCTATCCCAATCCCTAAAATCAGCCCGGCAATAATTCGCCAACGATATTTTTTACAAAACCTCGCTGCTTTTGTATAGAACTTATATAGCGTCATCACTCAAATCCTCGACAATGCAATATTTTGGACGTCTTTTTGTTTCGCCATAAATTTTCCCAATATATTCACCAATTACCCCTAACGATAATGTTTGGATTCCGCCCACTAGCCAAATCGAGCACACCGTAAACGTCCACCCCGAGACCGTATTTCCAATCACTTTCATTACCAGTGAATAAATCAAAACCAAAATACTCAAAATTGTAATTAAAATCCCCAGCGTCGTAATGATTCTCAGTGGCCTTACGCTAAATGATGAAATCCCATCCCACGCAAACCCGAGCATTTTTCGGAGCGGATACTTAGATTTACCTGCAAACCTCTCTCGACGTTCATAGTAGACGATTTCCGACTTAAATCCAATCAAGGGAAACATTCCTCTTAAGAATAAATTCACCTCTTGATAATTAGCCAACTCATTTAGTGCTCGACAGCTCGCCAATCGGTAATCCGCATGATTGTCTACCACATCCGCCCCTAGTGCTCGCATTATTTTATAAAAAATCTTTGCCGTATTTCGCTTAAACCAAGTATCACTCTCTCTTGACGATCGCACCCCATACACAATGTCCGCCCCTGCTCGATATTTTTCCAACATTGCATCAATCGCCTCAATATCATCTTGCAGATCCGCATCCATACTAATCACTACATCCGCTTTTTCCTTTGCTGTCATTAGCCCTGCTAACAACGCATTTTGATGCCCTCGATTTCGTGATAACGAAATCCCCGTAAACCGCAAGTTTTCTCGATGTAATTGTTTAATTATTCTCCAGGTATTATCTTTGCTTCCATCATTCACAAAAAGCACTCGGCTCTTTTGCGAGATTTTTCGTTCCTGAATTAGAGAGTCAACCTTTTTTAGTATCCTTTTTGCCGTTTCAGCTAAAACTTCTTCCTCATTAAAACAGGGAATCACAACGTATAATATCGCTTCTGAACCTCTCTTACGCACATCTCTCATTTACCTCTCATTATATCACAGCTGTTATTGCAAGATGTCACTCTGTCACGCAGTCCATTAATTGCAATTTTATGATCAATACTATAAAATGATTCCATGGCAAAACATCAGAGTTCAAACGAGGTATCCCTTTCCGTTATTATTACTTTTCATAACGAAGGTCTTATTGCGCACAAGACCATGCTTAACATTTTTGAGCTTTTACAACCTTTTGATGAAGAAAAAATTTCTTACGAGATTATTCTACATGTTGATAACGGTGATTCTGGTACTTTGGAATATCTTAATCGCTATCGTGACGATTCTCGTATTCGCATTATCGAAAACTCCTTTGGCAACCCCTCCGATTCGCGTAATTTCTGCGCGAAGGCCGCTCGGGGCCGTTATCTCGCCTTGCTTGATGGCGACGACATTCTCTCAAGGAATTTTCTTATTGATGGTTTTCATATGCTCGAGGAGCATTCCCCTGAACCGATTATTTTGCATGTCGAGGCGGATATTACTTTTGGTGTAGGCGAGGCCGGTCCGCGCATTTGGTTCATGAGCGACTCTCGTCCTGATGCTGACGAAGATACTATCAATATGTTCACTCGTAACCGCTGGAGCGCCGCCGTTATTTTGCCAAAATCCATCGCCCTCAAATATCCTTATAAACCCTCGCGTCATGGCTATGGTTATGAAGACTGGGTCTTCAATATGGACACTCGCCACGCCGGCATCCATCATCGCATTGTCCCAGAGAGTACTAAGCTCTATCGCGTGCACGCTGGTTCGACATACAGTCTTCATGGTGCCGACAATGCTGTCACCTACCATTCAGAGATGTTTAATACTCCATACATGCAGTCACTAGCCAAGCGTTTTGCAGCTGGTGATTTTACTATCAAAAATCCTAATGTTGCGCCTAAACGCTTCTCGCGTCTTTTTCGTCGTGCTCTCGGTCATGTTTATGACACAATTTCCGGCATGCCTCACCTTGGCGTACCTATGCGTCGCTACCTAGGTTATGTTAATCGCAAAGTTGGCCGCCGAAATTTTCAAAATCTCCCAGCTTACGTTCAAGACGCTTGGATTGCTGCCAATCAAATCGACGGCGAAGCCTGGCCAGACCCTTCAAAACTCGGCCATGCCTCCTACTACAGTTCTGATTTTAATAATCAAACCGCCGACTATTGTCGGCTTATCTCGCAAATTCGCAAAGATCCTGACTATCTCTTTCTCCCACCCATACTATCCGTTGGTGGCACCGAAAAAGTCCTCGTCAATTACATCAGTGCTTTCGCCGAGGTTCATCCAGATTGGCATATCGTAGTCTTTTCCGCACTCCCCGAAAAGCACCCATACAAGATTCCTGACAATGTCGATTTCGTTGACTTTTATGGCCTTACTAAGGGAATGAACTGGATGGAGGTTGATTTTCTACTCTCACGTTTTGTCGTCCAAACCGGCGTTAGGCGTCTCCATCTTATTCACAATGAACTCGCTTTCAACTGGATCAAATCCCATCTTGCACTATTTCGTGATCACGACTTTAAAATCTACATTTCACAATTTATGCTTGAGTTTAATAAAGACCCTCGCCTCAAAGTCGGTTTTGTCGATCCATATATTCGAGAAATCTACCCTGCCATCGCCAAGATTTTCACGGACAATCGCCCTATGGCTGATAGCATGATTGAGCTGGATGCCTTTGATGAATCTAAAGTTTCTGTCCACTATCAACCTCTCCTCGACCATATTTCTCCCATCAACCAGAATTCCGATGCGGAAGATTCTAGCACTGCTTCTAAGTCGACGGATACTCAAGCCTCTAGCGATACAAATACTCGACCACTACGTATTCTTTGGGCTAGTCGTGTCAGCCTCCAGAAGCGCCCAGACATTCTGAAAAATATCGCTAAGCAGCTCAATCCTCGCGAATATTCCATCGATGTTTATGGTCGTTTTCAGCCCCCGTATAATAAGCGCTTTTTCTGTGGCGCTCCAGCCATCCATTATAAGGGAACATATAATGGTATTGAAAGTCTCGATCTCTCGAGCTATGATCTTTTCCTCTATACATCTCAAACCGACGGCCTCCCCAATGTCCTTCTAGAAATAGCCAGTTCTGGTCTGCCGATTGTCGCCAGTAATGACGGTGGCGTCAGCGACCTTATCAATTCCGACACTGGTCATCTCGTCGAAATAGACGATATTGATGGCTATGTTGCAGCTATTAAAGATATCCGTGACAATCCATCCTCCGCCGCCCAAAAAGCCAAAAAGGCCCAGCAAATCGCGCATGATCGTCATTCCTGGGAACATTTCCTTGCCGATGTTGAGCGTGATATCGATTAGCCCAGAGGTAATTTCCTCAAGAAGGCGATATAAAATATCTTCTAGCTGGTTAGTTTTTATCTCCAATGAAAAACCTTATATCATCCATGTCTAACGATATCATTAAGACCACACTCGCAAACAATCAATCTACTCAGCAACTTTTACTTCGAGTGTCTTGGCTAGCTTTTCATGCTCCTTAAGCCACCTTGCCCCGTATCCGTTCGGCTCGATTATAATTTTCGCTCCCGTCTGCACGAGAAGTCTTGTCACCAACGTTTCGGCCTGCTCGCTAGCTAGTTTTTTTAAATATTGCTCCATATCTACCCATGTGACATTTTCTGGCCACTCTATCGTCTTTTGCCTCTTAGTCGTAAGTACTAGGATTCGCCCTTCTTTTTCGTCTCCGATCTTATTTTTTAGCTCATCCGGGCTATTTAGTTTTGTTACTACCGCTACCGTATCAAGCTTCTCGGGCATGTCTCTGCAAATTTCTTGATACACCACGCTTGCTGGGCAACATTTATTCACTCCTCCTAACCCTAGAGTATTCATCTTTAATTTATCTGGCATCGCCACCGGCTCAATCTCCGCTACTTTTCGCCATTCCGATAGCAAACTCGCTGGCAAATCACTACTTGTTTTTGTGAGCATTCTTTTCGCTATCTTACCAGCCGGTTTCATTACACCTCGTATCAGCCGATTACCCTGCAATTTCGTATAAAACTCCCTTAGTCCAACTTTGCTTAGTTTCTCGTCCGTTTTCATTTTTTTCCAAAATTCAAAGTCAAATAATGCACTCCGTGGCTGTGTATTATGTTCTGCATCATTCCATTTTTGCCGTGACATTTTTTTTCGCCGCACGAAGTATATAGCCCCTGGCGCCACTAAATGAGGAATATCAGCTCCAGCCAGCTCTATATTTAGTGCATAATCCTCATGTCCATATCCGTTTATGCTCTCGATATAAGGATGCTCAAGGAAGATTTTTTTTCGTCCTGCAATCGCCATTGTCCAGCAGTTCACGCTAAACAATAAAAACGCCTGCTCCTCCTTTGTTCCAGAGTCCTCCATCCTAAACACCGCTCCGCGTTTATTTATCGAATCGAATTCCGCCATCATCTCTGGGCTCACTACTGTCTCTGGATTCTTTTCTAAAACCTCCAGCATTTTCACGAAATACTCCCGCGATACTAAATCATCCCCATCAATAAAGAATAAGATCTCACCCTTCGCCACATTAGCTGCAAAGTTTCTCGCCGGTCCTATATCGCCAAAATAATTTTCAAATACTCGAACCCGTGCGTGATCATGATATTTCTTTGCAACTTTCGTGGTCTCGTCTGTTGGGTTGTCCAGATGTAAAATGATCTCAGAATCTTGCTGTATATATGTCAATGCAAACAGTACCGTTTTTACGGTTGCGTCAAGCATCACTCCCTCATTATGCGCCGTCACAATCACCGATATCTTCATGTTTCCCACTATATCATAAGATATTTCTATGTGCAAAGTTTGTCTTCTAGGTGTTTTCGTGATAAGATTATAAAGTATTATGGGAATTCCAAACATTTTCTGCCGCAAGAATCGCATCTTGCTTGGCGAGCTGGTCAAAACTGATTTTAAACTCCGCTATCAGGGGTCCGTTTTAGGTTATTTCTGGGCGGTCTTGCGTCCACTTTTGATGTTTGCAATCCTTTATGTCGTTTTCGCAAAATTGCTCAATTTTGGTAGCGATATTCCACACTATCCTGTTTATCTTCTCACTGGCACTGTCCTCTGGAACTTTTTCACTGAATGCACTGGCCAGGGAATCAACGCCATCGTCTCTCGCGGCGACCTCATGCGCAAAATCAGCTTCCCAAAATGGATTGTCGTCGTCTCCGCCACCTCTACCGCCCTCATCAATCTTGCGATTAACGTTTGTGTTATTATTATTTTTGCCCTCATCAACGGCGTCGCCCCTAGTTTTTCTTGGCTGCTTATTTTTCCGCTGATTCTCGAACTTTACTCTCTTTCTCTCGGTATCTCTTTCCTTCTTGGCGCCATCAATGTCAAATATCGTGATGTCACCTCAATCTGGGATGTCCTAGTCCAGGCGCTTTTTTACGCCGTTCCTATTATTTATCCGCTCTCTATGGTCATGAACTCTGGCGGCTCATTTGGCGATATTGCCGCTAAAATCATCATGCTCAATCCTATCGCTCAAGTCATTCAAGACGCCCGTTTTTGCCTTATCACTGATACTACCATTACCAACTGGCAGGTCAATTCCGGCCTGCTCGCCTTTGTGCCTATCTTGATTGTTATTCTTGTTCTGAGTCTCGCCGCACTATTTTTCCGCAGTCGTTCTAAGCATTTCGCTGAGGAGGTCTAATGTCGAAAGATAAACGTTCCAAGTCCAAAAACTCAACTAAATCCGCCAAGCCCGCCCCTAGCCGTGGCGTCGCCATCAAAATCACCGACCTCCACAAAAGCTTTCGTCTCCCCACCGAACGCGCTGCTGGCCTCAAACAAGCCATCTTTAATCGCCTTAAAGGTATCAAGGGCTACACCGAGCATCAAGTTCTCCGTGGCGTCACTTTCGAGGTAAAGAAGGGCGAATTCCTTGGTATTGTCGGTCGCAATGGCTCCGGCAAATCTACTCTCCTAAAGCTCCTTGCTGGCATTTACCACCCCGAACAAGGAAGTATTGAGATCGATGGTACACTAGTTCCTTTCATTGAGCTTGGAGTTGGCTTTAATCCCGAGCTCACTGGCCGTGAAAATGTCTATTTGAATGGCGCGTTACTCGGTTTTTCCAACAAAGAAATGGATGCCATGTATGACGAAATCGTTCATTTCGCCGAACTAGAATCATTCATGGATGCGAAACTTAAAAATTATTCCTCCGGCATGCAGGTTCGCCTTGCTTTTTCTATTGCTATTCGCGCCCGTGGTGACATTCTAATCCTCGATGAGGTTCTTGCGGTCGGCGACGCCGAATTCCAGCAAAAATGCAATGATTATTTCGCCAGCCTCCACGGCAACCAAACCGTCATCCTCGTCACTCATTCCATGGACAACGTTCGCCAGTTCTGCGACCGCGCCATTCTTATCGAAGAGGGGCGAATCGCTGCCGAGGGCAGGCCAGAAGATGTTGCTAAAGCATACGAAGGCTTATGGAAGTAGCCCGTCATCAATCCTCCCCTTCTAATTCTGTCGCCCCGCATCGCGCCAAAGCGTCTAAACCATTAGCCTCAACTAGCCAAACCCCCTTCGTCAAGAAGGATCCTCTTGTTTCGGTCATTATCCCAGTTTATAATGTCGCCAAACTCCTTGAGCGTTGCATGGAGTCGGTTCTTAGCCAAACTTACTCTCATCTCGAGATCATCCTAGTCGATGACGGCTCTATAGATATGAGCGGTCAATTTTGCGACGCCTACGCCAAGCGTGATTCTCGCATCCATGTTATTCATCAGTCTAACCGCGGCCTCTCTGGTGCCCGTAATTCTGGCCTCAAGATTGCTACTGGCGAGTATATTACTTTTGTTGACAGTGATGATTCTATTCATCCTTGTCTTATTGAAGTTCTCCTTCGTCTCTGTCAAACTTCCAATACTAAAATGTCCATTTGCAACTTTCTCGAAATCCCCGCCTCCTCAGCGGCAAAAGCCGAAGCCAAAACAATTAAAAAACATGTCAACACTCCTCTTCGATCATCTCGAACCATCTCGCATTCCAGCCCAGCAGCAGTAAAAACAGATTACGACACTCATAGCGCCAACAACTCTACTTATAACACGCTCGACACTCTCACTCACATGCTCTGTGAGGACGGTTTTTCCATGTCCGCTTGGGCTAAACTCTACGCCCGTGAGTTATTCGACGCCGTCACTTTTCCTGAGGGCAAGCTTTACGAAGACGTCGGCACCACTTACAAACTCGTCCTCCAGTGCCCCGAAATCGCCGTCACTCCCGCCAGGTTATATAATTATTACATTACTCCTGGCTCAATTACTCAGCAGTCATTCTCCTTGCGTAAACTCGACCTTATCGACCTCACTGACCAAATGTGTGATAATCTCATTCAATGGGGAATCACCCAAGATTCCGCCGCCAAACTCCAGCTCAAAAATCTCACCGAGAAGCGCCGTATGCATGCTAGATTCAGTGTTCTCCGTCAAATGGTTATGCTCAATCCATCTGTATCTCATTCCGCCTCTCCCAAACCCCAACACCAAAACGCTCAATCTTCAGTGCAAACTATATCTAAGTCTCAATCTCCCCAGAATCTAGATAAACAATCCTTCTACGCTGCCCGCCGTCAAGTCGTCACCTATCTTCGCCGCCACAAAGCTTTTATCAAGAAAAACCCCCTTGCCACTCGTCGCGATCGCCTCGCTCTCCTCTCTATTCAGCTGGGTTTCCCTGTATTCAAACTCTCTTGGCAGCTCTACCAGTCTCGTCGCCCCTCGAATAAGTAGTCTAGTAGAGCGAGCTACTCTGCTAATCCTTTATAGCTCCGTCACTGTTTTATCGATCTGCATCTATAGTTTTTCCATAGTTTTCCACCTACTTAGGCAAGTTATCCACATATTATCCACAGAATACCGGCAGTTATCCACCGCATTTCCACAATAAACTTGCAGTTTTTCACAACTTTTCCGCAGGATATCCACCGATAATTAAGCTTTCTCCACAGCTTATCCACAATTAAACCAATAGTTTTCCACAGCAATCATAAAATCTAACAGGGAATCATCCCCTATCATTATCCATTATTAGTAGAGACTAGGCAGCGGAGGGAAAGGGCATTAACAGAATAAGTAGAAGTAGATGGGTTCACATCCTCATGCGCGAAATGTGAAAAATAAGTTAGCATTCCCCGATCCTTCTCGGTCGTCGACCATAATATGCCGTTCACCCCACGATTAGAGATATCTCGATGCTCAAACTCCGCATGTCCAGTGCGTGTCACGAAAAGTGGCGAAAACCCAGCATCATGAGTTGCACCGTTCCCATTTGGTAGTGTTACCCCGCTATTGGCGTGTGTGGCGCTATTTTTATCATCATCGCTCACCAAGGGGCTCCTTCTGACAGTAAAATTATCGTAGCCCTCAAGCTACGATAATAATTCATTAAACTGACTTCACTCTAACAAAGATTTTAAGCAACGTCAAGGGTGGAATGGTTCCGTATTTGGTGAGCGATGATAATACAATAGTTAACTGGGGTAGCAATAGAGGTATAACATTACCGGATGGGGCAGGCGCAACTTATAATATTGGACTTGCCCCTATATTTTTTGAGCGAGCCGGTAGTACTCATAGTGAGCATACGTCAAACTCGGTATTTGGTCGTGGGCCGGAAGGTACTTTGTTGTCATCAACTTCCAAAGGGCCAAGTTTTGCATATCGCCTGATCTTTAATACGGGAGCAACTTCACCATCATATCATTTTCGAGGTTATGCCTTTTCCCTCCGCTGCCTAGTCTCTACTAATAATGGATAATAATTGACATACCCTAGCCCTATATTCTGCAACTACGCCGATGTTCTCAAAAACCTCAGCGTATCCTCCATCGCATCATCCACTGTCAACTTTACTTCCCAACCCAATTTTTCCTTTGCCAGCCCCGGATCTGCATAAAACTCCGCCAAATCTCCCGCTCTCCGTCCAATCACTCGGCAGGGAAGCTCAGCTCCGCTCGCTTTCTCGAACGCTTTCACCATCTCAAACACCGACGTCCCCGCCCCCGATCCCAGGTTATAAATCTGCACCCCCGGCCCCATTTGCTCCATCGCCGCCAGATGCCCCTCCGCCAAATCCACCACATGAATATAATCCCTCACGCAGCTCCCATCTGGTGTCGGATAATCATCGCCAAAAATCGTCAACTCCCCAATCTCGCCTTTTGCCACTTTCATAATAATCGGCATCAAATTATTTGGCCTATCATTCGGATCTTCACCCAGCAATCCCGACCTATGCGCTCCAATCGGATTAAAATACCTCAGAATCGTCACCGCGAACGCCGAATCCGCCACCGTTACGTCTTTTAAAATCTCCTCAATCATGTACTTAGTCTTGCCATACGGACTCGAAATCGTTCCGCCCGTAGACATCGTCTCCACATATTTCGGAGTGTCCTGCACCCCATAAACTGTCGCCGACGACGAAAATACAATCTTCTTGCAGCCATATTCCTGCATGCATTCTAGCAAGTTAATCGTTCCGCCTACATTATTTTCATAATATCTTAACGGCTGTTCCACCGACTCCCCCACCGCCTTTAGTCCCGCAAAATGCATCACCGTATCAAACCCTCCGCTCTTAAACACCCCCGCCAATTTCTCCGCATCTCTAAGATCTACGTCATAAAATTTCGGCCGCACCCCGGCAATTTTTTCAATCCTATCTAGCACTTCAACTTTACTGTTACAAAGGTTATCCAAAATCTCCACCTCATATCCAGCCTCAATCAGCTCCGCCGTCGTATGTGATCCGATATACCCAGTCCCCCCTGTTACCAAAATCTTTCCTTTACTCATCCTCTCTCCTATCTTCTCTCTATTTTACCATAATGCACCTTTTCGCTCCCAAAAATAGAGGGAAGCAGTTCATAAAAAAGCCTTATTATGTTATAATATTCATATGAAGAAAGATTTTGGCTTCATTTTCCATATTTTCCTGATTATTGGTGACTCTTGCGCTATTTTACTCTCCTTTTTGGCGGCCTATCTCATGCGCACTCATATTGACCAGCGCCCCTTCTACTTTGAAGTCGCCCCTTTTGAGTTCGTTCTCTCCCTCTTTTGTCTCGTGCCTCTCTATATTCTAATTCTCGCCGCTTTCGGCCTTTACAAAAAGTCCATTTTCCTTGGTAATAGCCGCTGGAGCGAGTTTGGCCGTCTTTTTCTTGCCTCGGTAGTCGGTGTCATGTCGATAATTGCTTACGACTTTTTCTTCCTCGTCGATCTTTTTCCAGTCCGCGTCATGGCGCTTTATACGATTATTTCTTGCTTTATTTTCCTCTGTCTTTTTAGGGGCGTCGTACATCTTGTTCGCAGTTTAGTCTTCAAATCTCGCCGTGGCACCCTCAAAGCTATCATCATCGGCAACAGCAAAAACACCGAATTCCTCGCCGACTATATCTCCGCCTTTCCCGAATCCGGTTTCACGCTTTCCGGCGTGGTTGCCGCCAAAAAATACATCCCAAAAGACCTCAAAAAACGCCAATATTCCTCTCTGCGCGAAGCCCTGCGCCGCGCCAAGCCCGATGTTATCTTCCAAACCGACGATCGTCGCACCGATTATGTTTACCAGCAAGCCGTCAATCGCCATCTCTTATACTATTTCGTCCCCTCAAACGCCATGTTGACCTCCCAAATGGGCGAGCTCGAACTCATCGGCGACACTCCGGCTATTCTCGTCCGCGTCACTCCGCTCACCGCCAGCTCCGCCCGTTTCGTCAAGCGTCTCAGCGATATTATCATTAGCTTTATCTCCATAATCATCGCCGCGATCCCCATGCTAGTCATCTACATCATCCAAAAACTCATGGATCCTCGAGCCCCCGTTTTCTATGCCGACACTCGCTTATCCCGCTACAATCGCCGCATCAAAATCTATAAATTCCGCTCCATGAAGCCCGAATTCTGCGGCCTTTCTCCTGAGGAAGCTTTCCAAAAAATCGGCAAGCCGGGCCTCATCAAAAAATACCGTGACAATGGCGACATGATCGACAAAGACCCCCGTATCACCAATTTCGGGCGTTTCCTCCGCTCCACGTCGCTCGACGAACTCCCGCAGCTTTTCAACGTCTTGAAGGGAGACATTTCTCTCGTCGGGCCTCGCGCCCTCGTCCCCGGCGAACTCCATCATTACGGCGACCGCTCTCTCCTTCTCACCGTCAAATCCGGCCTCACTGGCCTCGCCCAAGTCTCCGGCCGCCGCGACATCAGCTTTGAAGAACGCCGCGCCCTCGACATTTACTACATCCAAAACTGGTCCCTCGGCCTCGACTTTCGCATCATTTTCCGCACCATCTGGGCGATCATCACTCACCGCGGTGCCAAATAACGCCCCTCAAGCGCCGCACTAGGCAGAATGTTATTCCGCTGTCCTTACCCTCGTCCTCGCCATAGCCTGCACCTAAACCCCAGCAAAATGTTATAATAAGATAGATTACGATTTAGAAGTGAGGCAAGAAAATGAAAGAGTTGGTAGATTTCGCAGTTTTAACAATAATATATTTTTGGATATTTTATAGAAAATGGAAAGAAGAAGGTAGAGATGTACTACTTGTAAATACTTTAATGTACATATACTTATCTTTTGTATTATTCTTTACCTTAATGCCGATAATAACATCTTTACCATTCATATTTAATCACCCATATGATTCAATGAATTTAGTTCCATTTATTGATGTTCTAAATAGTAGAGGTGATTTTATGAGACAAGTAGGATTGAATATAATAATGACAATTCCTTTTGGCTTCCTAATGCCCTTAGTAAAAAGAAATGCTGGGTTTTTAAAAGTTGTTGTTTATACTTTCTTATTAAGTCTAGGAATTGAGTTATTACAGCCTTTGATCAATAGTGCTAGATCGGCAGATATAACGGATTTAATAACCAATGTCATAGGTGGAAGTATTGGGTATGTCATGTATTTAATATTCAAACCGTTAACAACTAAATTTTTAAATTATATAGGACATAGATAATTGCAAATCACAATTTTGTAGTTTGAAAGATTTATAGTAATTTATTGTTTGGAATGGATGATTGGATTATGTTCAATTTAAAGAAAGAGGTACCGGAGTTTAATCATAAAAAACAATGTGGTTTATGGTTGATTCTTATTGGAATTGTATGAATAATATCTACCATTTGTGGAGGTAAGTTTTTTGTTAATCCGTTTGTGTT